>JAIXVI010000189.1 GCA_027483065.1 Planctomycetaceae bacterium
ACGAGGAACGTCGTTGGGAATGCGCGGACGAGCCAACGCCGCGCCGCAAGCCCGTCGAGATCCAGCACCCCGCGGAGGGTCGCGTCGGCGGCAACCTTGCGCTTCTCAAGCGTCGTGCGGATGCGCGCTTCACGCTCTTCGCGCGAACCTTGCTCGCCTGTGTTCACCATCACGACTTCCGCACGGCCCTTGAATTCCTCGGCAAGCTTCGCAAGTTCAGGAATGCTCGCAACGCACGGCCCGCACCACGTTGCCCAGAAATCGACAACCACAGGCTTTGGACGCGCGCCGGCAAGCGACCACTCGCCCGCTTCACCTACACGCGGAAGCACGAGTTCAGGCGCCGGATCTCCCGCTTTCAATGGTTCGACGTCACGATCTTCCTCGGCGGCCTGTTCCGCGCCCGGGCGACGATCGATCAACGCCGCGAGTCCGTCGACCTTCTGTCGACCAGCGAGATCGGTCACGAACATCGCGTCGGTGGGTGCGGCGGCGGGGATGCGGCTTGTCGTGCTCGCTTTGAAGACGAGTTCCGCGCCCTCTTCAACCATCGGACCGCCCTTCAGCGAGCCTCGCACCGACTCGACGAGCTTCGATTCAGGATCGTGGAAGATGCGCAGTTCCTCGGTGTCGTCATCGGAGACGAGTACGAGCACGTCGTAAACCTGGCCATCGACTTCGTCTTGCTCGACGCGCGAAGGAACGACGTTTGGAATCGCAGGCATCAGCTGCATCGCGACTTCGGTTGGATCGTCCTCACCGAGCGCGAGCGCGAGTTCGACAAAGGGCAGGGCCTGGAACGCATTGAACAACTGGTAGTACGGCGAACCGTTGTCGCCGACCTCGAGGTACGCGAGCGGGTTGGTGTCGTGCATCGCAACGATCTTGCCGTTCGCGATGCGGAGGTCGTATCCGCGAAACGAGATCTTCGCGCGGCGATCGGAGCCAAAGACAAACTTCGCCTCGACGACAGGGCCGTTGCCCTCGGAGCCATCCTTGCGCGCGCCAATCTCGACCTTCGTTGAAACTTCGACGCCTTTCTCACCGCGATACACCGCGATCATCTCATTGAGTCGAGCCTCTGCTTTCGCGAGGTCGTCCGCGGCGGTGGCCTTCACTTTGGCATCCGATGACGCATCGACCGCGGCTGGCGCCTTCGCGTCCTGCGCGTGGACAGGTCGCGTGGCAATGCCCGCAGCGAGCACCGCGAGTGCAAGCGAACACAAAAGTGTTCGCGGAAGCGGCGGCGTTCGAACGACCGAGAGAGCCGAAGTCTGGGAGAACCCGGTCTGAGAGAACCCGAAGATCGTCGAGACGCGCGTCGCCATAGTTGCCTCCTGAGATTGGCACTTTACGCGCAGTCGATTGGCGCGCGCGGTGCGAAATCGCAGGGAAACGCGGAAGAATTCGACCTGTCTCGACAGCAGCCAAGTGTGGACGATTCATGAAACGCGACAGGCGCGCGAGAGGTTGCTCCCGCGCGCCTGTCGTTCATGTCGAGTTTGTCGAGATCCGTCGAGGCACGTCGAGATAGATCAAACGTGACTTCGTCAAAGCGGCTTAGCCGGCCTTCGGAGCGGCGCCGCCCGCGAGGGCCTTCTCGCACTCCGCCTTCAGATCATCGACGATCTTCGCTGGGTTCTCAGGATCGATGCCCTGATGCACAGCGGCGACCTTGCCGTCCGGTCCGATCACGACGGTCGCGGGAATTCCCGAGAATCCGTACGCGCGCACCGCGTCATCGGTCATGTCGACGAGGCATGGCATGACGAAGGCTTGCTTCGTCCAGTACTCCTTCACCGCGGCGAGGCGCTCGTCGCCGCGCTTCTGCTCGAACGTGTTCACGCCGAACACTTCGATCGCCTTGCCCGACTCCTTCGCCCACTTCGCGAAGTCGCTGACGTGTGGGAGGCCGCGCTTGCACGGTCCGCACCATTCAGCCCAGAAGTCGATGACGACGACCTTGCCCTTGAGGCCGGCGAGCGAAACGGTCTTGCCATCGAGATCGTTGAGCGACCAATCCGGAGCCACGTCGCCAACAGCGATCGGGGTCGGTTGGAGTTCTTCGATGGTCGCAACCGCGGTCTTACCGGTTTCGTCGACGGTGATCGGGCTCTCGAGCTTCTCGAGAAGCTTCGGTTCCATCGTCATCGTGAGCGGGAACGAAACGCCTTCAGGCGCGCCCGGTGGAACGATGTTGACCTTCGCCGAAGTGAGGAGCGACGTCATTGGATCGATCGTGAAGACCGCAACGCTGCCACCGTCGCCGGTGAGAAGCACGGTGCCCTTTGCGGCGTCGTAACCCGCGAGCTTCGCACCCGGAACGAGCGCACCTGCGAGTTCCATGCCGAAGTCCTTCGGCTCGGTCGAGTCGACCATCCAACGCGGCACTGGAAGCGGGAAGCTGCCGAGGTTCTTCTCGAGCGTCTCCACCATCGAGCCTTCGAGCGGCATCGCGTAGAACTTCTTCGGCACCGACACGTCGGTGATGTAGACCTTGCCGTTCGACGCGGTGATCGCGTTGCCACCCATGTCGACGCGCGTGCCCGAGGCGTCGCGCATGAGCGTCATCGACTGCTCTTGCTTGCGACCCATGACGTCGACCGAGATCGACACCTTGTCGGTGAGCGCCTTCGCGTCGCGGTATGCCTTCGCCGTCTTCTTGAGCGCTTCTTCAGCGGCCTTGATGGCTTCTGGGGTCTTCATCGCATCGGTGAACGCACCAGCGATGTCCGGCGCCTTCGGCATGAGGGCTTCTGCCATCAGGCCAGCAGCATCCTGACCGGCTGCGGGAGCTTGGTCCTGCGCGAGCGCGGTGGACGAGAGGCTCGCAGCCGCAGGAGCGACGAGCAGGCTCGCCGCAACAACGACGCGAGAGAGTGAACGACGGGTGAACGAGAAGGTCGACATGAATACTCCGATGCGTGACGCGCGATCTGACCCGCGGATCGCATGCATCTTCATGCGGCACCGCGACGCGTTGGTCTCCTGAGGTGAAGGCGGCTCAACGACCACCCCCGCTGCTCGCGAAGGGAGCGCGGAAGACCGCGTTCACGTCGTCGGGATCAGCGGCCCAACCTTGACCGCATCCGAGCGACCAGGGCAGGCACGAAGGAGGGATTCTACCGATTCCCCCGTCACGGGATCGCGCGCTTCAGGGGCAATCTCCGCGAGCGGGAGAAGGACGAAGGCGCGCTCCCGAAACCGAGGATGCGGCAGCACAAGGTCGGGTTCGGCGACGGTGCTATTCCCGAAAATGATGATGTCAAGATCGAGTGTGCGCGCGGTCCACTGCGAACCGCTGCGCACGCGGCCGAAGCGGCGTTCGATCTCGAGAAGCGTTTCGAGGAGCGCGCGCGGGGCGAGCGTTGTGCGCACTGCAACCGCAGCGTTGAGGTAGCGTGGTTGATCTGGCGGGCCGACGGGCGCGGTGTCCCACGCGCTGCTCGCGGCGAGGAGTTCGATCGTGTGCGTCTCCGCGAGGAGTTTCGCGGCATCGCGAAGGGTCGCGAGCCGGTCGCCTAGGTTCGCGCCGAGCGCGATGTAGGCGATCGTGCTTGAAGCAGCGGTGCGATCCGCCTTGGAACCAAGCTCGCACGAGCGACTCGCGTCAGGCGCGCTCGACACGCACAGCCTCCCCTTCACTCCAAAGAAGCGCGCGGGCACCTTCGCCGAAGAGCGCAAAGCGCGTGCATGCGAGTGCAAGATGCGCGGTGCGACGGCGAATCGTTGTCCGGTCGCCTGGGAAATGGAAACGTCGGCTGAAGATTTCGCCGTGCGCGGCGGGTGCCGTCCCGCGCAACGCGACCGCGACGTACACCGTGCCGACGGGCTTCACTTCGCTGCCACCGCTTGGTCCGGCGACACCCGTCGTCGCAATCGCGATGTCGGTGTTGAAGCGCGCGAGCGCGCCGCGCGCCATCTCGATTGCGGTTTCGTGACTCACCGCGCCGTACGCTTCGATCGTCGCAGGCGCGACGCCAAGGTCGCTCGTCTTCCGCTCGTTTGCGTACGTGATCGCGCCACCCATGAACCACGCGCTTGAGCCCGCGACCTCCGTGATGAAGGCGCCGAGAAGTCCGCCCGTGCAACTTTCCGCCGTCGAAATCGTGAGCCCGCGTTCGACAAGCATGCGACCGACGACTGCGGCGAGCGGTTCGCCGTCGCGCCCGTAAACGATGTTGCCCGCGCGCTTGAGACATTCGTCGACGGTTGCCTCGAGCGCTGCACGCGCAGCGTCGTGCGCACCCGTCGCGCGCACTCGAATCGAGACGATGCCGTCGCTGGCGGTCGTACCGACGGAAGGCTCGCGACCGCGCTCCATCAGGTCGCCGAGGCGTTCCGCGAGCGTGCTCTCGCCGAGTCCAATCGAATGCAGTGCCGCGGTGGCGACAATATTTGCGTCATCGCGCAACACGGGCGCGACGAACGCGTCGAACATCGGCTTCATTTCATTCGGCGGGCCGGGCAAGCAGAAGATGTGGCAGTGGTTGCCATCGAGGGCAAAATCGGCGGCGATCCCCGGCGCGGTTCCATGTGGATTTGGAATCAGGCGCGCGCTCGCAGGCCGCAATGCTTGACGCAAGTTCGACACGGGCATCGGACGTCCCCGCTTTTCGAACCAGCCGCGGAGATGTTCAACGCCACTTTCGTCGGAAACGAGTTCTTCGCCTGGCGAAACAACGTCAAGCAGCGCCTCGCGCGTGAGATCGTCAAGCGTCGGGCCAAGTCCCCCCGACACGATCACCGCCGCGTGCGTCGACGCAAGCGCGCGCAACGCATCGGCGAGCGCGGCGCGATCGTCACCCACCGTGCGACGTTCGCCGGCCATCCGGCCGATTGCTTGCAGCGCGCGC
>JAIXVI010000208.1 GCA_027483065.1 Planctomycetaceae bacterium
CCATCTCGGCCCCCGAGGATTCACTCCGAGGGGCGCCGAAGAAAGCGAGCGAAAGCGGCGGACGCGGCGAAGCCGCCCCGACGCCAGTCGCAAGCGCTCAAAATTACGTTGCGAGCGCTCAAGCTCGACCCCATCTCGGCCCCCGAGGATTCACTCCGAGGGGCGCCGGCCAAAGCGAGCGAGATGCGAAGCAGGTTGCGAGCGCTCAAAATCACGTTGCGAGCGCTCAAACTCGCGCTCAATCCAGCCGAAACACTTGTTCGAGCGGAACGATGGACGTATCCGCGCGGCCGCCAGGCAGCGCAACGAAGTAATCGACCATCGACTTCTGCCAGCGTGCGTTCACTTCCTCGCTCTGCATGCCCTCGACGGCCTTCTTGAAGTCAGGCGTCTCGAGGTAGCCAATCAAGAGGCCGTCTTCGCGCAGGAAAATCGAGTAGTTCGTCCATCCGTGACGCGACAGCGCCGCGAGCATTTCAGGCCACACAGCTTTGTGGCTCTCGCGATATGCATCAAGGCGATCGGGCTTGACTTGCAGCGTGAAGCAGACTCGTTGCATCGCATGTCCTCCTGTGGTACGGCGAAACCCCTGCGCCTGCTCATCGCACAAACGCGTCAGCAAGTCCGCCGTCAACGTGCAGCACCTGACCCGTTGTGCGCGAGCTCTCCGGCCCCGCCATAAAGCGAAGCGCCATCGCTTGATCGCGCGGCGAAATCGTCACCTTCAAAAGCGTGCGATCCGCATAGAAACGCCCGAGGCACTCAACGAGTTGCGCATCGGTCATCGACTCTTCAAACGGAATCGCATACTTCTTCAAACTCGCGATCACGCGCGGCCGTGGGAACATCGTGCTTCCTTCGATCACGGTCGCAGGCGCGACAGCATTCACACGCACAAAGGGCGCGAAAGTCACGGCGAGCGAACGAACCAAGTGATTCGCCGCCGCCTTCGACGCGTCATAGGCGCTCGAACCCTTCTTCGCGACGACCGCGTTCACGCTCGTCGTCACGACAGCGCTGCATGCAAACTTCTGCGCGGTCATCGTCGCGGCCGCCTCTTCGACAAGCACCGCGGGCGCGAGCACATTCACCTGCATCGAACGCATGAAATCCGTATCGCTCGTGCGACCATCTGCGCCTGGCGTCGGGAACAAGCCCGCCGTGATGACGAGTTCATCAATGCCGCCATAGGCAAGCGTGACGTCATCGAGCATGCGGCGCACCGCCGCGCGATCGGTCGCGTCGCACGAAAGTGCAATCGCGGGTCCGCACGCAGAGATGCCGCTTCCCGCAACGCCGATGCCAGTGCCGACCGACTTCTCGAGTTCCTTCGCGCATGCTTCCGCGGCCTTCGCGTCGAGATCAACGCACGCAACACACGCGTCGTCGGAGGTGAAGAACGGCGCGGCCGCACGGCCGATGCCGCTCCCTGCACCGACAATCACCGAGACGTGGCCGGCGAGCGGCTTCGGCTTCGGCATGCGCTGCAACTTCGCTTCTTCAAGCCGCCAGTACTCGATGTCGAACGCTTCCTGACGCGGCAGCGCGCGATATCCACCGATCGATTCGGCGCCCTTCATCACTTCGACCGCGCAGCGATAGAACTCCGCGGTCGTGCGCGATTCAGACTTCGACGAACCCCATGCGATCATGCCGACGCCGGGAACAAGGATCACCGTCGGCTCCGGCGCGCGCATCGCGGGGCTATCCGCATGCTTGCACGCGTCGTAGTAGGCCGCGTAATCCTTCACGTATTGCGCAAGTCCCGCTTCCGTCTTCTCGCAGAGTTCGGCGAACGAACCCGTGTTCGGATCAAAATCAACGAGGAGCGGCTTGATTTTCGTGCGGAGGAAGTGGTCTGGGCACGACGTGCCGAGTTCAGCCAATCGCGCGGCATCGTGGCTTGAGACGAAACGCAGCATCGCCTCGTCGTGCTGCACCGTCCCAATCATGCGGCGGCGCGACGAGACTTTCCCACGGAGAAACGGCAGGAATTTCACGAGCAGTGCGCGACGCGCATCTTCACCGACGGGCGCGATCTTCTGCCCGCCGAACGTGTTCGCGCCGCGATCGTGTGCGGCGAGATACTCCGACGCGCGCGAGATGAGCGAGAGCGTAAGGTCGTAGCACTCGCGCGGATCATCGGCCCAGTTGATGAGCCCGTGCTGGCCCATGATCGCGCCGATTGCGTCGGGGTGATCCTTGCAGAGTTTCTCGAGCGCGAGGCCGAGTTCGAAGCCAGGCCGCATCCACGGCAACCATCGGAGTTGCGTGCCGAAAACCTCGCGCATCACATCTTCGCCGCGTGTGCAGGCGGCGATCGCGATCAGCGCGTTCGGATGCGTGTGATCGACGTGCGCGCGCGGTACGAATGCGTGGAGCGGCGTGTCGATCGACGTCGCGCGCGGATTGAGATTCCACGTGCAGTGCCGATAGAGATCGACCATGTCATCCTCGGCCTGCGTCTTGATGCCGCGCGGCGTGCGCGACGCGTACACCGACTTGAGTTCCTCGAGTTTCTCAAGCGACAGCGATGAGAAGAACTCGCGACCCGCTGTGCGGAGATCGCCGCCCGAGCCCTTCACCCACAGAACACGCTCGGCCTTACCCGTGAGCGGATCCTTCTCAGTCACTTTGCTCGACGTATTGCCGCCGCCGGTGTTGGTCACGCGCTGATCGTCGCCTAAGCGATTCGAGCGATACACCAAGAGCCCGACCGGATCGAGTTTCGCCGCATCGGCGTCGTTCCACGTGCGCGTGACAAACATTGGATTCTGCGAATTCTGCGGATGTTCGATCGAGGTCATGTGGGTCACCAATGTGATGCGTGAGACGAAGCGGAGAACTTACAGCGCGAGGCGCGCCCCGGCGTCCTGCATGCGTGTCGATTGCGCAAAATCCGGCTCAAACTGCTGCGAATCTGTGACGTCGCGCACCATCTGACGAAGCGTGCGCGCATCCGTGATGCCGTCGAGTGCTGCGTGCTGCGCGAGTGCGTTTCCGATGGCCGTCGCTTCAGCTGGCCCCGTCGCAACGTGAAGCCCGGTGGCATTCGCAACGAGTTGGTTGAGCAGCGTGTTCGATGCGCCGCCACCAACGATGACGATGCGCTTCGGCGCCATCGCCGCGTTCTCTGCAACCATGCGTACCGCACGCGCGGTCGCGAGCGCGATCGAATCGAGCGCACAACGTACGAATTGCGCGTCGGTTTCAGGCACTGGTTCGCCGCGTGCGCGGCAGAGAGCTGCGACGTGCGCGGGCATGTCACCCGGCGTAAAGAGTGACGGATCATCTGGATCAACCACGCTGCGCAACGGCTCAACCGTCGCGGCGAGTGTGGAAAGGTCCGCCCAAGAATACGAACGACCCGCGGACGCAAACGCTGCTTGCAACTGTTGGACCAACCAAAGTCCCGCAACATTCCGCAGAAATCGCGTCGTTCCGAACACGCCCAATTCGTTCGTCATGTTTGCCATGCGCGCACCTTCGGTGAGCACCGGCTTCGACAACTCTGCACCAACGAGCGACCACGTTCCGCTTGAGATGTAAAGATCGTTCCGTGGATCGATCGGCGCCGCAAGGACCGCGGATGCCGTGTCGTGCGTGCCAACAGCGAAGACAGACGTATCCGCCGAAAGACCCGTTTCTGCCGCAATATCAGATGAAATCATGCCGAGCGCTTCGTTCGCCGCAGCGTCGACGAGTTCCGGCAGAATGCGCAAAGGTACACCCGCGGCGCGCGCAAAATCGCGATGCCAATCACGCGTCTTTGCGTTGAGCAACTGCGTCGAACTCGCATTCGTCCGCTCGCAAACCGTCGAGCCACAGAGGCGGGCCGCGATGAAGTCGGGCAGCATCAACATCCGTTGTGCGCGCTCGAATGGCTGCATCGGATCCTCGGCATCCGCAGCCAACTGATACAGCGTGTTGAATGGTTGAAATGCGATGCCTGTGGTGGCATAGATCGCTTCATCACCAAGTTCGCGCCGAAGCCGCGCAAACGGCCCTTGCGTGCGTGGATCGCGATACGCGGCAATTGGCCGAACGAGTTCACCTTCGTCATCGACAAGCGCGTAGTCCACGGCCCACGAATCGACACCGATCGAGTCGACTGGTCCACCCTCGCTTGCGCGACGCAAACCCTCGAGAATTGCTTCGAACATGCGCTCGAACGGCCAACACAGCGTGACGCCACCTGCGCGACGCGCTTCGACAGGCGCGTTCGCGAAACGATGCAACTCGTGCACACGAAGCGCGCCACCTTCGAGGCGCACGTCCATGACGCGGCCACTCGAAGCACCAAGATCAATCGCAATGTGTCGACGCGTTGTCATGCGTAACTCCCGCCGCTTGCTTGTTTCCGCGGCAATCGCGCACGTGCCGCACGCGCGGTGTAACCAGAACTGCGATGCGCTGCGAGTGGATCACGCGGAAAACCGCGCGCTTCTCGCCATGCGGCGAGCGCCTCGCGCACATCCGTCGCGAACGCACTCTTCAAACACTCCTCCGCTGCGACAATGTCGTTCGCGGCGCGCGCGCTCTCAAGTTGTTCGAGATCAACAAGCAGCGCCTTCGCGAAGAGTTCTTGCACCGTCGTGACCGTTTGGATCATCGCTTCGATCTTCGGCTTCTCGTTATGCGATTGATCGATCATGTACTCGATGTCGAGATCGCGACCTGTCGCGCGTTCCGCTTCGGCAATTGCAACGAAAATGCGGAAAACGCGATAGGGATCGATCGAGCCGGTCGTGAGGTCATCGTCGGCGTAATGTCGATCGTTGAAGTGGAATCCGCCGAGCGCGCCTTCATCGGCGAGGAACGCGACGATGTGCTCGATATTCTGCCCCGGCAGATGATGCCCCGTATCAACGAGCACTTTCGCCTGCGGACCCGCGTGGCGCGCGAACGCCGCCGCCATCCCCCAATCGGCGATATCCGTGTGATAGAACGCGGGCTCGAACGGCTTGTATTCCACGAGCATGCGCATCGAAGGATCGAGCGCATCGTGCACCTCGCGCAACGCATCCATGAATCGCCGCTTGCGCCGCACGAAACTGCCCTGCCCTGGATAGTTCGTGCCGTCGGCAAACCAGAGCGCGAGCGTTCGCGAGCCAACCGCACGCGCAAGCGCGACCGAGTCGAGCAAGTGTTGAATCGCACGACGACGTACAACTGCGTCCTCACTTGCGACCGAACCATGTCGATAGCACTGATCTTGAAAGACGTTTGGATTGATCGAACCGATTCGCAATCCGCGCACGGCGGCCGCATCGGCGAGCGCACGCGCACCACCTTCAGGCACATCCCACAGGACATGCACCGCAACGCTCGGACACGCGCCCGTAAGCCGATGCACTTCCGCCGCATCGTCGAGTTTGTCTTCAAGTGTGAGTGCGGCTGCGTCCTGCAGAAACTTGCCAAAGCGCGTGCCGGTGTCGGCAAAGCCCCACGTGGGTAACTCGATGGCGAGACGGGAAAGCCGATCAGAAATCTTTCCAGAAAACTCGCAATTCATCCTCGCACGATACGCGATCTCGAATCATCTTGGAGACTAAGAGTTCCGTCGCAACGGGACCTGAGTGCGCCGGTCATGCAAGTCAACCCGCAGGTAAACCCTCCTCGCGTCGCTCTAGGCAGCAAGGGTAGGATCCGCTCCGTGAGTGCTACTTCCAAAGCCGATTCCGCAGTGACAACCATGCGCGTGCGAGAGGCCCTCGTCACGCTTCAAGCCGCCGTACGCGAAGCGATGGCGGGCGCGAAGCAACTCGAAGGAGGTCGTCCAGTCGACCTCGTCGCTGCGTTCGGGCTTGATCTCAAACTCGCATGGAAGATCTCACGCATCGCGCAATCAAGTGATCCCTTTGCAGCCGTGCGGCACTTGCCAGGAACCGCGGGTTGGAAGATTGCGATGGATGCAATGAAGAGCGCCGGATCACCTGCCGCGCGCATCGCGGCGGCAGATTCCGCGTTCGAAGAGGCGATTCGCCTCGGCACAACGTGGGCTGGGGATCGCAAAGCCTTCGACATGATGGCCGCTGGGCTCGGTGCTGGAAGTGATCTGCGCATTGACGTCGAGCATCGGCGGCAGCTCTATCTGGGCGGAAGTTATGTGTGGGGAGTCCGCGCGCGATTGGCCCTGCGTTTCGACGTGCTCGGACCTGCGAACAAGAAGGGCTTGCTCGATTGCGCCACAGTGCGCGGCTTCATCGATCTGGAACGGTTGCGCGCGGACGCGGCGTGGCAGTTTGAGGCACCTGTCGTGTATGACGATCGCGCGACAAAGATTCTCTCTCATCGGATCGAGCCTATCGAGACCATCGCGCCTCCGGCCGAGGAACTTCCCAACGGATTGGCGCTTCTACGCTCGCTCTCGTCTGTGCCGATTCCAACCCTCCGCGCAACCGCTGCTCCGAAGGGTATTGCGGCCTTCGAGATTCCAGAGGCGGGAGTTGGAGTCGAGGGACGTTTTACGATCTTTCAAGGATCTATCCTGCGCTCCGTGCAACCGATGAAGCGCTCGAAACAGCATTCGGGCATTTTCCAACTCTTCAAACAACGAACTCCTGTGGAGCGCGCGGTCTTCGATCTCCTCGTCCACGAATCCCTTCTGGAGGACGGCCAACTTCCCGAAGCAATTCTCTACAGCGATCTCCATCGCACACCAGACTCGCCGCACCAACTCAAGGATCGACTTCCGGCTGGCCTCGGTGTCGAATCCCTCGGGCTTGCATCGCGTCGACACAAACTCGAAGGGTTTGACGGCTACACCAAACTCTCTGCGAAAGTGTTCGAGGCGACCCAGTGGAAGCCTGCAGAATTTCGCGTGTTCCGTGTCGCTGCGCCCTACCCGCCGGTGCCGTCAACGCTTGTGCTCGAGATGCCCTTGGCAGAGTAAACGTACACGCGCAACACGCTGCGCTGTGGCTGCAGATCGATGCATGCGCGCGTATCCCGTAGGATGCGCCGCATGTCGATCGAACACCTTCTCGAGAACAACCGAGCATGGTCTGCGCGCATGGAGCGCGAACGACCAGGCTTTTTCAAGGGTCTCGCATCGCAGCAGAAGCCGCGCTATCTCTGGATTGGCTGCGCAGATAGCCGCGTTCCTGCAAACGAAATCATCGGCCTTCCGCCGGGCGAAGTGTTTGTCCATCGCAACGTGGCGAACCTTGTCGTGCACAGCGATCTGAATTGCCTTGCTGTGCTTGATTTTGCGGTCAATGCGCTTGGCGTCGAAGACATCATCGTGTGCGGGCACTACGGCTGCGGTGGCGTGCACGCTGCACTCCAACCAACCGAAGGTCGCATCGTCGATCACTGGATTCGACACATTCGCGACATCGCGAAGCACTACAAAGAGGACATCGAACGCGAGCCAACTGCGACCGCGCAGTCGCGCCGATTGTGTGAACTCAACGTCGCCGTGCAAGTTGTGCACGTACGTGAATCGCCCGTGCTTCTCGCCGCGCGCTCGAAAGGCGTGCAAGTGCACGGCTGGATTTACGACGTCGGCGACGGTCTGCTGCGCGATCTCACACCGATCGTTGATGAAGTTCGCGCGCTTGAACCTTCGTGCAGGTTGTCGTGAGTCAACACGCGTCACCCCCAGCAACCAACGTCACCCCAGGCAGCGTTCCTTACGGCGCGGATCATCATCGCGTGATTGGTGCTGTTGGCGCGACAGGCATGATCGTCGCCGCGATGATCGGGAGTGGCATCTTCGCGTTGACGGGCCAGTTTGGCGCGTCTGTCGGAACAACGACCAATGTCCTCGCGCCGTGGGTCATCGGCGGCGTACTCGCGTTGTGCGGCGGACTCGCACTCGCTGAACTCGGCGCAATGATTCCATGTTCCGGCGGAAGTGTGGAATTCGCGCGGCGCGCCTTTGGCTCGACCGTCGGATACCTCGTCGCGATGGTGACGATTCTCTCGGGTTACTTCCTGTCGATCGCCGCAGTCGCGTTGCTCTTCGCGCAATACGTCGATGAACTCGTGCCGCAGGATCTCTCCGATCACACGATTGCGGTCGGCACAATCGTCATTGCGTACCTCTCGCAATTGCCTGGGCTTCGTGCCGGCTATGCATTCAACACTGCACTTTCGGTGCTGAAGATTGCATTCGTCGCGATCTTTGTCGTCGCCGGGCTTCTTGTTCCGGTGGGCGAACGACGTACTGCGCCGCCACCGACGGATGCACCGAGTCTCTTCTCGCCGGCGGTCGCGAGTGCCACGCTCACGGTGAGTTTTGCGTATCTCGGCTGGTCTACCGGCGCAGACATCGCTGGCGATATTCGAAAGCCTGGCCGCAACATCCCGCGCGCGATCATCGCGTCGATTCTGCTTGTGTTCGCGCTCTATCTCGGCGTCAACCTTGTCTATCTCCGCGTCATCGATCCGACGGCCATGCTGACTGCGGAAGGCAAAGAACTTCCCGCGATTGGCTCGGTCGCCGCACGACTTCTCTTCGGCGAATCCATCGGTCTCGTGATGACAGGCGTCATCGCGCTCCTCTTCTTCTCGACGATTGTCTCAGGAACCATCACTGCGGCACGCATTCTGGAATCGATGGCAGCCTCGCGCGAAATCCCCGCGTGGACAGGCGTACGACGGAGCGACGGCGTTCCCGCGCGCGCGCTGCTTGTCACGCTCATCGCAAGTGTGATCCCGCTCGCGATCGGCTCACTCGATGAGATTTTCGGCCTTCTCACCGTGCTCGTGAACATCTTCTCATCGCTCTCGGTCGCGGCCGTGATCGTGCTCCGACGCACGATGCCCGACGCGCCGCGCCCATTCCGCGTTCCGCTCTATCCATTTGTTCCACTGCTCTACCTCGCACTCGCAGGCTGGAGCATCGTCGCCAGCATTCAAAACGGTGGATGGACATCCATCATCGCGAGTGCGTGTACCGTTGTCGGACTGCTTCTCTTGCGCCCGGTCCTCTCGCCGCGCGATATCGCGCAAAAAGCACTATGAAATTGCCCATTTTCACCACGCTTCTCACCCTTCCGTTTCTCGCTGCGTGTGCGTCGACGAGTTCAACCACATCTGGCGTAAGTGCGGCCACCGAAGCTCGTATGCACGGCAAAATGCAGTTCGCCATTCTGATGTACGAGTCCAACGACGCGTGGCACCGCATGCCCGTTGCACAGCGCGACAACCTGCTGACGAAGTACGGCCTTTGGGTGCGCGATCTCAAGTCAAAGGGCATTCTCAAGGAAGGAAACCCGCTCGGACGCGGCGGCGTCCTCATCGATGTCGACAATCGCGGGCAACCTGACGCAGAGCCGCTCAATTTGAACGCGACGAGCCTGACGGGCTACTTCATCATCGAAGTCACGAGTGCACGCGAAGCGGAAGCGATCGCTGCATCGTGCCCAGCGCTGCTGCACGGAGAAGTCGTGCATTTGCGCCCGATTGGGCATGAGTGACGCGCGACGCGCGCTGACATAATGCTGACACAGTGCCGCCCTGCGATCACGCCTCGGGAAGAGCGCGCACGACACCAGCAACCTCGCGCGTCGATGTTTCTGCCGGCGCAATCTCCTCGGGCGCGAGTGCGATATCGCCCGCGAGCTCTGCGGTGTCACGCGCACTTGGCAAGAGTCGCGTGTTGAAGCTCCCGACGGCCGCGTTGAAACTCTTCGTCGCGCTGTTGAGGCCAGAGCCAACCTTGTCTAAGTGCTCGGCGAACTTGCTGATACGGTCGAGAAGTTCTTTCGCGTTTTCGCCGATCCGACGCGCGTTTTCGTTGAGTTTCGCTTGCTGCCACTGCATCGCACACGTGCGCAGCAGCGCGAGAAGCGTCGAGGCCGTCGTGATGATCACGCCCTTCGCCAGCGCCTCTTGGTAGATCGTCGCATCTTCTTCAAGCGCCGCGATCAAACCACTTTCAAGCGGCACGAAGAGCACCGTGATTTCAACGCCGCCGCCCAGCGCCTTCGCATACTCACGCGACGAAAGCGCGCGCACGTGGTTGCGCAACGCCTGCGCGTGCATCGTTCGGCGCTCGTAGCGCGCCGCGTCGGAGAGTGACGCATCAAGCGAGTCGAGATACGCGTTCATCGGCACCTTCGCGTCGATCGGCACGAAGCGACCGCCGGGGAGGCGGACCGTCATGTCTGGGCGAAGTCGGTTGCCATCGTCGCCATCGACGCTTGATTGCTCGCTGAAATCGACGTTGTCGACAAGTCCCGCGAGTTCCGCAATGTTGCGCAACGAAATCTCGCCCCACTGCCCGCGCTGGCGATTGTCACGAAGCGCGCTCGACAAGGTCTGCGCGGCGCTCGAGGCTTTCTGCTGCAACTCTGCGATTTGCCGAAGCTGTTCGCCGAGCGACTTCGCGTCGCCCTCGCGTTTCTCGCCGAGTTGCTTCACCAACTCTTCTTGCTTCGCGAGTTGCTCGCGCAACGGCGCGATCGTCGCGTCGATCGCTTTCTGCCGCGCTTCGAGTTCTTGCGACGAAAGCTGCTTCTGACCTTCGAACTGCTCTTTCGCCTGCTTGAGAAGGGTCTCCGCCGTCGACTTCAACACATCCGCGCCCGCTGCTTTGAAGACGTCCGTCAACTGTGCACGCGACTGTTCGACATTTGCCTTGAGTTCGCTGAGCGCCTTCTCCCGCTCATCGAGAACGCGCTTCATCGCGACTTCACGCTCCGAAATGCGCTCGTCGGCGGCGCGGAGTTCCTCTTGCGTCTTCGCTCGAAGTTTCGATTCTTGCTCTGCGCGCGTGCGTTCACTGTCGACCTGCGCGCGCAATTCCTGTGCAGCAGCTTGCGCGGCGGAACAAAGCGCTTTCGCCGATGCTTCTGCCGTTGCCGCAACCGCGGCTTCGCTTCGCAAGCGATCACGCTCGATACGCATCGGTTCGAGTTCCGCTCGCGCGGCATCCAACGCGGCTTGCGTCGTTGCGGTTGTGGCCGCAGTACGCGCACGTCCAAGCGCCGTCGCGACTGCGTACGCCGCTCCGCCGCCCACGACAAGGCCCGTCCCGATTCCCACCAGCAGTGTCATCAGATCCATCATCGCATCGTACAAATCCGCACCACCCACGCAACAGAATCGGCGACACTGCTCCGATGCGGTACCTCGTCGATCTCACAGGCATCCTCGTGCTCGACAAAGATCTCGGGATGAGTTCGATGCGTGCGGTCGACATCGCGCGCCGACGCGCGGGCCGCGCGAAAGCGGGCCACGCAGGCACGCTTGATCCGCTCGCGACAGGCGTACTGGTGATCGCGTTCGGCCGCGCGACCAAGGCCATCGATCTCTTGATGGCGACGGAGAAGCGCTACGAAACCGACGTCGATCTCTCGGCGTTTACTTCGACCGACGATCGCGAGGGCGAACGCCGCGAAGTCGCCGTGTCCACGCCCCCAACACGCGAACAAATCGAATCGACACTCGCGCAGTTTCGCGGGCCGATCCAGCAGCGACCTCCTGCATTTAGCGCGGTCCACGTCGCGGGAAAGCGTGCCTATCAACTCGCACGGAACGACGCGCCACCCGAACTCCCGCCGCGCGAAGTTGTGGTGCATGAGATCGCGCTCTTGGACTACGCGTGGCCGATCGCGCGCGTCGCCATTCGCTCAGGGAAAGGCTTCTATGTGCGCAGTCTCGCGCGCGATCTCGGGGTTGCGCTCGGAACAGGCGGACACTGCGCAACACTTCGTCGCGTTGCGGTTGGGCCATTCACGGCGGCGAACGCGCGTCGATTCGACGACCTCCCCGAAAGAATCGACGAGTCGCATCTCCTTCCGCTCGAAACTGCGCTCGCGATGACAGGTGATCTCGGGTTCCGCGCGAAAGGCGCGTGAAATCGTCGAGGACGAAGCGCCTATTTGCGCGAGCCATCAGCAGCGCCCGCGCTTGCCGCTTTCTCAGCTTCGAGCGCGATTCGCCGCATGCGGCGATCTTCGACGAAACTCATCACGACGAAGAGCGACATACCTGCGAGAAGCAAGACATCGGCGATGTTGAAGACCCACGGGAAGACGTCGGAGTTCGAGTTCCCCGGCCAACGCCAGCCGTACGGCAATTGCCATTCGGGCAGCATGTGCAGGAAATCGCGCACAGCGCCGTAGAAAATCCGGTCGTAGAGGTTGCCGATGCCGCCCGCGAGAATCATGCCGATCGCAACATGCGTCGCACGCATTCGTACACGCGTGCCGCGCGCGAAGAGCAAGAGTGCGGCGATCGTTGCAAACAGCGTGAAGACGATGAAGAGTTCGCGCCGCTGCTGACCAATGCCGAAGACAGCACCGTGATTCAACACCAAGCGAAAGTCGAGCAAATCGCTTGGAACTGCAATCCAGCGTGCGTGATGCGGCACGAAGAACGACGGGTCGTTGAGCACGCGCTCGCGCTCGAGTTCGACGGGATATCCCGCGATCGTGCGAAACGCCCAGTACTTTGACCAAAGGTCTACTGCCAGTCCAACGGCAAAGACACCGATGAGCGTCGCCCACGCCGATGGCGCGCGCCATGCGGGTAAGTCTCGCGGATCCGTCATCAACGTCGACGTCCCGTTCGCCAAAGCAACCCCTGCGCCGCTTCCGGGCGCAGACGTCTCTTGAGGCATCGGAGCGTTACCCTCAGACATCGGTCAGCGTGCGCCGCCCGATTCCGCAATGCGCTCGGCCTCGATCGTGTACTTCGCCCAAGGCTTTGCGTCGAGACGAGCCTTCGAAATCGGCTTGCCAGTCATCTGGCAGACGCCGAAGGTCTTGTTCTCAATCCGCAGGAGCGCTGCGTCGATTTCACTGAGAATCGCGCGCTCGGTTTCCGCCATGCCGAGCGTGAAATCTTGCTCGTAGACATCAGAACCCATGTCGGCCATGTGCACGGGCATGTTGGAGAGGTTGCCGCCCGAACTGCGCAGCGCCTCATCTTCCATGCCGGAGAGCATGCCGACCAACTGACGACGCTTCGCAAGAAGCAGTGTGCGATACTCGTCGAGCTCCTTCTTCGAAAGCTTCGTCTTGATCTCCGCGATCTGCTGATCAGTCGGCGGCGGCGGCGCTTCCGCGGCTGCGCTCTTCGACTTCTTCGCGATCGTCAGACCCTTGGTCGAAATCGCGCGCACGCGACGACCGTTGATGATGATGAACTCGCCCGTGTCACCGGTGCGCGACTGGGCGACCGCGGCTGCGGCCGCCGCAACCGACTTGTGCTGCGCGAGGTCGATCGGGCCCTTCTTCGGGACGATCGGCGTGTCCGAGCCGGACTTCCCTGCGGCCGCTGCGCCCTTCGATGAAGAGGCGGCCGCCACGGGGGCTACAACCTTGCTTGGTGCCGACGCGGTGGCTGCTTGCTTTGCGGCAGGCGCTGGCTTTGTCGAGGTCGACGCGGGTTTTGCGGCGGCGGCGGCTGGCGCTGCCTTCGCGCTTGGTGCGACCTTCGAAGCGTCGGTTGCGTTTGGGGCTTTCGCGTTTGGGGCTTTACCGTTTGGGGTTTTGCCGTTCGCAGGCGTTGCGGCGGCGGCTGGCTTGCCATTCGCGGGCTTCCCATTCGCGGGCTTCCCATTCGCGGGCTTCCCATTCGCGGGCTTCCCATTCGCGGGCTTTCCGTTCGCGGCCTTCCCATTCGCGGCAGGCGTCGGCTTCTCGGCGGTGGGCTTCGCGGCAGGCTTCGCTGGCGCAGAACTCGCGGGCTTCTTTCCAGACTTGCTGGCAACCTGGGGCGTCTTCGCGGATTTCGCGGCGGGAGTTGACGCACTCGCCTTCGACGCAGGCGCCGACTTCGCGTCCGACTTCGCGTCCGACTTCAGTGGAGCCTTCACGGCTGGCTTCGCGCTTGGCTTCGCTGCGGCTTTCGCGACAGGCTTTGCAGCGGAACCCGCCGTTGAAGCTTTCGCGGCGGCGGCTTTCGCCGAGCCTGCCGTCTTCGCGTCGGACTTGCCACCCGCCGCTGCCTTGGCAGCGACCTTCGCCGGTTCTTTCTTCGTCGCCAAGTAGAGTCTCTCTCTCCCCGGCGACGCCGCGCGACCAGCGCGGGGTCGGCCGAAGGGGCCGGAGCGTAGCACCGCTCAGCCCCCGCGTCAAAAGCGGAAATGGGCGCTTTTCAACGGGAAATGCGCGGCAATTGCGCCGATTCGCGGCGCCATCCGCAAAGCGTGCGCTGCGGAAACAGCGGATAGTGCGATCGACGGCGCGCCCGACGGAACGGCCTTCGCCGCGCCGCGCAGTTCACGCCGACGCGGTCGCCATCTCGTCGCGGAATGCGCCCATCTTGCGGAACTTCTCGAGCCGTTGACGCACAAGCGACTCGGGGTTGACGCGCGAAAGCTCTCGCAAGCGATCGACAATCCAATTCTGGAGGTGGTCGGCCGCCTTCCGCGGATCGCGATGTGCTCCGCCGAGCGGTTCCGGAATGACCTCATCGATGAGGCCATTCTCGAGGTTCCGGCGCGCGGTCAGCGCAAGGCACTCCGCGGCGCGGCTGTTGGTCGATTCGTTCGCCTCTTTCCAAAGGATCGCCGCGCAACCCTCGGGCGAGATGACCGAGTACCACGCATGTTCGAGCATCGCCACGCGATCCGCGACCGCGATTCCAAGGGCGCCACCAGAACCACCCTCGCCGATCACCACGGACACGATTGGAGTTCGCAGGCGACTCATCTCGAGGAGATTCAGGGCGATCGCTTGCGCTTGGCCGCGCTGCTCACTGCCGAGGCCCGGGTAGGCACCAGGCGTATCCACCAGAGTCACGATCGGGAGACCGAGTTTCTCGGCGAGCTTCATCTTGAGCAGGGCTTTGCGGTAACCCTCGGGGTGGGCACAACCGAAGTGGGCAGCGACCTTCTCGGCGACCGTCTTTCCCTTGTGGTGCCCGATGAACATGCACTTCATCGAACCGATTCGCGCGAAACCCGTGACGATCGCGGGATCGTCGCCGAATGCGCGATCGCCGTGGAGCTCGCAGAAGTCGCGGCAAATCATCGACATGTAGTCGACGGTCTGCGGCCGAAGCGGATGCCGGGCGATACGCACCGTCTGCCACGGCTTGAGGTCTTCGTAAATCTTCTGGAGCAGGCTTTCGCGGGTCGCGTTGAGTTGCGCGAGCTCGCTGGCGTAGCGGTCCGCGTCTGGGCGCTCCTCGATCGCGTCGATCTGACGCTCAATCTCAAGAACCGGATTCTCGAAGTCGAGTTGGTAAAGCGGGCTGTAGCCGGGTCGGGGCATGGGGGCGAAGTGTAACGGAAGGATTGGCGTTCCGACCGGTGCTTCTGCTCGCGCCGACAGCCACCGCCACCGCGACAACGTCCACCGCGCGGCCGCGCGCGCGCAGGGCTCGCTACCTTGCCGCCATGCAGCCCCGTCTTGTCATTGTCGGATTTGGAAACGTCGGACACGCCATCGTTCGCGGTGCGATTGAGTCGGGTATTGCGGCCCCGAGCGAGATCGGCGTGATGGACCCCGAGCCAACGCGCATCGACGAGGCGCGCGAGATGGGCATGCGCGCCGTACAGGCCTCCGCGATTCCCGAAGCGGAACTGGTGGTGCTTGCGGTGAAGCCGCAGAGTTTCGCCGCGGCGGCGAGCTCGATTGGCAAAGTCGCGGCCAACGGCCCGCTCGTTGTTTCTGTCATGGCAGGCGTACGCAGTAACGCGATTCGCGACGCGCTCGGCGGCGGCGCCCGCGTTGTGCGGACGATGCCGAACACGCCGGCTGCGGTGCGCCGCGCGATCACAGCGGTTGCGTCGGATGCGGACGTCGTCGAGCAAGACTTCCAAAGGGTCGAGCAACTCTTCGCGTCTGTCGGTCGCACCGTGCGTGTACCAGAGGCGCTCTTCGACGCAGTGACGGCGGTGAGCGGATCGGGTCCCGCGTTCGTCTTCCGCTTTCTCGAAGCGTGGGCTTACGCGGCGGAAGAGATCGGTTTGCCACAGGACACCGCGCGTGCTCTCGCGCGCGAAACGCTCATTGGCGCTGCGACGCTGCTCGATACGACGCGCGAAGAACCCGAAGTCCTTCGCGCCAAAGTGACGAGTAAGGGCGGAACTACGGCGGCCGGACTCGCTCGGCTCGATGACGCCGCCTCTCGTGCGGGCGGCCTTGACGGACTCATGCTCGAGACGCTGCGCGCCGCACGCGATCGCGGCGCGGAACTTGGCCGCGGGTGAGGTGTGGTGTGTGGGCGCGGGCGCTCGAGTACGAGCGCGGAACGAAGTGAAGCGCGAGAGGATGGCGTTCCACGACTGGTGACGTGCCGTGTGGCATCACCTTTGGTGATGGCGCTACATGGAAGAGACGCAAGGCGCAACCATGTTCCATGGTCGCTTCGTGTGTGCTCGTGCGCCTCGCCACTACCTCCTGCTTCGCAGGGGGGTAGTGCCACACGAAACGAACAACGACGCCTTTACTCGATCGCTCAGGCTTCGCTGCGCTCCGCCTTCGACGAGGTCATTCGCGCCAAAGCGAGCGAGAGCGGGCACCTGAAGCGAAGCTTCAGCAGCCCGCCAGTCGCGAGCGCTCCAAATACGCATCTCAGCCCGCCGCGATTCACTCCGAGGGGCGCCGATGAAAGCGAGCGAGAGCGGGCACCTGAAGCGAAGCTTCAGCAGCCCGCCAGTCGCGAGCGCTCCTCAAAAGTCCCGTCGCCGGAACCACCACGCACCGAAGCTGAGCAGCACAACTTCAAACGCGAAACTCGTTCCGACCACCCACCACACGGGTCGCTTCGACATTTCCTCGTCGATCGCGCCGCGGAGTTTGCGTTCCGTCACAAACTGCGATCGGAAGAACCCGCGCTGACGACGCGTGTTCTCGTCCTCGGCCTCCGCATCCTCTTCATCACCGATGTTCGCGGTGACCGCGAGTGCGCGCGTCACGAGCCCCGCCGTCTCCGTCGTCTTCGGAAGCACCGTCTTCACGCCGAAGAAGACCCGGTGCGCAAGTACCCAGTTCGCGTCATCCGCACGCTGATCTTCAAGCGGCTTCCGAAGTCCTTCCTTCGCCTCTTCCGTCTTGAGCGACTCGATTTTTGCTTCGATGCCCGCGATTTCGAGTCGGCTCGCCGTGCGGCCAACGAGCGTGAACTGCTCACCCGAGTGCACGAGGAAGATGAAGATCCAGAAGAGAAGCGTCACGATCACCGACGCGATCGGCGACTTGGTCATCGCGCCAACGACTGCTTGCACCGCGAAGAGGTAACTGAAGAAGACGACCATCAGCGGCACGACCACGAAGATGCCGAGTTCCCACACGCCGCCGCGCAACCCGAGGACGAGGAACGCGAGCAACGCAAACACCGTGACTTGCAGCGCCGTGAAGAGAAGCCCCGTTGCGAACTTCGTGAAGAAGAGCCGTCCGCGACCGATGGGTTTCGACAACATCGTGTCGACGCCACCTGTGACAAGGTCGGGGAACATCGACGCGGTCGAGAGCAGCGCGAGGATCGTCGAGAGCCACGAAAGCCAGAATCCAACGCCGAGTGCGGACAGGATGACTTTGTAGAGTTGGCCGTCGGGGAACGTGCGCGTGTTCACGCCGGGAATGCCGAGTGCGTAGCCGAAGACGCTGATTCCCTTGTCGTCGATGCCGATCGCCGCGACCGCGCCGATCACGAGGCCGTTCAGCGCAAGCGCCACCCAGAAGAGTTTGCGCGCGTTGAGTTCGCGATAGGCCGAGACGAAGATCGCCCACGTTTGCACGATGTAATCGGCGGCCGAGAGATGTCGGCGATCAAGCGGATGCGCTGTGGATTGCGAATGCGCGCCATGCGTGTTGTTCATCGCGCACCTCCGGCGCGCATCGCGCTGTTCACGTTCGATGCGCCCACCGCTGCCGTGCGACCGTCGACGTCACGCACCAGCCGCATGAAGAGATCTTCGAGGCTTTCGCGCGTTTCGCGAACGCCGATGATCGCATGACCTTCCGCGCGTAAGCGATCGATCAATGACTGCAGCATCGCGAGTTCGTCGGACTTAAAGTCGATCGATCCGCGTGTGCCGTCGATCGTCACAACACCGAACTCGGCACACCACGCGGGCGCGGTGCCTTCGATCGTGACACGCCACGCGCGGCTCTCATGCGTGAGTTCCGCCATCGTGCCTTGCCGCTCGACTTTTCCTTTGAGCATGATCGCCACGCGATCGCAGACGAGTTCCACTTCGCCGAGCAGATGGCTGTTGAGGAAGACCGTACGACCATCCGCGCGCATGCGCAGCAGCACGTCGCGGATCTCGCGGCGACCCACCGGATCAACGCCGTCGGTTGGCTCGTCGAGGATGACGAGTTCAGGGTCGTTCACCAGCGCTGCCGCGAG
>JAIXVI010000294.1 GCA_027483065.1 Planctomycetaceae bacterium
CGTGATTATCCCCGTGATTATCCCCGTGATTATCCCCGTTGTTTTCGCTGCGCATCCCGCGGAAGGGCGAGTGGCCGGGTGCCTCATCCGAGTCGAACGAATCGCTGAGAAGTTTCGTGAGACGCTGATCGAGATCGGCACGCTGCTGTGCCCCGCGCGGTGCACCGTGCGAATCCTCGCCGCCATTGTCGGTGACATCATTCTCGCGGGGCGGAGGCATGTCTAAACCGGAGTCGTCGAGAAGCCTGCTCCAGTCATCGACGTTGTTCGAGTCGTGGAGGGACGGATTGCGCGGCGTATTCGGCGCTGATCTACCAGACTCAAGCGGGACTTCCTGGTCGTGTTGGCTCGACATGGATGACGCTGCCCTTCAATTCGACTTTGCGATCGTGCGCGAGGACTTGCGATGTTCACACATGCTGTCTCTCGGTTTTCGGACCGATCGAGGCGTGGATGCGTGATTCCGCTTTGCGACGCGCCAAGAACAGAGGCGCGATCATTGGGAAATTTTCACAATGATTCCCGGCGCTGAATGTAATCGAAATTGACCCAGGTCGTGCGCCGGGGAAGGTAGGCGCACCGCTGGGCATGCCGGTGAATCACGCCATCGGCGAGCAGTCGCGCTCTCGCATTCGCAAGTTCAGCGCTTCCACGTCGCGCGCAAGATGAGCGCGAACGGGATCCACCAAAGGAGATCGTTCGTCGGAATCGTCGCGCCGAAAGTCCACGGGATCTCGCCGCGCGAGGCTGTCCAGACGAAGCCAATCGGCCCGAAGATTTTGCCAAGGAACCCGACGAGCACAATCGGCCAATGCCGAATCGGATCGCGGCTCGCGCAGAGGTATCCGATGCCGTACACACCGATCACCATGCCAAGGCACTGCCAAATACCGCGGCCCGTATCGGTGAGCGGCTCCATGCCGACGAAGCCGAAGAGCGCGTCTGGCGCGAGCACAACCCACGCGCCCCAAATCAGGTTGTAGATCCCCGCGGCGAGAAGCCACGTTCGCATCCATGGTCGAAAGAGCGGGGCAGAGAGAGCGTCGGCGTGGTCGCGCATAGGTGGGCGGTTCGAGTCGAGCAGCGATTGGGATTCGAGCATCGGGCGTCGCGGTGAAGTTCTGGCGCGTCTCGGGGGGCTTCAGCTGCTGCTGCGCAGGTCATGGCGTTGGCGATCGCTTCGGTAGGATGCGTTCGTGAGTTCGGCTGCGGTCACCAACACTACACCCGTCAAGCCCGAGCGCGGAGAGCCGCGTCCGAGCGGCGAACCCACGCGATTTGAGCGCTGGACTGCACGGTGGCGCGCACTGCCGAATCTGTTGGTCATTGGTGCGCAGAAATCGGGCACGACGTCGCTCCATGACTTCCTCGCGAGGCAACCTGAGATTCGAATGTCTCGGATCAAAGAGTGTCACGTGTTGTGGAAGTCCGATTGGGACATGCGCGAGTACCGAGCGTTTTTCCCGCTGCGCGCGCGGTGTTTCGCCAAAGGTGTGCAGCATGTGGGCGAGTCAACGCCGTACTACCTCTTTCATCCTGAGGCTGCGACGAGCGCGAAACGGCTTGCCGAAGCGGTCGCTGCGGAGGGACGCACGTTGCGAGCGATCGCGGTGCTTCGTGATCCAGTCGAGCGCGCGTGGAGCCAATTTCAGCACGCCCAGCGACAGGGCGCGGAGCAACTCACCTTGCTCGAGGCGCTCTCCGCGGAGGAGTCGCGTCTTCGTGCAAGCGCGTTCTCGCATCAGCATCACTCGTATCAGGCGCGTGGGTTGTATGCGGAGCAACTCGAGCGTTGGTTCAGGGTGCTCGGTCGCGAGCGTGTACTCGTGCTTGAGTTTCGCGAACTGCTTGCAATGGACAACGCGACGCGCGAGAAGATTCGCCAGTTTCTCGGCCTTGAAATCCCCGTGGACGGCGCATTTCCCTCGGTCAATCGAGGTGGGTCGGAGCGTATGCCCGCAGAGGCGCGCGCACGACTCAGACGATTCTTCGAGGCGCCGAATAGGCGACTTGAACAACTCCTCGGCATGCGTTTTTCATGGATGAGCGGTGATACGGTGCATGAATCGGCGCATGAATCGGCGCATGACGCGGCGCATGAAAAGGCGCATGAAACGGCTCATGATTCGCGCGTCGATCCGCTCGCGGAGCGCGATGTCGCGAACGCATCGCTTCCGAGTGAGGATTGAGTGGTGACGACCCCGCCGAACCTTGCGCAGAGTAAGAGCGAGCGTCTGCATCATCTCGATGCACTCCGCGCAACGGCGATGCTGCTTGGCATCGTGCTGCATGCATCGCTCGCGTACACCGGAGGACCGTGGATTGTCCGCGACGCGGGTCATCCTGGATTTGCCGTGACGTTCTTTGCGATCCATGGCTTTCGCATGCAGCTCTTCTTTCTTTTAAGCGGCTTTTTCACCGCGCTGCTTTGGCGAAGGCTTAGGCTTGCGGGGCTTCTGAAACAGCGCGCGGCGAGGATCGCGCTGCCGCTTTTCCTTGGGCTTTTCACCATCATTCCGCTGTTGTGGGCGGTCGTGGCTTGGGCGGGTGCTGTGCAAGAAACGACGGCGGAAGCGGCAGCCGTCACCGCGGACGCGACGGGCTCGGCAGCATCGGTTGCGGGTGATCTCGCCACGACCAACCAGGCCAACAAGCCACGTCCAATCATGGTCGCGATCTGGTTTCTCTTTCGATTCCCTGTCTTTCATCACTTGTGGTTTCTCTGGTTCCTCTGTTGGATGATCGCGGGCTTCGCGATCGTCGCGTGGTGTGCGGAGCGCGGCGTTGGTCGCCGTCTGAGCGGTTGGCTGCTCGCGCCTTCTGCGGTCACGCGACTCTTCGTTGGTTCGGCGGGTGCGCTCATCTGGCTTGTGCCACTGACGACGATCAGTTACGCGCTGATGAAAGTGACCGAAGAGGGCGCGGTGTTCGGGCCGGATACCTCGGGTGGGCTGCTCCCGATTCCCGGTGTCCTCTTCCACTACAGCGTGTTCTTTCTGATGGGTGCACTTCTCTTTGAAGTGCCCGACGCGATGCGCGGCTTCTCGCGTCGCTGGATACTTGCACTCATCGGTGCAGTCGTGCTGTTCCCATTTGCTGCGGGATTTGCGCTCGGTTTGCCATGGTCGCACGGCCTCGTGCCGAACACGGCCGCGCATCGCACGCTCGCCTTCACTGGGCAAGCGCTCTACGCGTGGCTTGCCAGTATCGCGCTTCTTGGTCTCTTCGCGCGCTTCGTCGCTTCAGAGCGGCCACTCTTTCGCTATCTCGCCGACAGCGCGTATTGGCTCTACCTCGCGCATTTGCCGTTGGTCGTTGCTGGTCAAATTCTCTTGCGCGGTGTGGATTGGCCGCCATTCGTCAAGTTTGTCGTGCTGACGCTCGGTTCGACCGCGCTCTTACTTTTGAGTTATGAATTCTGCGTTCGACGCACGTGGATCGGCGCAATGCTGAATGGTCGACGCGCGGGGGAGCGAGAGCGTCCGAGGGGCGGGTTGCGCGACGAGACGCGGGCGACTTAGAGATCGACGCGAAGCGTCATCCCGTCCACGCGGCGAGCTGAAGCCCAAGATCCGCGGCATTGACAAGTTCGTCGCCGTTGAGATCCGCGGGACCGCCGAATTCGCCCCACGCAGCGAGAAGGAGCGCGAGGTCATCAGCTCCGACAGCGCCGTCGCCCGTGAGATCTTCAGGCATCACGGGAATCATGCGCACGAGTTGCGTCGTGGTGGATCCCGCAAGCCGAGCATTGGCCAGAATCACGCGTCCATTCGTCACCGTGCCGAGCCCTGTGATCGCCCATCCAATCTCGCTCGAAGCAAGCAAGAGATTCGGTTCGATGTTCGTTTCGCCGACGAAACTCATCCAAATGCCGCCGTACTGCACGTACGCCGAAACATCGCCGGTGTCGTTGATCGATTGCGCAGAGGTCGTGGTCGCGCATCCACCAACAAACTCCCAACCAACCGTCGGTCGATAGCGAAGCGGAAACGTGCTGCAGCCAGAAAAACCAAGGATGTAGCCGCAGAAATTGCCATTGTTCGAGAGATCGGTTCCGACGAAGCCTTGC
Organism: Planctomycetaceae bacterium; assembly: GCA_027483065.1. GTDB lineage: Bacteria > Planctomycetota > Phycisphaerae > Phycisphaerales > SM1A02 > QWPT01. Next base: position 4,070 of record JAIXVI010000294.1, read on the forward strand.
CAATTCCCTGGCGGCAGCGGAATCGTCGTAAGCGACATGTCATCGAGGTCGAGCAGTTGATTCCACGCGAGCACGACGCGATTTTCGTTGACATCCGCCGGCAACGAAATCTGTGGAAGCAACTGTGCGCCAATCGCCGTGAAACGCACCGATCGCGAGTACATGCCGAGTCCGAGTCCACCGGAGCCGCCGACGATGTCGCCATGGCTATTGACTGCGCTGGCGGTGCTGAACGTATCACCGGGATACGGAGTGAGCAGCGTGAAGGCGTAGCCCTTTTTTGTCGGGTACCACGCCGCAGCGCGTGAGCCAATCGAGGCGATGGATTGGACGCTCACCGCGCCAACGATGATGCCGTTGGAACTGATCGCGTAGGCATCAGAACTCTGCCACTCGGGGGGCGTGGGAAGTAGCGTTGGTTCCTCACCGCGCACTGCGACAAAGGCGCGCCCGACTTGTTGCGCATTCAGCGAGCGGCCGACGATCGTGAGCGACTCGTTCATGTCGTAACCGGAGAGACCTGTCGCGTTGAGGCCGACGGGTTCTACGCGATACGTAGGGGGTGCGGCGTGTGTGCTCGTTGCGAGCACGCTCCACGCAAGCGCCGCAGCACACACGACGGCGGCGCGTCGACGCATCGATGAGTACGCAAGATTGAGACGGCTCTTCTGCATGACGGGCTCCCGGAAGGATGACACTTGCATGCGTCATGCATGCAAGTGTGGATGCAAACGTGCGTCCATGAGGAGCCATTGTTCGTGAGCGAGATACGTCGGACGATCTCTTTCTCGCGAGTTTTTGGACAGAAGCCCAACGAAAATCACCGCCACGATGTCAGGAATGCGTGGATCGGAGCTGGTGGCGGGAAGAGTCCCTGCGCCAAGTCTTCGTCTCTGAAGCTCGTCGCGCGCGTCAAGCCTTCGCGGCGAGATGCTTCGTCAGCGCGGCGTTCGCGGGTGCTTGCCACGCTTCGATGCCGACCGCCGCGATGATCGCGATCATCATCAAGAGACTTTCGGTCGACACCTGATCAACGCCCTTGGAGAGCGCCGATGCAAACTGCGCCTCCGTCGGTGGTTTCTGAACCGCGGAGGATTCGTCGACTTCGAGGTCCTTGTGCGAAACACCGAGTGCGCTGTAGAGCGCCGTCAGATCGGGCTTACGAACAGCCATGTAGGTCACCGCGAAGAACGGCGCGCCCAAGCGAGGTTCGCGTCCGAGTGCACGCATCGTTCCGAAGGTGTCTGCCATGCGCCATTGCGACTTGACCGACTGTGGGCGTGCGTTGATCGCGCCGCCGACCAAACGCGCGAACGCTTCGTAATCGTCCGGCATGCCCTTCAAGTGACGAACGCACTGGAGGATCAACTCATTGCGGAACGCGGCGGGGAGGGTCGGCCAAACGACTTCAAGCATGACAAAGCACTTTCAAACGCGATGGAATCGGGGCGTTCAAGTGTGTCGGGTGCGCCCCGAAACCTGAACGGGCGGAGAGCATATCCGCGGCCGCGATTCCTCGCAGATCGGGTCGTGCCCGTCCAATCTTTCGCGCGGTCCGTACGATGCGCGTCTGCGAATTCCGGCCTGCGCTGGGTGTCCAGCGCGGATCGGGTTTCGCATCGAATCGAACTGCATTTCTGGAGCGCATGCATGGTCCGTCGCGCAGCAATCTTTCTCACCGTCGCGTTCTCCTGTGGTGTCACACCCTGCGCGCGCGCGGCAGACGTACCGCTCTTCGTCGACGGCCAAGCACAAGTGGTCGAAGCGTTTTCCGATGCGACGAAGTGGAAACGCGACGCGCTTTGGGTTGAAACCGAGTTTGACTCGGATGGTGATGGCAAGCGCGATCGCATGTTCGTGAACGTCACGCGTCCAGCGCAGACGGAGAACGGGCTCAAAGTCGCGTCGATCTACGAGACAAGTCCGTATTACGCGGCGACCGCATCCGAGTCGCCGAACTTCGTTTGGAACCCGCGTCACGAACTCGATGTCGAGCCGCCGTCGCACCAAGGACCACCTGCGATTCCGTTCAATCCGAACAAGAAGCGGATCAGCAACGGTCTCATCGCAGAGTGGGTTCCGCGCGGATTCGCGGTCGTGCACTCGGAGTCGCCAGGAACTGGCCTCTCGCAAGGTGTTCCGACGGTTGGTGGCATCAACGAATCGCTCGCGCCGAAAGCAGTCATCGACTGGCTCAACGGACGCGCGAAGGGTTTCACGCAACCGGACGGCGGAGAAGAAGTTGTTGCCACGTGGTCAACCGGCAAGGTTGGGATGACAGGGACCTCGTACAACGGCACGCTTTGCCTCGCGGCTGCGACGACTGGTGTCGATGGACTCGCGGCGATCATCCCCGTCGCGCCGAACACCTCGTACTACCGCTACTACCGCGCCAACGGGCTCGTTCGTCATCCAGGTGGATACATGGGTGAGGACATGGATGTGCTCTACCAGTTCATCCAAAGTGGCGATCCCGCGAAGCGCGCGTGGTCGGATGAGAAAATTCTCAAGGGTGAACTTCTTGCGGGGATCGATCGGCAAACCGGCGATTGGAACGATTTCTGGGAAGCGCGCGACTACTGGTTGCAACTCGACAATGTCAAGGTTCCCACGCTGCTCGCGCACGGGTTGAATGACTGGAATGTGATGCCTTCACACAGCACGCACGTGCACGCAGAGTTGAAGAAGCGCGGCGTGCCGACGAAGCTCTTCTTGCATCAAGGTGGGCACGGTGGCGATCCACCGTTTGAAGTGATGAATCGTTGGTTCACGCGCTATCTGTGCGGTGTCGAGAATGGCGTTGAATCGGATGCAGGCGCGTTGGTGGTGCGCGAAGGTGCTCGACGCACTGCACCGACGGCATACGCCTCGTGGCCGAATCCTGAGGCGAAGTCCGTCCTCCTTCGCCCGATGGCGGGTGGCGGCGAAATCGGCGCGCTGGCATTCGACGCTGCGGCGAGCGATGCGAAAGAGTCGCTCGTCGATGATGTTGCGAAGAGCGGTGGGGAACTCGCGAAGGCAGCGAGTTCGCCAAACCGCTTGCTCTACGCGCTTCCGAAGTTCTCGAAGCCACTGCATGTTTCCGGGACGCCCAAGTTGCGTATTCGTGTGGCGGCCGACAAACCCGCGGCGAATCTTTCGGTGTGGCTCGTGTCGCTGCCATGGAACGGCGGGCGCAACATCAATGCGGACATCGTCACGCGCGGTTGGGCGGATCCGCGCAATCATGCATCGCTTGCATCGCAAGAGTCGCTCGAGCCAGGTCGCTTCTACGACCTTGTGTTTGACCTCGAACCGGATGACCAGATCATTCCTGCTGGCGAACAACTCGCGCTCATGATTTTCAGCAGCGATCGCGACTTCACGTTGTGGCCAGAAGCGGGGACGAAGTTGACGGTGGATCTTGCGGGAACCTCGCTTGAGTTGCCCGTGGTTGGCGGGCAAACAGCGTTGGCGGAAGCGGTCGTGCCGGCGCCGAAGAGCGAGACGCAAGAAGTTACGCCAGCGGGCGATCCAGAGTGATTTGCTCCCGATACCATCCGCGCCATGCACGATTATCAGCGGCAATTCATCGATTTCATGGTTGAGGTGGGTGTGCTCACCTTCGGCGATTTCACCACGAAGAGTGGTCGCAAGACTCCGTA
>JAIXVI010000242.1 GCA_027483065.1 Planctomycetaceae bacterium
AAGCGCGTGACGCCTGTGGATCTCCTCGAGCGGCCGCTCGAGCGCCTACATGAGCGCGAGGGTGTGGCGCACTCGCCGGGTGCCGCCACGATGCTGCGCTTGAGTCCGTTCGAGATCGTCTCGTTGCGGGTCGACTGAAGCGAAGTGTTGCTGCGCCGCATGGTGCTCGCCTGCTGCGATCGCCGCAGTTGGGCTGTATCCTGCCGCGATGCGCATGACGCTTTTCGACTGGCTCGTCCCGATCGTACTCATCGCAGGACTCGCAGTCGTCGGAATTGCCACACGGCGCCATGGTCGCAGCGTGGCGGGCTTCCTTGCTGCGAATCGCTGCGCTGGCCGCTACCTCATCGCGCTTGCAGATGCGCGCGCCTCGATCGGCCTTATCACACTCGCGTGGTATTTCCAACAGAACTACGACGTTGGTTACACGAGCGTTTGGTGGGGACTCGCCGAAGGCCCGGTGATGATCTTTCTCGCACTGACGGGTTGGGTCGCCTATCGCTATCGCCGTACGCGCGCACTCACGCTCGCGCAGTTTCTTGAGATGCGGTACGACCGCAATTTCCGCGTCTTCTGCGGTGCGCTCGCGTTTGTCGCGGGGCTTCTGAACTACGGCGTATTCCCAGGCATCAGCGCGCGCTTTCTGATCCACATGATGGGGCTGCCTGCAGCGTTCGCGCTCGGTGGATTCGAGCTCGACACGTATCTCGTCTTCATGACGTTGATGCTGTCGACTGCACTTTTCTTCATCTTCCTCGGCGGCCAAGTGACGGTGATGGTCACCGACTTCTTGCAAGGTGCTTTCTGTAATCTCGTGTTCGCGGCGCTTGCGGTCTACCTGCTTTTTGTCTTCCCGTGGAGCGATCTCAGCACCACATTGCTCTCGGTGTCGAATGGCAAATCGCTCGTCAATCCCGCGCCGTCATCGCTGTCGGCTGAAGAGAACTTCAACGTCACGTATTGGGCGATTCAGGTCGTACTCATTCTCTACACCGCGAAAGCGTGGCAAGGCGACCAAGGCTACAACGCGGCAGCCGCGACTCCACATGAATCGAAGATGGCGAACATCTTGAACGGCTGGCGATTCCGCGTGTTCATGTTGATCACGCTGGTTGTTCCGCTTTGTATTCGCACACTTCTCGAGAACCCTGCTTATGCGGAGACGGGTGCGGCGGTACGCGCGGCGGTGGCTGCGATTCCACCGGAGCAAGTGAGCGAATTGCGCACGCCTGTTGCGCTCGGATTGATGATCCCGGCGGGGTTCCTTGGCTTCGTGATTGCGGCGATGTTCGGCGCGTATCTCGGCACCGACAACACGTATCTGCACTCGTGGGGATCGATCTTGGTGCAGGACGTGATCATGCCGATTCGACGGCGTCTCGGTGGCGGCGAGCTCTCGGCACGAGCGCATATTCGCGTCATCAAGGTGGCGATTTTCTGCGTCGCTGTGTGGGGCTTCGCGTTCAGCGCGATCTTCCGTTCACCTGATCAGCGAATCGCGATGTACTGCAATTTGTCTGCGAGCCTTTTCTATGCGGGCGCTGGTTGCGCCATCATCGGCGGGCTCTATTCGCGACGCGGCGGAAGCTTGTCGGCGTGGGCGGGCATGCTCACTGGTGTTGTCATCGCAGCGGTGGGGCTCTTCGCGCAAGAGTTCTCAAAGACGTGGGCACCTTGGGAGCAATCTTTCCCACCTGCGTACGCGTTCCTTTCGTGGGTGAAGACCTTTAACGGCCAATTGCTCGGCTTCTTTGCGATGGCTGCCGCAACGGTGGTGTACGTCGCGTGTGCGATCGCGCGGCCCGCGAACTTTGATCTCGATCGACTGCTGCACCGCGGCAAGTATCGCGTTGAGGACAATGAGGAGGCCGCGATCGAAACGGATCGCAAACGCTCCTTCTGGGAGAAGATTGGTATCGACCGCAACTTCACGGGTTGGGATCGCGTGGTGACGTGGGTCACGCTGTCGTGGCCGATCGCTGGCACGTTGCTCTTCGCAGCGGTGACTCCGTTCTTATTCCTCGCAGCGCCGCCATCAGATGCCTCATGGCTTGGCTTCTGGCAGGGCTACACCTACTTCACGCTTGTGGTTGGTACGTCTGTTGTGATTTGGTTCACGATCGGCGGGTTCCGCGATCTTCGTCGTATGTTCCAATTGCTCGAAGAGCGCGGAACGGACGCGCATGATGATGGAACGGTGCGCGAAGGTGCATCAGAAACGCGTGCCTCGAAAGAGAGTTCAAACGATGGCTGACCTTCGGCGCCTTCCAGTACCTCAGGACGGGTGGGCTGTGCGCGTGGAAGGTGGCGAGGGATCGCCGCTGGTCGCCGATGCAGTCATCGAGGTTCCACCGTATGCCGCCGCATCGGTTCACTCGGTACTGGCACGCGCGGGCATCGAACAACCGTGGCAGGGTGAGCGTGCGGAACTCGACAGCGAATGGGTGGGTCGCACAGCGTGGACTTTCGCGCGTGAAATCGATGTGCCGTCGCGCGACGATGGTGCACATTGCGCGTTGGTGATCGAAACGATCGATGGACCGTGCGAGGTCGCGCTCGGCGGCGTGGTGTTGGGTGAGCACGCAAATGAGCATTTTCCGTTTGAGGCGCGTGTTCCTGATGAACTGCGCGGGACACGCGCTGTGCTCGCGTTGCGTTTTCATGCGCCGGTGACTGAGGTTCTTGGATGGCAAGAGAAACTCGGCGTGCGTCCCGTGAACGGTGATTGGACGCCGTTCTGTTTCGCACGCAGCGCAGCGTGCGGATTCGGCTGGGATTGGGGCCCGCGCGTCGCAGGCGTCGGCTTCTACGGCGCACGTTTTGATTGTTGGAATGAAACGCGTATCACGAACGTATCAATCGCACAGCGTTGGAATGATGACGGCACGGTGACAGTGCGTGTGCCGCCATTCGGCGACTTCGATCGTGCGCGCCTCGTTTGCGTGGTGCGCGAGCGTG
>JAIXVI010000231.1 GCA_027483065.1 Planctomycetaceae bacterium
GCAGCCGTCGAGTGAGAGCTTGGCGCCGTTGAAGCGCACGTCGTCGGCCGCGCAGGCGAGCGTCATGTCGCCGCACACGGAGAACTTCCAGAGATCCTCGATGAAGCGGAGTTGCCCCTCGGGGCCGATGCTGAGTGAACCTCCGATACGAACGCCGTCTCCAGACTGAGTTCCACCGCCATCTGCGAGCGGTGGAGCATCGACAATCGCACCAACGATAGTGCCGTTGTTCGTGAGATCTCCTGTGATGTAGATCACACCGACTTGCGCGATCAACTCGCCGCTCGTTTGGTTTGCAAGGTCGCCAACGACATTTGTATCGCCCGTGGCCAGGATGCGGCCTGAATTCACCATGTTTCCCAAAACGGTGCCTGACACTGACGTTTGGCTTCCCTCGAGGGTTTCGATGAAGCCGACAATTGAACTTTCGACGAGGTTGAGCGAGCCTCCGGATCCGATCTCAATCCGCGGAGCAAGGAGCGCGCCATCAATGACATTCAAGCGACCGTCGACATGCGCGACTTTGGTCGTAGGAAGCACTTGGAGCGATCCACCTGGCAGTACGGTGCACTGGCCTGAGAGCAGAAGGGATTCACCAGCACCTATCCGGGTCACCGCATTCGGTGGACATGTGACCGTCCCGTCAAGTTGAAGGTTGGCAGCCGCGGTGAGCGAACAACCCGCCCCGAACAGTGTGGTCGAGTCTGAAGGACGAACGACGTTCGTTGTCCCCCGGATCTCGAACTGTCTCGTGCCGTAATCGATGAACGGTTGGTCGGACCCCGACTCTGGGGTGAGCAGCACATCATTCGGGAGTGCGGCGAGAATCGCGTCGTCTAGTCGAACGTAGTGAGCGCCGGTGCGTTGATTGACGGCGGCCGCGTGCAATATGGCAAGGCTGTGCCGACCACCCGCGCCGATGCTTTGCACCCCAGACAGCGAAGGTGGGACCTCGCGTTGGCCCTCTGAGTTCCATCCCCATGAGTAAACCCGCCCGGTAGAACTCAAGGCAAGCGTGTGAGCGCCTCCCGCCGCGATCGCAGTGATGGGCGGCAGGTTCGCGGGTACGTCGCACCGACCGAAAGTTGCAGCACCCCAGCAGACGACTTGTCCGTTTGACCGAAGTGCAACTGAGTGTTCCCCCCCGGCGCTAATCACAGTGACTGAACCCAAATCCGAAGGCGGGGTGACTTGGCCGTAGAAATTCCAACCCCACCCTACGACAGTTCCGTTTGCTCGCAGGCCGATACCAAATGCACCACCCGCCTCCACCGCCACGAGTGCTCCCATTTTCGCGGGCGGGTTGCACTGGCCTGTGCTGTTCAAGCCCCAACAGGCAACCTCTCCATTCGCTCGCAGCGCGATCGTGTGGTTGTCCCCAGCGGAAACAGTGATTGCATCACTCAGTCCTTCAGGTGGAGTGCACTGGCCTTCAAAATTTCGGCCCCAGCAAACTACTGCACCCGAAGCGAGGCACGCGGCACTGTGCTCGCATCCCGCCGCAACCCAAATAGCCGTGCCGATGGGAGGAACAGTTGACTGACCGAAAGGGTTGAAGCCCCACGTGTGAACCATGCCCGCTTCGTCGAGGGCGATTGAGTGGAAGTGTCCGCCGTCAATTTGAATCAAGTCGAGCGAGGGTACGACCAATTGGGTTGCTTGGCCGTCGGTGTTGTCGCCCCATGCATCTACGACCAGTTTGAATGAGTCAGCGGATGACAGAGCACTAAGTGAGCCGACGACCGCGGCAAGTGATAGGGCAACCAAGGGTGAAGATGGGTCGAGGTGGTTCATTTGAAGCTCAGAGAAGAGTTGGAAGGAGATCGTTCCGAGACGGAGTTTTCATGATGAGACTCACTGAGTTGATCGTTTGATGTAGCGATTCAGCAGCACGCTATCTCCCTGCCATCCAGCGGGTACTCCAGCACTCGATCATGATGCGTCGCGTGACTCGTGGCCACCACAACAACCGATCGTCCGTGCTTCATCGCGTTCTCCTCGGGCGGCAGAGACGTGCCGCGAGATCGTCAGCCTAACACCGCACGGTTGGAGAATGAAACGCAAATTTGTGTGATTTCAACGCGGGGTCAAGAACTTTGGTTGCGAGGGATTGACAAAGGTGTCGTGGTACGCAGTGGTGCGGCGTAAAGCGCCGGTCTTGAACCACACGGCGACCCTCACTGCCGGGTTCATGGACGTGGTCGAAGGCGGAGCGGAGCGAAGCCTGAGCGCGTGATGTCGAAGTCGGTCGACGTTTCGTGTGGCACTATCCCCCTGCGAAGCAGGGGGTAGTGGCTGTGCGTGGGGCACGTTCGATTGCTCATCTTGATCGAACAGCGCGACGCGTAACGTCCGACGCGTCGACCACGCGTCGCCATCACCAGAGGTGATGCCACACGGAACGTCCGTCGACGCCGGCGTCATCTTCTCGCGCTGCGCTTCGCTCCGCGCTCGTCGTTGCCGACCGCCGCACTGACGAGCACCAGAGGGAGCGGCCGCAGCGGCGACCGCTCAAACATCGCGCATCTCGGCCCCTGAGGATTTACTCCGAAGGGCGCCGAAGAAAGCGAGCGAAAGCGAACGAGCACCAGAGGGAGCGGCCGCAGCCGCGACCGCTCAATGAAGCATCGGAATCTTGACGGCCTCTGCCCGCGCGCACTGCTTCGCGAGTTCGTAGCCCGCGTCGGCGTGACGGAACACGCCCATCATCGGGTCGTTCGTCAAGACGCGCTCGATACGCGCGGCGGCTTCGTCGGTGCCATCGGCAACGATCACCTGTCCCGCGTGCTGCGAGAAGCCGATGCCGACGCCGCCACCGTGGTGGAAACTCGTCCAACTCGCGCCGCTCGCAGTGTTCACCGCGAAATTGAGAATCGCCCAGTCGCTCACCGCGTCGGTGCCGTCGAGCATCGCCTCGGTTTCGCGGTTCGGGCTCGCAACGCTGCCGCAATCGAGGTGGTCGCGGCCGATCACGATCGGCGCCTTCACCTTGCCGCTGCGCACGAGTTCGTTGAAGAGCAAGCCCGCCTTGTGTCGTTCGCCAAGACCGAGCCAGCAAATGCGCGCGGGCAGACCTTGGAACGCAATGCGCTCGCCCGCCATCGTGATCCAACGGCGCAGCGACGCGTCGTGCGGGAACAACTTCAGGATCGCCTCGTCGGTCACCTTGATGTCGGCCGGATCGCCCGACAGCGCGACCCAACGGAACGGCCCGCGGCCCGTGCAGAACTGCGGCCGAATGTACGCGGGCACAAAGCCAGGGAACGCGAACGCATCGGCGAAGCCGTGGTCGAGCGCGCGCTGGCGAATGTTGTTGCCGTAGTCGAAGACCTTCGAACCTTTGTGCAGGAATCCGACCATCAAGCGCACATGCTCTTCCATCGAAGCGCACGCGAGTTCCTGATACTCCGCGGGATTCTGTTCGCGCAAGATGTCGGCGCTCTCGCGCGACATGTCGGCGGGGTAGTAACCCTCGAGCGGATCGTGCGCGCTCGTCTGATCGGTGAGCGTCTCAGGCACAATGCCGCGCTCATCGAGACGTCGCAAGAGATCCACGATGTTTCCGAGCCAACCAACGGAAATGCCGTTGTTCTTGCCTTCTTTCGCTTCGGCGGTGAGTGCGAGCGCGCGATCAATCGCCGTATCGAGATCTTCGTGCATCTCATCGAGATAGCGGTCGTGGATGCGCTTCTCGAGGCGCTCGCGGCAGATATCAGCGATGAGGCACGTGCCTTCATTCATCGTGATCGCGAGTGGTTGCGCGCCGCCCATGCCGCCGCAGCCACCGGTCACATTCAACGTGCCGCGCAGCGAGCCGCCGAAATGCTGGCGCGCGCACTCGGCGAACGTTTCATACGTGCCTTGCAAGATGCCTTGCGTACCGATGTAAATCCACGAGCCCGCGGTCATCTGCCCGAACATCATCAGGCCCTTCGCGGCGAGTTCGTCGAACTTCGCCTGCGTCGCCCAGTGCGGCACGAGATTCGAGTTTGCAATCAGAACGCGCGGCGAATCCTTCGTCGTGCGCACGATGCCGACGGGCTTGCCGCTTTGCACGAGGAGCGTCTCGTCGGGCGCAAGCTTCTTCAGGCTCGCGATGATCGCGTCGAAGCACTCCCAGTTGCGCGCGGCTTGGCCACGGCCGCCGTAGACGACGAGGTTTTCTGGACGCTCGGCGACCTCAGGGTCGAGGTTGTTCATCAACATGCGCATCGCGGCTTCGGCAGCCCACGATGAGCACGTGCGTTCGTTGCCGCGCGGCGCGCGAATGATGCGAGCTGTGGAAGTTTCGCTGGGAGTCGCCATCGTCATGGCGGCGAGTGTAGCCCGACGCGCGGTTCCTTACGAAACGGAAAACGCGCCTGATGCGATCAGCACTTCGAGTGCACGAATATCGGGGCTTGGCGCGCGGTCGCGGTCGAGTTTCTTCACCTGCGAACGCACGACTGCGTGCGCCTTCTCAACGCCCGCGCCCGACTTCAGCGGCCGATGCGCTTCGAGCGCTTCGGCCATCACGAGCAGTTCGATCGCGATCACCGAACGCAAGAGCGACACGCAGCGCGTCGCTTTCAGCGCACTCGTGGCGCCCATGCTGTTGTAGTCCTCGATGCCTGCGCTCGTTGGAATGTTCGTCACGCTTGCGGGGTTTGCGAGCGTTGCGATTTCATTCACGCACGCCGCCGCCGAGTACTGCGGAATCATCAGGCCCGAATCGACGCCAGGATCGGTCGCGAGATAGGGCTTCAGTCCGACGAAGTGGTCGAAGCCCGACACAACCCAGAACGTGCGGCGCTCGGAAATGCCAGCGACGTGCGAACACGCAATCGCGAGAAGATCGAGCGCGATCGCGAGCGGCATGCCGTGGAAATTTCCGCCGGAAACGATGTCGCCCGCGCCCGCGGTTTCGCCGGCGAAGACAAGTGGATTGTCAGTCACCGCGCCGAGTTCGCGCGCGACGGTGCCTTCGACGTAGCGGAACGCATCAAGCGCGGCGCCGAGCACCTGCGGCATTGCGCGCAGCGAGTAGGGGTCTTGCACGCGCGGATCGTTCTCTGCGTGCGACGGAAGAATCGTGCTTCCCGCGAGAAGTCCGCGGAGTCGCGCGGCGACCTCGATTTGTCCAGGCTGTCGGCGCGCGTCGTGAATGCGCGCATCGAGGAACGCGTCGGTCGCCTTCGCGGCATCGATCGACATCGCCGCAGCGGCGATCGCTGCATCAAACGCGTTGTGAAAATCGTGGCAAAGCAGCGCGCCCGTCGCGCACATCAAGTGCGTGCCGTTGAGAAGCGCGAGACCTTCTTTCTCCTCGAGTTCAAGCGGCGGGAAGCCGTAACTCTTCGTGACCCATGCGGCCGGTTCAATCGTGCCGCCGTTTGGTCCGGGGCGCTTGCCGCCGCCCTTTCCATCATGCCAACATTCGCCTTCACCAAGCAGCACCAACGCTGCGTGCGCGAGCGGCGCGAGATCGCCGGACGCGCCGACCGAGCCGCGCGACGGAATCGCTGGATCGACATGCGCGTTGATGAGATCGATGATGCGCTCGAGCGTTTCGATGCGAATGCCCGACTTGCCGCGCGCGAGGCTCGCGGCGAGTACGACCATCAGCGCGCGGGAAACTTCGCGGGGGAGCGGTTCGCCGACACCGGCCGCGTGCGAACGAATGATGTTCCGCTGCAATTCACAGGCGCGCTCGTGCGGGATGCGCACGCGCGACAAACTGCCGAAACCAGTGTTGAGCCCGTACACGGCCTTCCCGCTTTGCAGCGCCGTGTTGACAACCGCGCGCGAACGGATCACCGCCTCGCGCGCGGCAGGCGCGAGCGTGAGGCGAACGGGAGCCGAAATCGTTGCGCGCGCGATCCGCGCGACATCGCGAATCGAGAGCGGCGAGCCGTCGAGGACGACCATGTCGGCGGAGGCAGGTTGGCCAGTGGAGGCAGCGGATGGCAGAGACATGAGGAGGCTGTTTGAGGGGAAGCCGTTCGAGCGCCAACGCGGTGCGTGCGAGCAACGTGTGCAGCGCTCCCGAGTCGGGTGGGAAAGGTCGGAATATACGGATTCTGAAGAACGGATTCCCGGTAGGCGACTCTGCGGAATCTGCGGAATCTGAAGAGTCATCGGTCGCGCCCTTGCGGAGTTTCGCCGCACGACGCACAATCGGCGTATGTCGCTCGACCGAGCTGTTCCGAACAACACCGTCGCCCAAGATCGTCCCGTTCTGCGTGCGTTCGCGCTTCCCGTTGGGATCGTCGCGGCTGTGTTCCTCTTCGCAGCGGTCGTTCCGTTTTGGACGAGTTTGCGCGGCGTTGCAGGGCCAACCGTGATGGACAGCGAGCGCCCGATGTTCGCCGCGATCGCGACGGTGCTTGCGTTCGCTGGCGCGACCCTGGTCGCCATCGTCGTCGCGCGCATCGTGAACGCGGTCGTCGGCACGTTCGTCCTTGGCTGCGGCGTTGCCTACCTCGCGATGCGCGGTGGTGCGGCGCCAGATCTGGCGTTTGGCGGCACGAACCTCACGCATGCAGCGATCGAGTGCGGCGTGTGGGCGATGCTCGTCGCCGCGGCTTCGTGGGCGATCTATCGCTTCGGTGGTCGACTTCCCGACTACCCGCTGACGGGCGAAGAGGACGTCGACTCAGCGACAGGTCCGATGGCACGACGTGCGTGGTTTGCGGGCGCGGCAGCGGTGGGAGTCGCGTGGCTCGCGGCCGTCACCGACACAAAGGGGCAAGCAATCGGCGCAGCCACGCTCGGCGCGTTCGCCGCAGGGTTTGTCGCGCGCAGCATCGCGCGTTCGACGCAGCCGGTTTTCGTCGCAGCCGCGACGGTGGCCGCCTTCGCCGCAACACTTGGCTACATCGCGTTTGCCGTGCAAGGCGACCTCGCTGTCGGCCTGATCGACGGCAGTTTCCCGCGTCTCCTTCGCATCATGCCGATCGACGCTGCCGCGGGAGCGCTCGCGGGAACAGCGATGGGTATCGGTTTCGCGCGCAGTTTCGCGGGGCCAGTCGAAGAATAAGCACGAGTAAGCACGAGTAAGCACGAGTGAGCGCGGCGTTCGCGTTTGAACCCATGATGTGCACGAGCGATGCGTTCGCCGCTACGCTGCGCGGCTTATGACTTCTGCCACACCGTCGCCTTCTGCCACCTCGCTTCTCGTCACCGGCACCATCGGTATCGACACCGTCGAAACGCCGTCCGCGCGCGCCGAGCGCGTGCTTGGTGGAAGTGCCGCGTACTTCGCTGCAGCGGCGAGTCGTCTTGGACCAGTTCGGCTTGTCGGCGTGGTGGGCGACGATTGGCCAGCGCATCACCGCACGATTCTCGAGGGTCTTCCGGGCGTCGATCTCCGCGGACTCGAAATGCGCGCGGGCGGTAAGACCTTCGCGTGGGGCGGCAAGTACCTTGCCAACATGAATGAGCGCGAGACGCTCTTCACCGAACTCGGCGTTGTCGCCGACGCGCCGCCGAAGGTGCCGACGGCATTCCACGATAGTGGCCTCGTCTTCCTCGGAAACACGCACCCCGCGGTGCAGATTGGCTTGCTTGAGCAAGTTCCGAATCGAAGGCTCGCCGTCGCCGACACGATGGATCTCTGGATCAACATCGCCCACGACGAACTCGTGCATCTCCTCTCGAAGGTCGACGGCATCGTTCTCAACGATTCCGAAGCGATGCACCTCACCGGCATTCGCAACGCGGTCACGGCAGGGCGTCGCATCCTCGGATACGGGCCGAAGTTTGCCGTCGTGAAGAAGGGTGAGCACGGCGCAGTCCTCGTCCATCGTGATGGCGTCGCGGTGGTGCCGGCGTTCCCCGCCGAGGAAGACATGGTCATCGATCCAACGGGCGCCGGTGACACGTTTGCCGGTGGTTTCATGGCGCATCTCGCGCGCACGGGTCGCACCGATCTTGAAACGCTGCAAGCCGCGCTTTCGTGGGGAACCGTGATGGCGAGTTTCACGATTTCGTCGTTCTCGCTCGATGCGGTCGCACGCGCGACGGCGAAGGACCTCGACGAACGCTATCGCCGATTCGCAGCGGTCGCGCGCGTCTGACGTGCGGTTTGCCGTCGCGTTACCCTGCGCGAATGACCTTCGTCCGTCCGCTTCATCGCGTTGCCGCCACGCTCGCGGCAGTTGCATGCACGCTTGTCACCCACGCGCAAACCTACACGCCGATCCGTGAACTCAACGGCGGTCCGCTTGTGCAACGCATGCAGAGTGCGTTGAAAGGAATCGGCGATGGTGGAACCGTCAGCGATGTGCGATTCGAGCCTCTCGCGGGCGAAATCTGGTTTACGCAAGACGGTTGGAAGACGCTGAATCTCGCGACGGGCGAAGTGAAGCCAGCGCCGGGCGAGCCGCCTGCCTCCGCCGAAGCGGCGCGTGATCGTCGCGAGGGTCGCGAGCGCCGACCTGCGCGCGGACGGCAGTTCACAAGCGAGCCGAGCCCGAACGGCGAATGGACCGCGCAAAGCGAGGGCGGCAATCTCTTCCTCGTGCCAAAGTCGGGCGATCGCGTGCAAGTCACGCGCGACGGGAACGACAACCTCAAGTATGGCCAAGCATCGTGGGTCTATGGCGAAGAGCTCGATCAAACGACGGCGATGTGGTGGTCGCCTGATTCAAAGCGCCTCGCGTTCTATCGCTTCGATGAATCGAAGGTCCAAGACTTCTACATCCTCGGCGGTTGGACCGAAACGAATACGCGCGTCATCAGCGAGGCGTATCCGAAACCGGGGCAGCCAAATCCAACGGCTGCGCTGCTTGTCTACGACCTTGAAAGCGGTAAGACCGTTGAGATCGACGCGCTGAGCGAAGCGTCGGGCGCGCTGCCGCATCCTGCCGAGTACTACCTCTTCAACGTGCGATGGACGCCCGATGGCAGCGAGTTGCTGTATTCGCGCACGCCGCGGCGACAAGATGTCCTGCACGTGCTCGCGGCCAATCCTGAGTCGGGTAAGTCGCGCGTGGTCGTCGAGGAGAAGCAATCGACGTGGCAAGAGAATCGCCCCGATATGCGCTTCTTCGAAGATGGAACGCGCTTCCTTTGGGAGACCGAAAAAACTGGCTTCAAGCACTACGAATTGCGATCACTTGATGGATCGTTGCTCGCGACGGTCACGCAAGGTGCGTGGCCAGTCGAGTCGATCGTGCGTGTGGATGAAGAGCGCGAAGAGGTTTGGTTTACGGCGTGGAGTGCACCAGTTGCGGTGCGCCAGCAATTGCACGTCGCGCGGTTCGATGGAACAAACGCGCGTCGCGTGACGAGCGAAGAGTTTCACCACAGCGATTTTCAAATCGCGCCCGATGGATCGTTCGTGGTCGCAGCAGCGGAAACGACGACAACGCCGCGACATACGGTGGTCTACAAAGTGGGTGGTGAGGCCGATCGCACGACCGCGCCGTTTGCGACGCTTGGCGCAGGCAACGTGAAGGGTTTCAAAACCCACGAGTTGACGCCGAGCGAACTCTTCACATGCAAGGCTGCCGACGGCGTGACGGAACTCTACGGAAAGCTGCATTTCCCGCCGAAATTCGATCCCTCAAAGAAGTACCCGCTCATCGTTGAAACCTACGGCGGGCCGGCGGTGAAGTTGGTCACCGATCGCTTTGAAGCGGGTGATGCGGTGGCGGCGCTCGGATTCATTCTGATGACGGTCGACAACCGCGGAACACCGGGTCGTGGAAAGGCGTTCACGAGCGCGGCATACATGAAACTCGGCGTGGTCGACGCCGACGATCAAGCGGCGGCGGTGACGCATCTCGTTGCCACGCGGCCCTACATCGATGGCGCGCGCGTCGGAATCACCGGACACAGTTATGGCGGCTACATGAGCGCGATCTGTGCGATTCGTCATACAGAAGTCTTCGCAGCCGCGGTCGCCGGTGCGCCGCCCACCGATTGGCGGCAGTACGACACGATTTACACCGAGCGCTACATGCGCACGCCGCAGGAAAATCCCGAGGGCTACGACGCCGGAAGTTGCATCAAGCAGGCCGCGAAACTCAAGGGGAAACTCCTGCTCCTGCACGGCATGATGGATGACAACGTGCATCCCAACAACACGTTTGAACTCGCAAACGCGCTGCAAGCGATCAACCGGCCATTCTCGATGATGCTCTTTCCCAATTCGGATCACGGCATTCGAAGCCCGTCGGTTGAGAGTGTGAAGTGGTCGTTCTTTGTCGAAGCACTTGCGCCTGTCGCGCCCGAGTGGCCAACGAAGTCCGCCGCGGCTGAGGCGTCGAGCGCGCCAGTCGCGCCCGCAACAGAGGGAGGTACGCGATGAGCCCTGGTGAACGCACACTGCCGCCCGATCGATCACACGTCGCGACGGAGCAGCGCCACGATGAATCGCGCGCGCTCGACAGGCTCGACACCGACGACATCGTGTTGTTGCTTGCGCGTGACCAACGTCGCGCGGTCGAGTCGGTGGAGCGCGCTGCGGAAGAGATCGCGCGATTTGCTGATGCCGCCGCTGCGTCGCTCGCGCGTGGCGGGCGACTGGTGTACGCAGGTGCCGGCACGAGCGGTCGACTCGGCGTACTCGACGCAAGCGAATGTCCGCCGACATTCCGCAGCGATCCCGCGCAAGTCGTCGGAATCATTGCGGGCGGCGACGGTGCGCTGCGTCGCTCGAGCGAAGGACGCGAAGATGAGGAGGAGGGGGTCGCAGAAGAGTTCACGCGGATCTCGCTCGATGCGCGCGATTGCTTTCTTGGTATCGCCGCGGGCGGAACGACCCCGTACGTTCTTGGCGCGATTCGGCTCGCGAAAGAGCGCGGTGCGGTGACGGGCTTTTTGACGTGCGCGCCACACGCGCGGCCAGATCATTGCGACCATCGCATCGTGCTTGAAACGGGCGCGGAGATTCTGACGGGCTCAACGCGCCTCAAGGCTGGAACGGCCACGAAGATCGCGCTCAACGCGATCACGACGGCGATGTTTGTGCGCCTTGGAAAGACCTATGGGAATCTCATGGTCGATCTCGCAGCGACCAACGACAAACTCGTTGATCGCGCCTGTCGTATCTATCGCGAGTTTTTCACCAGCGACACACGCGAAGAGTCGCACGCGATGCTCCACGCCGCGGGCGGCATGCTCAAGGTCGCGATCGTGATGCGAGCACGAAGTGTTGCGCGCGCCGAGGCTGAAGCGTTGCTTGCAGCACACGGCGGAAATCTCCGCAGCGTGATTGGGTGAGGCGCACCCGTAACTCTGAACACGGCGTTCGCGACGCACAAGACGTACAAAACGCACAAGGCACCCGTTCTCACGGGTGCCTTGGTGCATGTTCTCGATTGCGCGCTTCACACTCGCCGCTGCGGCGGCTCGTGTTTGGAGCGGTCGCCGCTGCGGCGGCTCACTTTGACGTGACTCTCACCAAAGCGAGCGAAAGCGAAGCGAGTCGCGAGCGCTCAATACTGCGAAGCAGGTTGCGAGCGCTTAAATGTTGTCGTTGAGACCCTTCATCGCGCGGATGCGGACCTTGCGGCTCGCTGGCTTCGCCTTGATGGTGATCTCTTCGCCGGTGAAGGGGTTCTTGCCCTTGCGTGCCTTGGTGGCTGGCTTGTTGACGGTGCGCATCTTCGCGAGACCGAAGAGATTGAACGAGCCGCAACCCTTCTTGCCGAGGTCAGCCTTCATCATCTCGTTGAGGGTGTCGAAGACATGAACGACTTGCTTGCGGGTGAGACCCGTGATCGTCGAGATGTCCTTGTAGATGGAACCCTTGGTGCGAATCTTGGAAGCTGGGGTGATCTTGATCTTGCTAGCCATGGTGTCGGAATCCTTTCGAGGCATGCCTGACAAGCTCCTTGCTTGTCGATTTTGCGGAAAATAAAGGCCTTGGACGTTGCGTACAAGGCCTTGCGGTAGTGAAAATGACGAAAAACACGGGGTTTTTCGCATTCCGCCCAAAATAGGCTGTTTTCCCCGCGTTTCTGATGTGTTTTGACCGCTCGCCAACAGTCCGTCGCGATTTAGACCGGAATCGTGTCGTCGTCGGAGTCGAGGAACGCCGAAGGGCGACGCGGCGCAACAGGCGGCTTCGCGCCGCTTGAGGGTGGCGCGATCACGGGCGCGGTCGGGGCGGTTGAGCGCGCGATGCGCTGCATAGAAACACGGAAATCCCCGATCGGCAGCGAGATTCCTCGTTCAAGGCGCTTGCGATACCAACGCTTGCCATCGTGCATGATGCCGGACGAACTGCCTGCGTCGATGAGGGACCACTTCTCGCTTCCGATCGCAATCACCGCGTGGAGCGGGTCAACCGAAGGGTGGCACAACTGCAGATCCATCGTGTTGGCGCGGCCGATGGTCAGGCGCGGTGCGCCGCTCGAACGAGCCGCCGCGAGTCCGGTCAAATCAGCGCAAAGATGCACATTTCCTTCGTGGTCGGTCACCACCAGGATGTCTCGTGTCGGGGCGGGTTCGCCGTCGGTGAGCTCCTCAATCGCGAGTTTCACCACGCGATTGGTCGAGCCGTCGGCCGACATCTCTGGCCGCGCGTCAATCCACTCGGGCTGATGTGGCGGTCCGCCGCCCAGCCACACGTAGACGCTGCCAACACATACCCAGTTGTCGGCCGAGAGCATGGCCGAACGCGCCGGGCCGGATTCAACCTCGAGCCCGCCGATCGAACCAGCATCGCACGCCATCCAACGACCGTTCGACTGAAACACAAACGCATGTCGCCGACTGACCTTCGCGTTGTCCACCACAAAGTCGCAGTTCGACTCGCGCCCGATCCAGTATCCACGCGTGGGATCGAGCTTTTTCTGGGCGAGGACGGTGCCGTCGGGTTGGGACAGGATGAGTTCAGCCACGGGATTCGCAGGATAGAGGGAATGGCGCGCGCGTGTCAGCGACGACCGTCGACAGGTGCGCGGCCCACGGAGTGATACGCAAATCCATGGGCATGCATTGCCTCGCGTCGATAGAGATTTCGTCCATCGAAGATCAATTTGGACGGCATCACCGTCGCGAGCCGGCTGAAATCAGGTGCTCGGAACTCGTTCCACTCGGTCGAGATCACGAGTGCGTTAGCGCCTTCCGCTGCGTGATAAAGATCGCGGGCGTGTTCCGCGGCAGGCAACGCCTTGCCGAGGTTCTCGAGCGCCACGGGATCGAAGGCGCGGATCGCTGCACCTGCTGCAAGGGCGCGTTCCATGAGCGCAATCGCGGGTGCTTCACGAATGTCATCGGTACGAGGCTTGAACGCGACGCCCCAAAAGCCGAGGCGCTTTCCGCGCAAATCCTTGCCGAGGACACCCTCGACCTTGGTCCAGAAATGAGAGCGCTGCGCCTGGTTTACGCGGTGCACGGCCGCATTCAGCTCGCACTCGAAACCCGCCGCGCGCCCCATCGAGACGACCGCGAGCGTGTCCTTCGGGAAGCACGATCCGCCGTATCCAAGGCCCGGATAGAGGAACTGATTTCCAATGCGCTTGTCGGCGCACATGCCTTCGCGCACGCTGGTCACATTCGCGCCGTAGCGCTCGCAAAGATTGGCGATTTCGTTGATGAACGAGATCTTGCAGGCGAGCATCGCGTTCGACGCGTACTTCACCATTTCCGCCGAGCGAACATCCATCACAAAGATCGGATTTCCTTGGCGCACGAACGGCTCATAGAGGTCGCGCATGACTGCGGCGGCATGCTCGCTCTCAACGCCGCACACGACGCGATCCGGCTTCATGAAATCGTTGATCGCATCGCCTTCCTTCAAAAACTCCGGATTATCCGCGATGTGGAAGGGGATCTTTGTGCGCGATGCGATGAGGTCACGAACTTTGTGGCTCGTTCCGACCGGCACTGTGCTCTTCACAACGACGGTCTTCGGGGCAGCGGTTGGGCCGATGGCTTCGATCGCATCGGCAATGTCCGCGGCGACGCGCAAGACGTACTGCAAGTCGGCGCTTCCGTCTTCATCGCTCGGAGTTCCGACACAAATGAAGATGACGTCCGCGTGCTGATACGCCGCCAACTTCTCCGTTGTGAACGACAAGCGTCCCGCTTGCGCGTTGCGCAGAATCATCTCGGAGAGGCCTGGCTCATAGATCGGGCTCTCGCCGCGACGCAGCATCGCAACCTTCGCTGCATCGACGTCGAGGCAAACGACATTGTTGCCCGTTTCGGCGAAGCACGCTCCCGTCACGAGTCCTACGTAGCCGGTCCCGACCATTGTCAATCGCATGTTCATTTCCTTTCAGGCTCCCGGGGGTCGAGAGGGGACGCAATCTAGCACCCCACCAGCAAGATGCGCCTCAAACTCAATCAAGCCGCGCTTGATTGTTGTCATCGCGCCGGCGCGCGCTCCGGCGTAGCCGCCGAGCCCCGACGCAGCGACCACGCGGTGGCAGGGGACCACGACCGGGAGCGGATTTCTCCGAAGCGCTTGGCCGATAGCACGACAAAGCGCGTGTCCGCCGCCGAGTTCATGCGCGATCCAGAGATAGGTCCGCGTTTCGCCAAATGGAACATGACGGGACGCATTCCAAACGTCGCGCTGAAACGGCGTGCCGTTCCCGACGGGAAGCGCATCGAGGCTTGAGAAGTCGCCGGCGAAGTACGCTCGGATGCGCGCGACCGTTTCGAGCGCTGCGAGATCGTCGGGGTCACACGGTGGAGCGGTCGCGCCATCGACAAGCCAGTCGGCGACGAGGTGCCCGTTGCGACGTCCGACAGCAAGTGCGCCGATCGGCGACTCGACCACCAAAGATCCGCTGACCGAGACTCGGTCCGGCTGCGCGATCGCGGGATGGCGGCGAGATGGCAAGCCCATGAGCGCAGCGTAGCGCCGACGCCGTCGTCGACTACTATCCGGCCCCATGAGCGCTCCCTCAACTGCCGTTTCTTCAAGCCACGCATCCTCAAGCCACGCATCCTCGCGCCCGATGCCCGCGGGCTTCCCCTCCGACATTCCCCTCGACGCGATGAGCATCGATTTGCTCGCAATGCTCGAGCGCTACGACCCCGCCGCCGCGCGCCTGTTCGCGCAAGAGGCCGAGCGCCAAGCGACCACGCTCGAACTGATCGCCAGTGAAAACCACGTCTCGACCGAGGTCATGCACTCGGTCGGCTCGTGGCTGACGAATAAGTACGCCGAGGGCTATCCCGGCAAGCGTTACTACGGCGGCTGCGAATTCCACGACGGTATCGAAGACCTCGCGCGCGATCGCGCGAAGCAACTCTTCGGCTGTAAGTTTGCGAACGTCCAACCGCACTGCGGCGCGAACGCGAACACCGCCGTCTTCATGGCGATGTGCGAACCAGGCGACACGATCCTCTCGCTTCCGATCAAGTCGGGCGGGCACCTTTCGCACGGCCTGAAGGTGAACTTCTCGGGCACCTTCTACAAGATCGCTGAGTACGACCTCGACGCGGCAACCGAGCTCCTCGATTACGAGGCCATCGCGCGAATTGCCCGCGAAACAAAGCCGAAAATGATCATCTGCGGTTACTCCGCCTACCCGCGCGTCATCGACTTTGCGCGCTTCCGTGCGATTGCCGATGAAGTTGGCGCGGTGCTCATGGCCGACATCGCCCATATCGCCGGCCTTGTTGCGTCGGGCGTGCATCCGTCGCCGTTCCCGCATGCGCACGTCGTGACGACGACGACCCACAAGACGCTCCGCGGACCGCGCGGTGGCTTGATCCTCACGAACGACGAAGAGATCGCGAAGAAGGTCGATCGCAAGGTGTTCCCTGGTTCGCAAGGCGGACCGCTCATGCACGTGATCGGCGCAAAGGCCATCGCGTTCGGCGAAGCGCTGAAGCCCGAGTTCAAGACGTACTGCCAACAGGTTGTGAAGAACGCGCAGGCGCTCGCCGCAGGGCTCGTGAAGCGTGGCTATCGCCTCTGCTCGGGCGGCACCGACAACCACCTGATGCTCGTCGATCTGCGCGCGCGTTCGGCCGACCTTACGGGTGCTGACGCCGAGAAGTGGCTCGAAAAGGCAGGCATCATCGTCAACAAGAACGGCATTCCGAACGATCCGCGCTCGCCGATGATCACGAGTGGTCTTCGACTCGGTACACCCGCGCTCAC
>JAIXVI010000274.1 GCA_027483065.1 Planctomycetaceae bacterium
CGGATCTCTCGAGAGATCTCGGTCTTCTCGAACGCGCCCGCCGCGACGCAAGCGATTGGATCACGCGTAGCCCACTCCTCGCGGCTGACGACGAACGTCTGCTCCGGCGACGCGTGCTTTCCACCTACGGCGAAGCACTCGGACTTGGTGATGTTGGGTAAACGATGTTGGTGAGGCGACGCGAGTGGAGATGAGGCGGCCGCCAGAGGCGTGGTGCAGCACGCCTGCCACTCGCGCGTAATGCGGGGAACAACCACGTCGCTCAGACTCGCTTCCTCCGCCGCCACGCATCGAGTGACTTTGCATCCAGTGCGTTGAGGCATTGGGCCACAGGGAGCAGCCCTCGTTGCGCGGTCAAAATGCCGTAGCGCAACTCTTCGAAATCCTCGATCGCATGAACATCGCAGTCGATCGCAAGCATGCATCCCGCCTCTGCTGCTGCACGCACGTGCACATCACGAAGATCGAGGCGCATGTGATGACTATTCAGTTCGAGCGCCGTCCCGTGTTCCTTCGCGGCGGCATAGAGCTCGTTCATCGCTGGTTCAAGCCCTGGTCGTCCGTGCACGATGCGACCCGTCGGATGTCCAATGACATGCACCAACGGATGCTGAATTGCCTTCAAAAGTCGATCGGTCGCAACGCGCGGCTCCTGCTTCAACGCAGCGTGCGGGCTCGCGACAACCCAATCGAGTTCCGCGAGCAAATCATCTGCGTAGTCGAGTGAGCCATCCGAAAGAATGTCGACTTCGCTTCCAGCCCAAATCTGCATCTTCGGAAATCGCGCGCGCGCCGCGTGAATCGCTTGGATATGAGCGCGCAACCGCGTTTCATCGAGGCCGTTCGCTTGAAACTGGCTCTTCGAGTGATCTGTAATCGCGATGGTGTGAAAACCGCGCCGCTGAGCCTCAGCGACAATCTCATCGATCGTCATCGCACCGTCAGAAGCGCGCGTGTGGCAGTGCAGTTCTGCGCGAATGTCAGAAGCCTCAATCACACGAGCACGTTGAGCACCCGGGGAAAATCGCTCGATCTCACCTCGATCCTCGCGCGCGGTCGGTGGAATCCAATCAAGCCCAAGCGCCGCGTACACCTCTTCCTCACTTGCAGCGGCAACCGGCGTGGCGCCCTCAGGCACCTCACCACTCTGGCCCTCGCGAAAGAGTCCGTATTCGTTGAGCCGCATGCCCTGCGCGATCGCTCGTTCCCGCATGCGAATGTTGTGGTCTTTGCTGCCCGTGAAATACATCAGTGCAGCACCAAAGCGATCAAGCGGCACCACACGCAGATCCACTTGCACGCCTGATTTCGTCAGCACGCTCGACTTCGTTTCGCCGTGCCCGAGGACGCGTGCAACGTCCGAACGGCTGCAGAACGCATCCATCAATTTCTGAGGGGCGCTCGCGCTCGCCAGAATGTCGAGATCACCAATGGTTTCGCGGCCTCGGCGCAAACTTCCCGCAAACGCGATGCGTTGCACACCCGCAATACTCCCGAGTTCTGCAACGAGTGCGTCTGCAAGCGGCATCGCTTCACCGATACGAATGCGGCCGCGCGCGGTCTCGGCGAAGGCGATCGCCTCTTTCATCTTCGCGATCGACTTCTCACCCATGCGGGGAAGAGCCGCAACTTTTCCAGAGTCAATCGCCGTCTTCAGCGTGGCAAGATCGACGACGCCAAGTTCCGTCCACATGGCACGTGCCGTTTTCGGCCCAATCCCCTGAATGGCGAGGACTTCTTTGAGTCCGGCTGGAACTTGAGAACGCAACTCTTCGAGTTCACCCATCGTGCCCGACGTCGCGAATTCGTGGATCTTCGCTGCGGTCGAAGCACCGAGCCCCTCGATTTCTTTCAGTGCTGCGACCTCCATCCCGCACGCCTCAGACGCGAGTCCTTCGACCGCGCGTGCGGCGCGACGAAAAGCGTTCACTTTGAAAACGTTCGCCCCGAGAATCTCGGAGAGAACCGCAAGTTCTTCAAAGCATGCGGCGACAGAAGCATTCGTTCGAGATTCGGCGTCGGACATCCCGCGAAGATATCAGGCACGCGTCGCGAGGAGGGCAAGAAGTACTTCACTTGTGCGCGAGGTCCCGCCTTGTTCACGCCGAATCGTCTCGCGGCCACGGAACGCGATTTCAGCACGTTTTCGCGGATCCGCGACAAGTTCTGCCAGCGTGGCCTTCAGTGCACCCGCGTCGACTTGCACGATTCCGCCGTGCTTTACGAACGATTCAACGACGTCGCGGAAATCCGCAACGCGAGGACCAATCACCACCGGCTTACCGAGGCTCGCTGGTTCAATCGGGTCGCTCCCATAGAGCTTTCCGAAACTGCGTCCCATGACGACGACGTCTGCGAGCGCGTAGGCCATACGCAACTCGCCGATGGTGTCGAGCACGAAGTAACGCGTGTCTGGGTTGCCTTTCTCTTTGCGCGAGCGACGCACACAACCGGGGAGATTTGCGCAGACACCATCGAACCACTCTGGCTTCCGCGGTGCGATGAGAAGTCGCGCACCGTCGGGCAGAGCATCGCGCAAGAGCACTTCTTCGCCCGGCTCCGTACTCCCAGCAACGATGAGCGGCGCGCCTCGTGGAACTCCGAGTTCTTCGCGGAGTTGACTGCTCCCTGGTACCTCATCTTCGATCTCAACCGAGTCCCACTTCATGTTTCCCGTCACGAGCACTTCGGGTGCGCCGAGTTCTGCGAACCGATCCGCGGACGCGCGATTCTGCGCAAGGACAATCGTCGCACGTTCGAACATGCCGCGCACGAAACGCTCCACGCGGCGATAGCGACGAATCGATCGGTCACTCAATCGGCCATTCACCACAACGACAGGAATGCCGCGCATTTCCGCCAATCGCGTCATATTCGGCCAAAGTTCGAGCTCCACGAGCACAATCACGTCAGGCTGCACGCGATCGAGCCAGTGGCGCATCGAGAACGTGAAATCGAACGGCGTTCGCACGACTTGATGCGACTTTGCAAAGAGCGACTCCGCGCGCTTGAAGCCCGTATCAGTGGTCGAACTGACAAAAATCTCCGGCCGCAAGCGATCTTTCGCAAGCCGCGCAACCAACCCGCGAACCGCATTCACTTCACCGACAGAGACACCGTGAATCAGTACGCGTGGTCGCTCTGTTCGCGGATGAACCACGCCTTCACCGAAGCGCGCTTTCCAATCGGTGCGCAGCTTTCCGGTCCACCACATGCGGATGAACCACAGCGGTAACGTGATCAACCCGGCCAGAAAGTACGCGAGATCGGTGATCACAAATGCGAGTGGACTTACGCGACGTTCGACACCTCTATCGCTCGCCGCGCCTGAATCACGCATGAAACCGCCTGCACTTGAATCAGCACCGGTTCCGTGGTTGCGATGAGGCACTCCCTCCTCACGACCAGATCGAGTTTGTGATTCTTCGTCGTGCATCGGCTACCGCAGGTTTTTCGCCATCGCGGCGAGCCACTTCGCACTTTGCGTTCCTTCAGAAAGATCCGCCACGCGACCCTTCGAATCGACGTACATCGTTTTCGGAATCGACGGCGATGGATTGCGCGCGCTGACGAACTCCATGAACTCTGGCGTCGCCATCAACTCGAATTCATTTGCCGGATTCGACTTCAGAAACCCTTTCACGAGGTTCGCACCGGTGTCGACCGAGATCCCAACGATCGCCAGTCGCTTCGGCATCGTCGGGAGCAACTCGTGCACAGTCGCTCGGTTCTTTCGACAGGGTCCGCACCAGGTCGCCCAGATCTCGATGATCATCGGCCGACCGGCAAGTCGTGAGAGCGGAAACTCGTTGCCATCGAGATCACGAACAACCAATTGATGCACCGGCCCGAGTTCAGCGGGCACCGCGGCTGTTTCCGCGGAGCGCCCTGCTGTTGGTTCGCCCGAGCTCTCGCCGCGAGGTGCGGGCGAGGCAACCTGCGCGGAGGTGTTCGTTGCGTCCACGCTCGGCGCTTTCGAGGTTTGGCTCGACGAGGCATCGCCGCAGGCGGAGAGGAATAAGAGCGCACCCGCGAAAAAGGTGGCCGCACGAAGAGGGCTCATCCGGTCAGAATACCCGACCGTGAGCGACAAGAGCGAACTTCCTTTCACACAGCCGACTTCACGCTGGATTGTCGCGCTCGACACTGGTGGAACCTTCACCGATGTCGTGGCTCGAACACCGTATGGCGAGATGCGCCGGCTCAAAGTTCCCTCGGATGGAACCATTCTCGCGACGTTGATTTCGGTCGATCACATCCTCGAGAAGAACCAAGAGTCGGTCGAAGTCGTCATCGCCCCTGCCGCTGGGCTCGTCTTGCCCGACGACGTACTCATCGGTTGGACGATCGAATGCGAGCCCGGCGAAGGCACGCAGGACGGATCGTTCGTGCCGGTATCTGTCGATACTCGCGGACGTGGCGATGAAATCCACCATCGAAACGCCGCGCGCAAAGCGGTCGGTCAACAAACCTGCGTTCTGACTCAACGCGGCAACCGGGTTCGCTTCGCACCCTCGGCGGGAGCGATGCTCTCGAATCGCATCGGACGCCCCCTGCGATTTGTCCGCCGCGTCCCGTCGATTGACGCCGCAAGACTTGGCCTTCACCTCGTCACGAAGACTCCGCTCGACGAGCCACTTCCACCGATCGAAGTTCGCCTCTCCACGACGCGCGGAACGAATGCACTTCTTGAGGGTCGCGGCGCGCGCGTCGGCGCGCTCATCTCCGACGGATTGACTGGCGTCGTCGAAATCGGCGATCAAACGCGCGAGGATCTCTTCGCGCGCGTTCCCGTACGCACGCGGCAAGTCGCGCATGCGGTCCAAGACTTGCACGAACGTTCACTTGCGCAGGGAACAATCGATCTTGGCTCTTCAGTCGCGGCACAGTGCGAAGCTGCAGAAGCACTCCGCGCGAAGGGCTGTGAGAAGATTGTTGTGTCGCTCGCGCACGCGCTGACCAATGAGCGCGAGCGTGAAGTCACGGCAAATCTACGAGAACGAGGATTTGCCGCGATTTCAGCGCGCGACATCGCTCCTCATCCGCGACTTTTGACGCGCACAGAAACCGCTTGCGTACACGCTCGCATCGAACCCGTGCTCTTGAGCTTCGTCCACGATGCAACCCAGAGCGTCACTTCCGAAGGCTCCAACAGCTTCCTCTTCACCAGTGCCGGCGTCCTTCAACCGAGCAGCCGATTTCTTGCGCGCGACACGCTCTATTCGGGTCCTGCAGGTGGAGCGCGCTCTGTTGCGGTCATCGCTGAGAGCCACGGGTTGCGACGAGCCGTGGGCTTTGACATGGGCGGCACGAGTTCGGATGTTTCACGCGTCCACGAAGGTGAAATCGCGCAGCGCACGGAGTCGCGTCTCGCCGGCATGACCGTCGCTGCGCCGAGCGTTGCGGTCGACAGCGTCGCCGCTGGAGGCGGTTCTATTTGCCGAGTCCGCGACGGCATTCTCGAAGTTGGACCTGCAAGTGCTGGCGCGAATCCTGGCCCCGCGTGCTACGGCCGCGGAGGCCCGTTGACCGTCACCGATGTCAACCTCCTCGCGGGCCGCATGGCGACCGGTGCAGGAGCGATGAGCCTCGACCGACATCAAGCAGAGAGTGCACTCGCTGTACTCTCGCAAGAGCGCGGACTCGATCCAACTTCAACCATCGACGCACTTCTTGATATCGCGAACGCGCGGATGGCACTCGCGATTGAGACGATCTGCGTGCGAGATGGCGTCGATCCGAAGGGACACGCGCTCATCGCGTTCGGTGGCGCAGGCGGACAACATGCCTGCGCGATTGCAGATCGTCTTCATCTTGATCGCATCATTTTCCCGCGATTTGCAGGGTTTCTCTGCGCTGAAGGTGTATTCGCTGCGACACCCGCGAGATTTGTGACGCGTACTCTTTTGAAACCGCTCGATGGCATTTCAAATGCGCTCGCTTCCGTCGTCGAGGATGCACAGGCGGAGGCACGACTTGCGCTTCAACACGATGGATTCCACGACCACGTCACATCGACGGTGAGTGTGCTTTTGCGACTCATGGGGCAAGAATCCACGATTCCCGTCCCCTGTGCGACGCCCGAGGCGATGCGCGAGTCGTTTGCCGCACAGTTTCGCGTGCTCTTTGGATACGAGCCTCCAGCACGGCAAATTGAAGTCGTTTCGGTCGAAGTTTGCATGCGCGCGCAGTCAAGTTCACGCGCAGCATCGCAAGACGCTGCGCAGGTATCTCCATCTGCAAGGTCACACGCAACTGCGAACACCGACACGCAGACTCTCCCCATGCGCTCCGAGGGCGAACTCGTTCAATCGCAAGTCTTGCGCCGTGATGCAATCGCCATCGGCGCGATGGTGCAGGGACCGGCGATCATCACCGATGCAGGCGAAACGGTGATTGTTGATCGCTCGTGGCGCGCGTACAAGCATGCGTCAGGTGACTTCATCGCCGAACGCGTTTCGCCGCAGACTCCGCGAACAAGCCAAGCGGAACAAGAACTCTTCGCAGCGCGTATCGAGTCGATTGCCATCGCGATGGGCAATGTCCTTGAACGAACAGCACTCAGCCCGAACATCCGCGATCGACTTGATTTCTCATGCGCCATTCTCGATCGCGATGGAACGCTCGTTCAAAACGCGCCGCACTTGCCCGTCCATCTCGGCGCGCTCGGCATTTGTACGCGCCTCGTTGCACAAGCGCTTCCACTCGTCGAAGGCGACATCGCCGTGACGAACCATCCAGCGTTCGGTGGCTCGCACCTTCCGGATGTCACCACGGTTGCGCCCGTCTTCATCGACGGACAACGTGTGGCGTACGTCGCAGTTCGCGCACACCACGCTGAGATCGGTGGCACGCGGCCAGGCTCATTCCCGCCTGATGCACGCTCACTCGCCGAAGAAGGTGTGGTGCTCGCGCCATTCCTCGCGGTTTCACGCGGGAGTTTCGATCGCGAGACTGTTCGTGCGCGTTTTGCAACAGGGCCAAATCCATCGCGCAACCCCGATGAGAACATTGCAGATCTCGAGGCGCAGATCGCGGCGACTCGGTATGGCATCCAGCATGTCGCGGCACTCGCGCGCGAACTTGGCGACTCTTTCCTAGAGCGCTGCGAGAGCGAGCTCGCACGTGCTGATTTCGCGATGCGTCGCGCGATTTCTAAGATGGACTTCGCGCCGCGGACTGCGACGCGCATGCTCGACGATGGCTCGCCAATCTCCGTATCTCTCGAGCGGTGCGACACGGCGCGTGGCCCCTCACTTTCGATTTCATTCGCGGGTTCTGCTGGCGTTCACGCGGCGAATTTCAATGCACCACTTGCGGTGACGCGCGCCGCAACGCTCTACGCACTTCGCCTCTTCATCGATGAGCCGATTCCGATGAATGAGGGGCTCTTGCGGTCCGTGCAACTGAAGATTCCATCCGGCATGCTGCATCCGCCGTTCGAAGCCGACCCTGCGCGATGCCCGCCCGTCGTCGCGGGGAATGTCGAAACGAGTCAGTCGGTGGTCGCGGCGCTGCTTGCAGCGCTTGGCTTGGCTGCCGAAAGTCAGAGCACGATGAACAACGTGCTCTTCGGAAATGATCGCTTCACGGTTTATGAAACGCTCGGTGGCGGCGCAGGCGCAGGACCGACGACCGATGGAGCGAGCGCGGTTCACGTGCATATGTCGAACACGCGACTGACCGACATCGATGTCCTCGAGCGTCGCGCACCCGTTGTGCTCCGTCGTTTCATGCGGCGTCAAAACTCTGGTGGCAGCGGAATGCACAGCGGGGGCGACGGCATCGTGCGCACGTATGAATTCCGCGAGCCCGTCACCCTTTCGTTCTTCGGTTCGCGACGCGACTTCGCGCCGCAAGGAATGGAAAGTGGCGCGAACGGCGCGTGCGGCGACCAATTTCTTGAGCGCGCTGACGAAGAGCGCGTTCGCATGGAGTCGACTTTCTCAATCCATTGCGCGCCAGGAGATCGGTTCACCGTCGAGACCCCGGGCGGCGGCGGATTCGGCGCGTGAATTTCAACGGCAGGGAGCGTTCGAATTGCGAAGCGCGAAGCGTGAGGTGCGAATCGCGAAGTTCGCTTCCTAGTTGGGAAACGCGAGTGCCCGTTCGAAGTTCATGTTCAAGGATCGCATCGAAGCTCACGTCCGCTGCGGAACACGCGCCGGAAGATTGATCCGTTCTATCGAACGCGCGCGCCCCGAGGCAAGGTCAATCTCGACAAGCGCACCCTGCACGGCCTCACCGCCAGATCCCATGTCAAACGGCACATGCACACCGGTTGTGAAGTGCTTGAGTACCGCTTCCGTGCGACGTCCAATCACACTGTCGTGCGGCCCCGTCATTCCGACATCGGTCTGAAACGCTGTTCCACCGCGAAGAATGCGCTCATCGGCGGTCGGAACATGCGTATGCGTTCCAAGCACTGCCGCCACGCGTCCATCCAGATGATGCGCAAGTGCCGCCTTTTCACTTGTCACTTCCATGTGCGCTTCGACGAGCACGATGGGATTTCGCTCGGGCATCGCCGCGAGCAATTCATCGGCACATTCGAACGGATCATTCGCCTGCACAGAACCGATGTGAATGCGGCCGAGCAACGTGATGACGAAGAGTTCGCGCGGACAACGCTCGTCGGCGGGAATACGGATCACGCGCTTTCCAGGCGTTCGCGCGGAAAGATTGGCGGGCCGAGAAACGGGCTTCGTTGGGTCATCGAGGTACGGAAGAATCTTGTGCTCGCGGAACGCGTGATCACCGAGCGTGCAGGCATCGATTCCGAGTCGTCGAAACTGGTCAAACAACTCCGGCGTCAGCCCCGAACCGTTTCGTGCGTTCTCCGCATTCGCGACGATGCGATCAGGCTTGAAGCGCTCTCGAAGCACCGGCAATTGTTGATCGAGCGCCATGCGACCGGGAGCCCCGTTGATATCGCCGAGAAATGCGAGTCGGAGCGTGTTTGGCGGTGGCATCCGCATAGCCTACCGAACGCGGCGCCGAGGACGCAGATGCGATTCGCCTCGGTTCCAACCGACGACGCGCGAGGCCACGTGGCGACGACCCTTCGGCGCAGCATCATTCCGCGAAGCGGGAGAAATTCATGTGCATCCCCTTGCAGCCGAGCGGTTTGTGCTACACTTTGATCGACTAATTCGACGTCTTGAGCGGAAATGACCCGGAACGTTGGTGGCTTTGTGCGCGTTCGGCACGGAGTCTCCAATCTGCATTCGGTCGCGAGTTCGGTCAAGACAGTTCTTGTTGGTGACCTTCTTCAACTTGACTCGTTGATCGCAATGCGCGGTCACTTCATCAGTTCTGAAGTTGCGAAGCTCTGCACTGTGAAGTTGCGAGCGCTGAAGTTGTGAGGTTGTGCAGCGATCGCTCCGCACGAGGGCCTTTGCGTGGCACCGCTGAATGAAGTCATTTGAATGAAGTCATTTGATTGAAGTCATTGGTTGCCGATGCGAGTCTGAAGTTGGAACCGTTCGAGTTCGAAAGACGAAACAGCTGAAGCTCCGCAAATCAGACGCATCAGAAGTAGTTGACGTATCTCATATCTCTGATGACTCCGAGCTATCCCAACCGGTTTCGCGAGGCTTTGACAGCCTTTGAATTGACAGCCTTTGAATTGACAGCCTTTGAATTGACAGCCTCCTAATAGACAGCCTTTGAATAGTCGGAGTTTGAGTGAGATGCGCTGCAGTAGCCCGCGATGCTGGCCTCGGTTGCGAAAGCACACGGGCCGCAAGTGACGGACTGAGTGACGGACTGAGTGACGGACTGAGTGACAGACACGAATGACAGATGCGCGTGACGAACTCGAATCGTCCGCGAGAGATTTGGACAAGAGATCAGACCGACATGCTGACCCCCACGATGTACACGCAAGGAATGCAGGTTCGCCACCGCCAACGCCCGGAGTGGGGAGCGGGAACGATTTCGCGCGTCGAGTCGCTGACCCGCGGCTCCGTGCGCGACCAGCGCTTGTGGATTAAGTTCGGCGCAGTTGGACTCAAGACGCTGCTCGCAAGCGGCGCCGATCTTGAGATCATCGAGGGAACCGGCGCTGCTGAACACACGTTCGCTGCGCGTGAAATCGCCTCGGAAGGCGGCTGGCTCGGACAGATCGCGAAGAAGCGTCCCGAACAAGCGATGTCCGAACTTCCACCCGACGCGACCGACCCGTTCCTCACCCCCGAACGGCGACTCAAGAACCTGCTCGGGCTCTACCGATTCGACGGTGCCGCCAAGTTGATCGACTGGGCGGTTGCGCAATCCGGCCTCGATGACCCGCTCTCTCGCTTCACGCGCATCGAACTCGAAGCCTTCTACAAGGAATGGTCGCGCGACCGTGACGTCGCCCTGCATCGGCTCGTGGGCGACTTCCGTCGACGTCGCGTCGACGTGCAGCCATTGCTCGCGGGCGCGCCCGAAGCGGCTCTGGCGACCCTGCGGCGCTTCGATCGAAACCGCTAATCAGGGCGCGCGTCGCAGCGGCGGGCAGTCACACATGTGACCGCCGGTTTGTACGCCCCTTCTGGCACCACGTAGCCCCTTCTGGCACCAACTAGAACCACGTAGGCCGTACGCCGTCGATGGCAGTCGACTGTTGCCACGCGTCACGCTGGCGCTGTCACGCAGTTGTCGCCCGCTCCACAAGCCACGCGCCTCGATCGTGGTGCGCGACTGTGACTCTGCTGTCACGCGGATGTTGCATCACTGTTGCACGGCTGCAACACGGCTCCATCACGATTGCCCCATCGTTGCATCAAACCGCACGCGTTGACCTCCGCTTGCAACACCCATGTCGGCAAGCCCGAAAAGAACGCGCGCCGTGGTGAATGCCGCATCTCCCATTGATTCAGACTCCCCGCTGGCACGGTCGTTGCAATGTCTTTCCCGTCGCGTATCCCGCGACGAAGACCGCACAACCAAAGAGGAGAATGACACATGGACGAGATCAACTTCCAAGAGAAGATGAACCAGATTCTTGAGCGCATCCGCGAATTGCCCGCGAACCAAGCACCAGCCGCCGTTGAGGCTGCCGACAGTGCAACGGCTCGCCGCGAACGCGTGCAGACCTCGGTCAACGAACTCCAAGACGCGCTCGATTACCTGCGTCTCAGCGTGAAGTACCTCGTCTTTGATCTCGAGGCGACTCGCCGCGAGAACGCGTACCTCCGCCGCATGATCGAGCAATCGAATCGCGAGCGCGAGCGGAACCAACGTCCCGAAGACCGCACGGACGAAGAGCGTCCTGACTTCGGCGCGAACGGTTGGGAGTGAATCACACGTCGGGTCCCCGCCGACGACTCGGACGATGGATGACTGCGGGAAACCGCGTCTCCAGAGCCGCGGCGGATATTGAGAGAGCGGAGAATTCGCAAGAGGGGCAAGTCTCCGCATCGTTCTCACGAGGGACAGGAAAAGGGACACCTCGCACGAGAACTTAGGGCCGATCCAGAATGCGACCAGACCACAGGGTCTGGTCGTGTTCGTTTTGAGATTGTCAGCGCGGTTCAACGCTGCGTGGGGGCGATGAGGCGAAGTTCAATCGAAGTCGCTTCGTCACGCGCGAGTTCAACCAACACATGCGTCGCGCCGAACTCCGGCTTCACCTCCGCGCCGTGCACGAAGAGCTGAAGTCGATCGCCGTTTGCCGCTTCAAGCGGCACATCGAGCGTGAGAGCTCGACCACTCGCAAGCCCACGGACGAGAAACCTCCGCACGACCGACACCTGTCCACCGATCGACCGCCGAAGCCCCCGCTCCTCGACCATGACCATGCGCGCGTCGGCGTCGAACTGAGCACCGAACGGATCATCATCGCCAGCGCGGTGCTTCGTTCGCGGCTCCAATCGATACTCCGCGCGCCACGAGCAATCCTGCGCTGTCGCTTCGCCATCGTTCTGCGGACGCGACGGCTCTTGTGTCGGCTCTTGTGTCGGCTCTTGCGTCAGCGCAACAAGCCTCAACGGTTCTGCCGAGTGCCCTTCTCGAAGAAGGGAAAGTCCGCCGGAAGCATCTCGCCACGGGGCAGCAAGTTTTTCGAGCGCTTCAACGAGTGCACGAGTGTCCGCCACTTTCGTTGTGACGGAAGAGTCAGACGCCACCGACGCGTTTCGTTCACACTCCTCGCCCTCGATTCGACCGTTCGACGCGCAGCCAACGCTCCAGCTGCATGCAGCCCACGCGACGCAGGCCAACGCAACGCGCGCGATGCCTCCGAGCGAGCCGTTCAGATACGCGTCCGTTTGAGTCAAGCCTCGTCGCATCCGCGCGTAGCGTAACCACGCCGCGCCGATCCGCGCCCATCCATGCCCATCCACGACTGACCCGCGATGGCGCGTCAACCAAGAAAGGCGCAAAGCACGGCAGACTCTTCTTCGGAGAACCAATACTCGCGCGAGAGGTGAAGCAATGCTCGCGCGTGCGCACGCTGCCGCTCAACGCTCCATGCTTGCGCACGGGTTCGCTCGACAAGCAGGTCCAAGAGAAGAGAGATGCTCGCGGCTCCAAAGGGCCCTCGATTGCCCTCGCTGTTTCCTGGCATTCCTGCGAGCGGATCGAAAACGCTGCGGGACGGCATCGAACCCACATCGAGCGGCGGCTCCCGGTTCTCAAGCGGGCAATCGTTTGGGCCGCTACTTTCGCGGAGCGGATCGCCCGAGGATTCTCGAGGCTCCCGTGCACGTCGTTCGGTCGACTCTCCGAAATCATCGCGTTCCATGCGTTCCGTCCAGTGCCGCACGATGCCCCCGCATGTGCAGCAGCACCCCTACGTTGCCCGCGCGGTGCAGTTCGCAGATTGGCTACAGTAAGCGCCCGCAATTCGCACTTCGGACTCTCCAAGCCGCCGTGTCGATGACGCAGTCCATCACAACCGAAGCCGATCGCCCCGATGTCTCAAGGCTCGAGATCCAGATGAGCGCCTCCACTCCCACTCCAAATGCTGCCTCGGCACTTGAAATCAACACGCTTGGGTTCCGGTATCCAAGCGGCTTCGAGCTAAGCCTGCCGAGTTTGACCCTCGCCCGCGGCGAAGAGCTTCTCCTCGTCGGACGTTCTGGCTGCGGCAAGAGCACGCTGCTCCAGTTGATCGCAGGATTGCTCGATCCATCCAACGGATCGATTCGCGTCGGCGGCACCGACATCCATGCGTTGCGCGGCGCACAGCGAGATCGATTTCGCGGCCGCTCGATTGGTATGGTCTTTCAAACATTCAATCTGCTGCATGGATTCACCGCGCGCGAGAACGTCCTCATTGCGCTGTTGATGAGTGACCTTCCGAAAGCCGACGCGGCGACGCGCGCAGAAACACTGCTGCGTTCACTCGGTCTTGATCGCCTGGATGCGTTGGCCGAAGAGCTTTCCGTCGGACAGCAGCAGCGCGTTGCGATCGCGCGTGCGCTTGCGTGTCGACCGACCCTCGTGTTGGCCGACGAACCCACTGCATCGCTCGACCCTGAAAACGCTCTGAATGCAGTGCGTGTCCTTCGAGACGCGTGTCGCGATGAAGGTGCGGCGCTCCTTGTCGTTTCGCATGATCCCGCGCTCGAATCGCACTTCGCGCGCCGCGAACGACTCGAACAATTGCGCGAATCAAACACTTCGCACGCCGCAGGAGGTGTCCGATGAGTGATCTCTCGATTGTTCTTCGAAGCCTCCGCGTTCGTGCGCTTTCAACATCGATCGTCATCGCGCTCGTTGCAATTTCTGCTGGGCTGCTTCTTGCGATTCTTTCGCTGCGAAACGCTGGACAGTCGGCATTTGAGCGCGGCACCGGCAACGCGCATCTTCTGGTTTCGCGCGACGGCAGTCCGCTCGTCAGCGTGCTCAACGGCATCTTCTATGCGAATCCGCCGAAGGCTCCGATTGACGCAGCCAAACTCGAAGAGATTCGCAGCAGCTTCCCGTGGAGCATGTTCATTCCGATGGCTGTCGGCGACAGCTACCGCTCGTTCCCCGTTGTTGCGACGACACCAGACTTCTTCACGAAGTTCGAGCCTGTTTCAGGCGAACCATGGACGTTTGCGGAAGGTCGTCCGTTTGAACGCAACTTCGAAATCGTGCTCGGGAACAGTGTCGCGCGGGAGACCGGCCTCCGCATGGGCGCAAAGTTGCTCGTGACACATGGATCGGGCAAGTCGCGAGAAGGTGTTGATGAACACGCGCACGTCCATGACGAGTATGAGTTCACCGTTGTCGGCATTCTCGCGCCAACGGGTTCTCCGCACGATCGCGCCCTCTTCTCCGATCTTGAGTCGAGCTGGATTCTCCACGCGCACGATCGCTTCGAACGTGAAGGCACGCACAAGACTGTGACCGCAGCCGATCTCACCGATACGGATCGCGTGGTCACGGGTGTACTCATGCGACTCCCCTCGCGCGACCCCGCCGCCGCCCCGCCCGCGCTCGTTTCGCAGTACGACCGCTTGCGGCGCGATGGCTCGATCACGGTCGCGATTCCCGCCAACGAGGTGCAACGACTCTTCGACATCGTTTCGAGTATCGATGTCTTGTTCGTTGCCATGGCGATCGCCACACTCATTTCCTCAGGCGCCGCGATTCTCCTTTCCATGGTGAATTCGATGAACGAGCGCCGACGACAGGTGGCGATCTTGCGCGTGCTCGGCGCGAGCCGCGCGCGCATTTTCTGGCTCGTCCTGACAGAGAGCACACTCGTCGGCCTCATCGGCGCTGCGACGGGAGTGGTGTTGTGCGCGGTTGTGCTCTTCTCAGCGACAACGTGGTTGCGCGAGGCGCACGGCATTGTGATTGCGCCGCAACTTGACCCAAGAAGCGCCGTACTTGTCGCGCTCGGAACAACGTTGCTCGCTGCACTGGCCGGAATCGTTCCGTCTATTCAGGCGTATCGCACGAGCGTGGCGCGAAATCTCCGACCGATCGGCTAACCTCGCGCGTACCGACCTCTCCGCCTGTTGAGTGCTCACCGCTCTCTCGCCGCTCCCATCTTGAGTTCCGCATGAAGATCATTTGGACCATCGTCACACTGCTTCTTCTCGCGGGCATTGTGGTGGTGTTCCAACCACCAGCGCCGACGCGGCGTCCGGATGACTCGGCGATGATCGAGTCGGCGGAACGCGCGATGGAACTTGCGACGGCCACCGAGAAGTCGACGAGTGGCGCGACAACCGCTCCCTCCGCGCCTGATCTCGATGCAGCGCTCGCCGCAAAGTCCGGTGCGCCGAGCGGAGATGCATCAAGCGACTCCAAGGAATCGGCGACAGCTCTGGCGGAATCGGCAACCGCCGCGGCGAAGGACGCAGCGAGCGTCGCCTCGCAGAAATCCGCCTCAGACGGCGATGCCGCGCCAATCGCGACGGCTTCTGTGGAAACTCCCGCGACGACCACCGCGGCCGCGTTGGGACCAGCGGCCAGCGAGGCTACGACAAAGAAGCCGTCACCCGAGCCTGCGGCGGCGAAACCCGAAGAGCTCGCTGCGGGCAGCGAGTTCACGCCAGAGATCCCGACAATCGCACATGCGGAGATTCTTCCGAGCCGCTTCATCAAACTCGCGGATGGCGACATCTCCGTCGATGACGCGTGGACCGTGCGCGGCGCTGGCACAAACGAGTCGCCCTACGAGGTTTCGTGGGAGTATCTCTCGAGTGCGCAAGAGACGTACGTTCCGCGATTGAGTGAGAAGAAGATCCCCGCGCGCATTGCCTTCTTGCACGGAAAGGTTGTGAAGATCTCGGGATATCTCGCATTTCCGCTGGTGGCGCCAACGTCTAGCGAGTGCCTCGCAATGCTCAATCAATGGGATGGCTGCTGCATCGGCATTCCACCGACGCCGTACGACGCGATCGAAGTCAAACTCGCCACCGAACTCAAAGGTTGGAAGAAGCACACGATCAACTTCGGTGCGATCACCGGCGTGTTCAAGGTCGAGCCTTACCTCGTTGAGAATTGGCTCGTCGGCCTCTATCTCATGGAGAAGTCGAAGATCGACACGGAGCTGTGATTGCCTCAGCGTTGATGTTGAGGCGTCTCGATGCAATGATCGGTGCGCAGAGAGGCGCGTAGCCACACGCTGCCGACGCAGTCGACGACGAGCATCCAGAGGCAAGCGTCCACAGGCAAGAGCCTCTCCGATCAGAATCTTCGAAGAAAAATTCCTTTTTCGAAGTCGCATGGAAGAAGTGCCAGAAACACGGGAAGAGAGAAGAAGGCGTGTATCCTTCGCGCCATGCTTGTCAAATCTTGCTTGCATTCTCACGCGTGTTCCCCCGCGCCCGCATCTGTGCAGGATGAGTCATCTCGTCGGTCGACTGGCCGCTCAGATTCTCAAAGCACGAATTCTCAACCCGCGATCGCTGCCGCCTCGCTGCTGACGACGCTGCTGATGACACTACTGATGACTTCCATCGCGTGCAGCATCACCACCGCGGCTGCGGCGTGCCCTGTCGGCGATCCGCCAACTGCGAGCGATGCGCCGCCTGCCGCCACTGCTGCTGCGACGACTCCGAGCGAAGCCACGCCTCCTCCGGGCCCGCTCGCGCCGCGCAACTTCATTTCGTCAGAGCAATTGCAAGATCGAATCATCGCGCTTGCCAATGCTGCTCCGACGCGAAGCACTGTGAGTCAAATCGGTGTGTCGCGTGATGGCCTTCCGATCCAAGTCGTGACTTTGGGCGATCCCGATCTCACCCGTAAGCGCCCCGAAGTGCTCTTGATCGGCGGTATGGATGCCGTCAATCTCGGTTCACCCGAACAGGCGTTCACCGCAGCGATGCAACTCGTTCGCGAGCATCCCACCATGCTTGATGAGGTTCGCGTCCATGTCATCCTCTGCGCGAATCCCGACGCGCGCACCATGGCGCTGCAAGCCGGGCTTCCGCGCGCGACCAACACGCGTCGCATCGATCACGATCGCGATGGGAAGATCGATGAAGATTCGCCGGAAGATTTCAACGGTGACGGCGTGATCACCTTCATGCGCCGCGTTGCGCCACCAGGCACCGTCGCAACGCACGTTGTCGACGCGGCAAATCCGCGCATCGTGCGGGGCGCGAATCGAGACAAGAGCGAAGTCGCCACACACCAGACAATGCTCGAGGGGCGCGATCTCGACGGTGACGGCCTCGTGGGCGAAGACCCCGCAACAGGCGTGGATCTCGATCGAAACTTCCCGCATCGATGGCCAGAGTTTGATCTCGACGCGGGGCCTTTCCCGTTGAGCGAGCCTGAGACCATTGCCATCGCGAAGTTTGTGCGCGATCACCCGGCGATTGTGAGTGCCTTGATTTTCGGCCGACACGACACGCTCGCGGAGTTCCCCGATACGAAAGACAAGGACTCCACAAACCGCACTCCGATGGTGTATCTGGAGGCCGACCACGCCCTCTATCGCGAACTCTCCAAGGCATGGCGAGAGACGACGAAACTTGAGAAGTCGAACAACGCTGACCTCGCAGGCTCGCTTGTGCTCTGGCTTGCGAATCACCGCGGTATTGCGTCGGTTGCCGCGAATGGCTGGTCCCGCCCTGACGTACCGGCAGTTCCCGAGGGCTCGCCAGCACCCGCAACCATCGCGACTGGCGACGATGAGCAACAAGCATGGATCGACCTCTGCTATCGCCTCTATGAAAGTCCTGGCTTCGTTGAGTGGACACCAAACAAGCATCCGAAGTTTGGCGCAGTTGAAGTCGGTGGATTCATGCCTTTCTTGCGTGAGTCTCCAACGGCCGCGCAAGCCGAAGTGCTTGCGAAGAAATCTGCGCCGTTCCTCAAGACGCTCGCCGACAAGTTGCCTGAGATCGACGTCAGCGAGATCTCTATGACCGACCTCGGCGGCGGGCTTGCGCGCATCGGGCTTCGCATCACGAATCGCGGCGACTTCCCAACCACCACCGAGATGGGTCGCATCACGGGCGTTGTGCCGCCGATCGTCGTGCGCGTCGGCGTCGCGCCGAACGACGTGCTCGCCGGTCGCGCGGTTGAGAAGATCGATCGACTTGCCGCGCATGAAGCACGCGACTTCGAGTGGACGGTTCGCATGCCGCCGGATGGAAAGTTGTCGCTCACCGTTCGTGGCGCGTTCTTTGATGACATCGTGCGCGAGGCACGTCCGGCGGGCGAAGCCGCAAACGCGACGACCTCAACGCGAGCACTCTCAACGAGTTCCAACTCGACAGTTCACACTTCAAACTCACCCGTTTCCGCCTCGAAGGAGGTGACGCCATGAGTCTGTTCCAACGCGCCATTTCTCAACTCGCTCGCCAAGGTCGTTCGGCGCTTCCAGCGCTCGTCGCATGCGTTGTGGCTGCCGCGCCAAGCGCCACCTGCGCGCAAGATCGCACAGAAGCGACCTCTCTACTGCGCTTCGATCACTACCGTGACGTTGCCGAACTCGTGGCAGAATCAAAGGCGCTCACCGCTGCACATCCCGCGCTCCTCACCTACGTCGACCTTGGAAAGAGTTCTGGCGAACTCCCCGTCTTCGCGCTCATCTTGAACAACCCAAAGACCGGCGTCGACACCGACAAGCCAGCCATGTACATCGATGGCAGCATCCACGGCAATGAGATTCAGGCGAGCGAAACCGTGCTCTACACCGTGTGGTATCTCGTCGAGAACTACGGCAAGATCCCTGCGATCACTGAGCTCGTGGATCGCACCGCGT
This sequence comes from Planctomycetaceae bacterium, assembly GCA_027483065.1. Taxonomy (GTDB): domain Bacteria; phylum Planctomycetota; class Phycisphaerae; order Phycisphaerales; family SM1A02; genus QWPT01. The sequence goes on from JAIXVI010000274.1 coordinate 18,650, forward strand.
TTTACTTTGTGCCATGCGTGAATCCCGACGGTCGTCAGAATTGGTTCGATCGACAGAATTCTCCGCACTCATCGCGTACAGGCATGAAGCCGACCGACGACGACCGCGATGGTGCGCTCGATGAAGACGGCCCCGACGACCTCGATGGCGACGGATCGATCGGCATGATGTGGCGGCCCGATCCGAATGGCACGCATCGACGCAGCGAACTCGACCCAAACGTGATGGAGGCGGTCTCGCCCGAACCGCGCGCCGATGGCACGATTCGCCGCGGTGATTGGTCGATGGTTGGCATGGAAGGGATCGACAACGACGGCGACGGGGAAGTCAACGAAGATGGCCCGGGCGGCTACGACATGAACCGCAACTTCCCCGCCGATTGGCACCCCGATCACGTGCAAGGCGGCGCGGGCGACTGGCCGTTTTCGTATCCCGAGACCGAAGCCGTTGGCCGCTTCATTCTGACGAAGCCCAACATCGCAGCGGGACAGGCCTACCACAACACGGGCGGCATGATCCTGCGCGGTCCGGGTGCGCCGAATCGGGAAGGCGCGTATGCCGCCGATCGCGCGGTCTACGACGCCATCGCAAATGCTGGCGCAGAAATGCTGCCTGGCTATCGCTCGATGGTCATTCACTCTGACCTCTATCCCGTGCGCGGTGGATTCGTGAATTGGCTTTCCGAGAGTTTGGGGATCGTGAGTTTCACGAACGAACTCTGGACGGAGAAGCGGATTTCGCAGAACGGCGGCTCGCCCGATCGCGAGGCGATGGAGCGGTGGCGCGAACGACTGCTCTTTGATCAAACTCGAACGCCGTTTACCGAGGTTGATCACCCAACGCACGGCAAGGTGCTCGTCGGTGGGAGCAACAAGTGGTCGTCGCGCATTCCACCGTCGTGGATGCTTGAAGAAGAGTGTCACCGCAATGCGGCGTTCACGATCTTCCACGCACAGGAAATGCCGCGGGTTTCACTCGGATCGCCACGCGTGCGCAAACTGCAGGACGGGCTCTACGAAGTCACGATCGAAATCAAGAACGACGCGTTGATTCCAACCCGTACGGCACGCGCGACCTCTACGAAATCCGGCCTCCCCGATGTCGTCACGCTGCGCGCACCCGAGGGAACGCGCATCCTCGCCTCGGGCACAGCCGCGCGTCGATTCGATCGCGAGTTCATGCCAGACGAGGAAACGCCGTCGATCGTGCGACTGGAGTCAGGTATCCCATCGCGCGGCTCCGTCTTTGTGCGCTTCTTCGCGGAAGGACCCGAAGGCGCAGAAATCGCAATCGACTTCGCCGCAGAGAAAGCGCAGGACGTACGCGGCTCGGTGAAGCTGACGCCGACGGAAGCGAGCGCTCCAGCCACGAACACGACTGCGACCAGCGCGGAGCCAACGAAGCGGTGAGTTCTGCGGGTGAGCAATCGAGCGCAAGCGATCATGCGCACGCAGACTCATCGCGCGGCGACCAGATGCACGTCGACGTGGGTGAGGTCGACGTACTTGTGGTGGGCGCGGGCGCTGCGGGTTTGTTCGCAGCGATCCACGCCGGTCGCGCGGGCGCGCGCGTCCTCGCCCTTGATGGCGCAAAGACGCTTGGCGCAAAGATCCTCGTCGCAGGTGGTGGCCGTTGCAACGTGACACACCACGCCGTCGATGAAAGGGCGTATGCGGGCAGTTCTCCAAACGCGATCAAGAACGTGTTGCGGCGCTACGGCGTTGCGGAGACGGTCAAGTTTTTCGAGGCCTATGGCGTCGAACTGAAGCGCGAAGACACGGGCAAACTCTTTCCGACAACCGACGACGCCCGCACGATTCTTAATGCCCTGCTCCAAGCCGCGCGCGATGCGGGTGTAGAGATTCAGCATCCGAAGCGCGTCACGGCAATCGAACGCGAAGCAGACGGCGGCTTCATCGTGCGTGGTGATTGGGGCACGGTTCGCACACGTCGCGTCGTGCTCGCGACGGGAGGCAAGGCGCTGCCAAAGTCGGGTTCCGACGGCGCGGGCTATGAGTTCGCGCGCGCGCTCGGTCACACGGTCACAGATCATGTGCATCCCGCGCTCGTTCCGCTCATTCTGCCAGGCACGCATCCACTGCGCGCACTCTCAGGACTCACCCTTCCCGCAACGCTCTCGCTTCGTGCGGCGTCGGGCAAGGTGCTGAAAGAGTTCACGAATTCGCTTCTCTGCACGCACTTTGGTTTGTCGGGACCATGTGCGCTCGACATCAGTCGCTACTGGCGTGCCGCGGTCATCGAGGATTCCGGTGCAGGTCTCTTCGCGAACTTCATCGCGGGCGAGCGCGAGGACACGCTCGATGCGAAGCTCCTCGCAAGCCGCGCCGCCAACGCACCAGCGTTCCTCCGCGAGTTTGTCCCCGAACGTCTCGCGCGCGCGTTGTGCGAGATCGCCGCGATCGACCCTGCGACGAGTCTGCGCCAACTCACGCGCGACCAACGCAAGGCGCTCGCGCGCGCCGCGTGTGCGCTGCCGCTTTCCGTCGAAGGCGACCGCGGCTTCACCTACGCCGAAGTCACGATGGGCGGCGTGCCGCTCGCGGAAGTGAAACTCGACACGATGGAGTCGCGCGTTTGCCCGGGGCTCCACCTCGCGGGCGAAATCCTCGACGTCGACGGCCGCATCGGCGGCTTCAACTTCCAGTGGGCATGGGCGACGGGCTTCATCGCGGGCGGAGCCGCGGGCGATTCGGCCCAGATTCGTCTGAATCCATGAAGGCGAACTCGGTTGGCCTCTCTCAACGGGCGTCGGGAGAGACGCCGGACCGAGTGGACCGGCACCCGATTGAAGGCGGAATCGGCCGAGGCAGAATCAGCCGAGGCAGATTCAGTTAAGGCAGAGTCATCCATGGACACCGATCCAGCGCAGCACGATCCCTCCGACCGCCGACCTTCCGCGGATGATGCGGAGTGCGGCCCGTGGGATGCCGCCGCGGTCGCGCGATTCGAGCGCCTGCGCAGCGGCGACGCGGCGCCCGATGACTTCGACCCGCTCTCGGCATGCCTTGCCGCGGCCGGGAACCCCTCATGTCCGCTCGAGGCGATCGAGCGGGCGCAACCGCTCGCTGCCGAGACCGCGCATGACGCACTCCAACGCATGATGCGCGACGATTTCCGCAAGATGCTCGATTCGATCGCGCTCCTCGTGATCGGCGTAGCGCTGACAGCGATCGGTGCGCTTCTCCACGACCGCTGGTGGGTCCTCCTCATGATGGGCGGCATGCTCGGCGCACTCGTTCTGGTGCGAGTGATCGTCAACGCCTTTCGCCGCCGCCTGATCAACCGACTCTGCGGCAAGGGACGCGCCGAAGATGCGCTCTTGCAGCTCGAGCGGCTCAACATGCTCGAGTCTGTCGTAGTCGCGGCCGCGTACGCCGCGCTCCTCGTCGGCGGCGGATTCATCGTCGCCGATCGCTGGATGGGCGGGAGCATCGGCATGGCGATCGGATTTGGACTCTTCATCTGGCTGCCCTTCCTCGGCAGGACGATCAACGCCATCCGTTCGGCGAGTCTCTCGGTGCACCGCCGCGCACCGATCGTCGGGAGTGGTCGATGAACGATGCCGACATCGACGCGCTCTGGCGCTCCTACGCCGGCAAGGTGCATGCGCTGGCGATGCAGATCACGCTCGACCGCGAGCTGGCCGACGACACCGTGCAGGAGACCTTCCTCGCGGCGTATCGCGCGCGGGCGACCTTTCGCGGCGACTCGCTGCCTTCCACCTGGCTCTATCGGATCGCGGTGCGCGTCGCGCGGCATCTCGCGGCGCGGAGTCGAGCCCAATCGAGGCCGGACGCAGGGGCGACCGAAGTGGAGTTGCTCGACGCATCGCGCCGAATGTCGCCTGCCGCAGACGCGGAGATCGCTGCGCGCGCGCTTGCGGCACTTGCGCATCTCCCTGACGAGCAGCGGCTCGCACTTGTTCTGCTGCGCGTCCGCGACCTCCCGGGCGAAAGCGTCGCGGAAATCCTCGGGGTGCCGATCGGGACGGTCTATTCGCGCGCGAGTCTCGCCGCGAAGCGGTTGCGGGACCTGCTTGGAGAGGCGACGCTCAACGCGGGCGGAGACGCCGCATCCGGATCGCGCCAAGTACACTTGCCCACTCGGGGCGGTAGCTCAGCGGTCTAGAGCCGTCGACTCATAATCGATAAGACGCTGGTTCGAATCCAGCCCGCCCTACTTCCGATCAGCGGCCGAAGGCCGCGTGAACCTCATGAGGCGCGTGCGAAACTGGCGCGCCAGCAGGTAAAGAGTGAACGCCCTGGCCTCACGGCCCCAACTGAAACCACGCGTTCGCGTTTTGCGGCGTGCGTACGGCGTTTTGCGACAAATCGTCTCTAAAGGGTTGCGTGCGCGGAGGTCTCCCCTCCTTCAACATGGGGTGGGCCAGAGGTGAGGTGCCGCCGGTGCGCTGGCCGACCGTCGCGGCGTGCTCGCGGTTTGTCTCTTCGAGCATCGGGCTGGCTCGTGCGTGTTTCTGTCTCTGGTTCAGTGTTCCCGAGGCGCGCGGACACGAACGCATAAACGTCCAAAGGGGTCGAAACGAGATTCCGCATCCGCTCGGCGAGAAAGCGGAGGACTTTGATTTCGGCTGCGGAGATAGAGGGATGGAGGCACACGCTTCCGCCCTCGCCCTACCCAACTCGCCATGACCCAGCAGCCGGACCGCCAACTCGACCTCTCGCTCTCGAACGCCGCCGGAGTGAAGGTCATCGGCGCCCACCAAATCCGCCGACTGCAGCGCTTGGGGTAAGCGGCCTGCTCCCTCGTGAGACACTTCTTCTTCACGCGAACCTCCACGCTCGATGGAGGTCGACGTGTCCAAAGCAAATCGCCGCTGAATCGAATCAGAACTCTAGGGAAGATCATCAATGAATTGAAAGTAAACCTGTTGTGATGTAGACTAATTGCAGGTCATCCGATTCAACACTTGTGGAGAAGAGACACATGCAAATGCCATGCACATCTTGCGACGGTTCGGCTCAAACGATCGAAGTCGAGGGCGCGAATCGCCGAGTGTTTGGGCGCCGCCTCGGGTTGACGACGCGCGCAGCGTCGGCAATCGCTCGGCCGGGAATGATCGGTCTTGCCGCACTCGTGGCTGCAGACTCTGGAACCGCGCATGCGTCTGATGTGATCCCGGGAATCAAGCACTACGAGGTTTTACTGCCAGAATTCACCGTCGGCCCAGATGGGCAGGCAAGTGTCACGCTGAGTGATTCATCCAAGAACATGGCTGGAGACATTTCTGACCGAGGCCTCATCGCGGGGCGTGTCGATCTCACAGATCCCGGACTTCGTGCGTTTGTCTGGTCGATGGTCCCGCAATTCGGAGTTGCGCCTCTCACTGTGACATGGCTCCCAATGCCTTCCGACGACCTGTCAAGGCCGTTCCCCACATCGGAGGCATTTGATGTAAGCGAGCATGGTGTGGTGCTCGGGGGCGTCGGACCCATCACGAGCCTTGGCCCGCCTGAAGGCGGAGCCGCTGGAACTTCGGACTGGAATCCTCGCGCGGTCCTTTGGCGACTCGGCGCTGAAAGCGGTGGAGGGGCCACTTGGCAACGAATTGACCCTCCCTCCGACGAGATACACGGGTATTGGCCGCAGGGCGCAGAAGGCACAACGGTGCTCGAGGCGATTTCAGCGGAGTTACCCTTGCGCGCGGTTGGGTATGCGGGTTCCAACTTTAGTTGTTTTGGAGGAGGAATCGGTCAAGGGCGTCCTGCGGCAATCGCGATCTCCTTCCCCGCTGGAGGTATCGTTCCAGAGTACTGGACCGACCCGAGGGCGAGGCAATTCGGATCGGGCGCACCGAAGGCGCGACTCCTCGGACTTTCGAGGCGAAGTGAGTTTCTCGTCGGCGCGCAGAGCGGTACCGTTGGTTGCGATGTCGACCCGAGTCCATTGGGGATCGAATGCGCGCCGACGCGATGGGATCGATTGACGGCCGAAGATCAAACTGCATTGACACCGACCGCGTTCGGAGCAGATGTCCCTCCGCGCGAGCGAGTTACCGCGGAGGTTCGAGCCGCTAGTCGCGTCGGCAGCGGCTCGGCAGACGGGATCGGCGTCGGTTACATTTTTCGTTTCAATAACCTACCGCTTGGCCGGTTCCCGCAAGCATGGAAACTTCCGGCCGTGCCCCAAGTCGATCCGGAAGTGCCCCAAGCACAACCACTACAACTGCCCTTTGTTCCTGGATCGAACACGATCGGCGGGATTGCCGATGACATCGAAGGCGCGAGGTGGCTGAGTGGCGCGAGTGCTGTTCCCTCTCACATTGCTGTTGGAGCCAGTGAGATCGCTCCGTCCGAGAGCGGCACGTATCAGGGGACGCTTTGGTATTGGTCGGGAGCCTCATAGACCCCTGGTGCGTGGGCGGCGATAGATGTGAACGCACCAGGCGTGCTTGCGGACGGCTGGAAAACGGATCCATCGGACCGCGTCGAGCGTCTCAGGGAAGTCAATCAGTGGGGCGACTGCGCCGGAACCGCGATTGTTTCTGGCGTTCGGCGCCCCGTCGTGCTACGCGCTATCCGGTTGATTGGTGACCTCGACATCGACGATTGCGTGGGTGCATCGGACTTGGCAATCCTTCTTGGAGCGTGGTGCGCAGGCGAAAACTGCACCGAATCCAGTTTCGCCTCAGACTTAAACCGTGACGGGGTCGTTGGTGCGCCAGATCTCTCAGCGTTGCTCGCAAATTGGGGGTCGGGAGAAGGCTGTCCCACAGGCGCGGTTGAATCGCCAGTCCCTGCCCTCGTCGCAGCGGCATCGAAGGGAAATGCTGACTTTGCCGCGTACATCGTTGGACTCGAAGATATCGACGGATACCGTGCGTGGGCAGCGACAGCACCTCCCAGCACAGTGCAGGTGATCGACGAAGTCATGTGGTTGATTGCAAAGAGTCGACAGGAAGCAGGTGCCCAATGAAGTCGGAACATTCAGCAATCCTCATTCGGAACATTCAGCAATCCTCATCACGCGGTATGGGGGCCTTGCACGCAACACTTCTGAGAAAAGCAATGCACACGACCTTCACGATCTCGAGGTTGTTCCCCAACGGCGCATCGAAGTTGATTCGCGCAATGGCGTTCTTGATTCTGTTCCTCGCAGCGGCTC
>JAIXVI010000042.1 GCA_027483065.1 Planctomycetaceae bacterium
GCGCTCACTCCGCCGATCAGCGCTGCGGTGCGTTGGTACTGCCAAACGGCGTTGCGCGAGTTGGCAACATCGAGTTGAGCGCGGAAGTTTCGAAAGCGCGCCAGCCAGCGACCGACATCATTCGCGCGGCGGCATGACGTGTCAATAAAGTGCTCGGTGCATCATCACTGCGTCGACCGCGCCGAGTGTCGCGTGTTGATAGGCGAGTGGCGAACGCCCGATGATGCGGAATCCCTTGCGTTCCCACAGCGCGATGGCGCGCGCGTTGGTCGACACCACAAAGTTGAACTGCAAGGCGGTAAAGCCGAGTGCGGCCGCGCGAATCAAGGAGTGATCGCACATCGCGCTCGCTACGCCGCATCCCCATGCGTCAGGAAGAACCATGTAGCCCGCATTCGCGACGTGTGCACCAGGTCCAAGTTGCGCCGCACGAAGGAAGTAGGTTCCGACCACATCTCGCGCGTCGCCGTTGCCACGCTCGCACACCCAGACTTCGTGGCCCGCTGCGAACCAGTAGGTCAGCGCGTCATCGCGCGTCCAATCCCGTGGCAGCGCCCATGTCTCACCTGCGCGGATCGTGGGCTCGAGGATCCGCCAGATCGCATCGCGATCGATGTCGTTGGCGGGGCGCAGGGAGAGTGAGGGAGTCATGGGTCACTGTTCAGACGCAGACGGTGAAGGTTCTCGCGTGTGCGTGTTTCCAAAAACGACACAGGCCTCAAAAAGTCACAGGCCTCAAAAAGTCACAGGCCCCGGCGAACCGAGGCCTGTTCAAGTGGGCGATATAGGATTCGAACCTACGACCCCACGCGTGTGATGCGTGTGCTCTAGCCAGCTGAGCTAATCGCCCGAGGGCTCAGAGTCTACACGGACTGCGTTCGGTTGTCATCCTGCGTGGGATCATTCGCAACTCTCGGGTTGACCGGTGTGGAGCGGCGATGTTCAGGTCCGCGAAGTACGGCCCGAATGTGCGACCGGCGGCAAGGTTGAACCGCCGACGTGGTTCCCGTCCAATGACTGCGATGAACCGCTCGGCTCGTCTGACTCTTCTCGATGTGAGCAGGCAGCGCCCTCTCGGCGTTCAGGCCCCAAGGGTGTTTCTGCTTCCGTTGATTGCGCGCTTGATGTGTCTTTCTGCGGCGTCGCTCCTCACCGCCCTCGGGTGCGTGGGCAGCAGACCTGCACCAACGGCTTCTGTTTCTGATCCGTCCGAAGAGCCACTCAACATCGTCCTCCTCTACGCCGACGACTGGCGCCACGACACGCTTGGTTGCGCGGGGAATCCCATCGTCGAGACGCCGCGGCTTGACCAACTCGCGCGCGACGGCGTGCGCTTCACGCGCAACGCGGTGACGACGTCGATCTGCGGCGTAAGTCGTGCGACGCTCCTCACCGGTCAGTGGATGTCGCGCCATGGGAACCGCGGCTTCGCGATGTTCGCAACGCCTTGGAGCGAGACTTTCCCCGCGCAACTCCGCACGCATGGCTATTGGGTTGGCCACGTCGGCAAGTGGCACAACGGGAAGTTTCCCGCGGCGGAGTACGACTCGCCCGCGTCGGCACTCGCGAACGGCACCCATTGGATGGAGCAGCCAGGGATCACGCAACCCAACGGCACGCGCATCCATGTCACTGAGAAAAACGAGCGCGACGCGATCGAGTTTCTGCGCGCGCGACCGAACGACAAGCCGTTCTGCTTGACGGTGGCGTTCTTCGCTGCGCACGCGGAGGACGGCAACAAAGCGCAGTACCTGCCGCAGCCCGCGAGCATGGCGCTCTACCGCGATGCGATCGTGCCTGTGCCGCCGACGGCGAATGACGCAGCGTTTCGCGCGCTGCCGCCGTTTCTCGCGAGTGACCGCAACGAAGGTCGAAATCGCTGGAAATGGCGCTTCGATACGCCGGAGCGCTATCAGGAGTCCATGAAGAATTACTACCGCCTTGCGAGCGAAGTCGACGCGACGTGCGGCCGCGTGATCGACGAGTTGCGCGCACAAGGTGTACTCGATCGCACGCTCGTGATCTTCACAACCGACAACGGTTACTTCCACGGCGAGCATGGACTCGCCGACAAGTGGTATCCGTTCGAGGAATCGATCCGCGTGCCGCTGATCGTGTGGGATCCGCGGATGTCTTCCGCGCAGCGCGGTACGACGAGCGACGCGCGCACGCTGAACGTCGATCTCGCGCCGACGATTCTCGCCGCCGCGCGCATCAAGCCGCCCGCAGGAATGCAAGGCCACGACATCGCGCCGCTGTATCTCGATGCGCATTCGCCTGCGTGGCGCAGTGAGTTCTACTACGAGCATCCGATGCTTACGAGCCGCGATTTCATTCCGGCGTCGGAGGCGGTCGTCCGCGATCGATGGAAGTACATCTTCTGGCCAGATTGGGGCGTCGAGCAGTTGTTTGATTTGGAACGCGACCCGCGTGAAGAGCGCGATCTCGCGCGGGATGCCGCGTACGCCGCGCAACTTGAAGCGATGCGCGATGCGCTCACACGATTGCGCGCAGAGGCGAAGTGAGTCGGCGCGCGGTGTGTTGCGCTTCTTTTATGAAGGCCGAACGCGTGTGCACGTCGCCGTGCATGATTTGGAAGAGTTCTCTACATTGGCACGATGCCCACTCGTTCGCGCAGCAAGCTTCCTTCTACTTCTTCGTCCACGACCAAGACGACATCTCGCAAATCTGCCGCGCGCAATGCGCCCGCGATTCCCGCGATTCCCGCGAACTTCGACCCTGATGCCGCTGCAACGGGCGATGGTTTGTTCGGCCTTACCACGACCGTCGCCGAGGCGAACCTCGTCGTGATTCCGGTGCCGTTCGACGCAACGACGAGCTACCGCCCAGGAACAGCGGCGGGGCCAGCAGCGGTACTTGAAGCGAGCAAGCAAGTCGATCTTGAAGATCTCCAGTACGGTGCGATTTGGCGCGCGGGCTTCACGATGCTGCCGATTCCGCGTGAAATCGCAGCACTCTCGAAGAAGGCGCGCGCAGCGGCCGAGCCCGTGATTGCAGCGGGCGGCGCCGAGGAGGGCAATCGCGCGCATGCGAAGGCACTCGCAGCGGTGAACGCGGCAAGCGCACGCGTGAACGCGCATGTCGCGAAAGAAGCGCGCGCGATTCTCGATTCTGGCGCGATTCCTGCGCTCCTCGGCGGTGATCACGCGAGTCCGTTCGGTTTGATCGCCGAACTCGCGGAGCGCCATCCTGGTCTCGGCGTCTTGCAGATCGATGCGCACGCAGACTTGCGCGATGCGTTCGAAGGTTTCTCCTTCTCGCACGCGAGCATCTTCCACAACGTGATGACGCGCCTTCCGAAGGTCGGCAAACTTGTGCAAGTCGGTATCCGCGATTTCGGCTCGCGCGAGCGCGCATTCGTCGAGCAATCGAAGGGCCGCGTCGAGTGTTTCTACGATCAACACCTGCGCGATCGCGCGTTTGCGGGCGGTGCGCGCGGCTCGTGGAATGCGATCTCGAAGGACATCGTGAAGCGCTTGCCGCGCGACGTCTACATCTCGTTCGATATCGACGGTCTCACGCCCGAGCATTGCCCCAACACGGGTACGCCCGTGCCCGGCGGGCTCACCTTCCCCGAGGTTTGCCACCTACTCGAAGTGCTTGCGAAGAGCGGCAAGCGCGTCGTTGGTTTCGATCTTTGCGAAGTGGCGCCTGGCGCGCGCGGCGAAGATTGGAACGCGAATGTTGGCGCGCGCATTCTCTACAAACTGCTTGGTTGCACGCTTCGCACACGGGGCTTGCTCGGCGGCTGAGCGGCACTGCACTTTTCTGGCAAACATGAAGTTCGGTACGGTGACGCGCCGATAGTGGACGCATGCCGAAATCACTCGGTGATCGTTTTCGCCTCGCAGCCCGCGCGTTTGCGAGCCACGAGGGTCCTGCGACGCGGCTTCCCGCAGCGCCAGGAGTTTGGCGAGCAGGGGCGATGCATCGCGACTCGGTGCTCTTCATCACCCTTGACAGTTGTCGTTTCGATTCATGTGATGCGGTGCGCCCTGCGAATCTCTCAGCCATCGGTCCGCTTATCCGCGCGCAAGCGCCGAGTTACTTCACCTTCGGTTCGCATTGCGCGATGTTTGCGGGCTTCACACCCGGCGACGGCGCGCGACATGAGCCGTTCGTGAATCCAAAGTTTGGCAAGATTTTTCGTGTGCTCGGTGGGCCAGCAAAGTCGCATGGGCGCGATGCATTCATTCTTGAGGGCGAGAGCATTGTCGATGGGTTTAACAGGCGCGGCTACCTGACGGCGGGAACTGGCGCGGCCGGCTGGTTCGACGATCGACGGGAGTCGGTGCGACATCTCGTGCGACACTTTCAACACTATCTTTACGCTGGAAACTGTTGGTCGCTTGCGAAGCAACTCGCGTTTTTAGAACGGACCATCGCGGGCGCAACTGGACCTGTCTTCGCGTTTCTCAATGTTGGTGAGACACACGTCCCGTATTGGCATGAAGGCGCTCTCTGGGAGCGTGATCGGAATCCATGCGTTCCGTTTGCAACGACGAATGATGCCGCGGAATCACGCCGGCGGCAGCACGCGTGCTTGGCGTGGGTTGACCAACAGATCGCACCGATGATTGATGCATTTTCCAACGCGTCGGTCATCGCGTGTGGAGATCACGGAGATGCGTGGGGCGAGGATGGATTCTGGGAGCATGGCGTGGCGCACCCGAAGGTTTTCGAGGTGCCGCTCATGTATCGAATCGCACCACATGTGATGGAGCGTGTTGCGCGTATGTAGGTGTCGTGCCGCGCTTACAGACGCTTCACTTCAATTGGTTGTGATCGGAACCGCGCGCGCGGCGATCCACTTCGTAACACGCGCACGCGATTCTGCAGCTTTCTCCGCAGGGATCTGCGCCGCGAGACGCTTCGCGAGTTGTTCACCGCGCGTGCGTGGCTCGCCGCTACCGCTCGCAGCCGCGAGGCTCGCCCAGAAGTGCGCTTCGGGGAGGTCGCGCGCGATGCCCTTCGCTTGCGCGTAGGCGAGCGCGAGATTGCACATCGCTTCGGCGCTTCCCGCTTCGGCCGCGCGGGAGTACCACTCGACGGCTTTCGCTTCGTCGGCCGCGACTCCGCGACCGTTCGCGTACATCTCGCCGAGGTTGTTCATCGCGGGCGCGTTCTTTTTCTCAGCGGCGCGCGTGTACCAGGTGAGGGCTTCGGCATCGCTCTGCGCGACGCCACGGCCGCGCGCGTACATCGAGCCAAGATTGAACATGCCGGCCGCGTTGCCCTTCTCCGCAGAGCGCCGATACCACTCGACTGCCTCGCTGTCGCTTTGCGCGACGCCGCGGCCATTCGCGAGCATGAGGCCGAGATTCGACATCGCTTCTGCTTCACCGAGTTCAGCCGCGCGGCGATACCACGACGCCGCTGCCGCTTCATCGCGCGGCGTGCCGAGGCCGTACGCGAGGAGATACGCGTAACGCGTCATCGCGCGGGCGTCACCCTTCTCTGATGCAAGACGGAATTGCTTCGACGCGTTCGCGTGATCGCCCTCGACTTCGGCGAGCAGGCCGAGTTGGTACATCGCGCTGGTGTCGCCGCGTTCGGCGGCACGTTCGAGGTCTTTCCGTGTTGGTTTGGCTGGCGACTCGGGCGCTGTTGCCGCGGGCGGTGTCGATTGTGCGAAGGCGGGCGCCGTGAAGTTGGGAACAGCGTGTGACGCACAGAGTGCGACGATGGCAAGCGCGGGCAACGGAATCATGTGGTCAATCTAGTTCGTGCGTGGGAGCGGTGGTCAAGCCCGCATGAGGAATGGACGGTGAGGCTTCGACGGTGAGGAGTGGTGGGCTGCGGGCGAAAAAGAACACCGGACGCGCTTGGCGTCCGGCGGGGTTCTTTCGTGGTTGGTTGGCGCAAGTCAGTGCGTGTGCGTGCGCTCTTGCGTCGATTCCGGGGTGCGCATGCCCTGATCTTGCGGGAGCGAGCGGCGCGCCGAGGAGGACGAGTCGTCCGACTTCTGGACTTCATCGCCGGTTTCCTTCAGACCCTTCTTGAACTCCTTGATGCCTTGGCCGAGCGACTTGCCGACCTCGGGGAGGCGGCGGCCGAAGAGGAGGAGGGCGATGATCAGGATGACCGCCCATTCCATCATGCCGAAGTTGCCGATGAACGAGAGGACGGTCGGGAAAGCAGTCGTCATGGAGGTCTCCGAATGACGAGTATACCCGCGGGCCAAACGCGGCGATGCGCGACTTCGAGAGAACGATCGAGCGATCGAGAGATCGCGTGGGTCTGTGTTGGGGGTCGAGGCGGTTGGTTTTCGCAGGTGTTTGCTCGATCGGCGGTCTGCGCGACGGGGCGGTTTGGTCCGCCAACGAAGTCTGCGGAAATTGCGCCTCTTCTTCCGATATCCATGCACCATGTTGGACTGCTTCTCGTTCCGCGGCGCATCTCGCGGCGCATTCCGTCTCATTCCCGTCCGTTCCGTCTCGCCTGTCGCAGCGGCAATGGTCGTCGCACTGTCCGCCACGATCTTCCTCGGCGGCTGCCGCACGCAGCAGGAAGTCCCTGAGGACGCCGATCGGCCGACCGACGGACCCGCGCTCGTCAAACTCGGGCCAAACGACCCGAAGCCCGACGTCGGCGCGGCGTTCGGCCGCAAGAGTTTCTACCTCGAGCGGTCGGTCAACGAGAGCCTGTCGTGGTTCGGCAAGCCGTCCGCGCAGTCGTGGTTCCCGTTCCGCAACCAAGGCACGAACGAAGAGGTCTGCACGTTTGAGCAGGCCGCCGCGAGCGTCGTTGCGTTCCGTGAACTCCTCAAGAACTCGACGAGCGCCGAGGAATTCACCACGAAGTTCAATGAGATGTTCGATGTGTGGCAGTCGGTTGGCTACAACCAGAAGCGCGACGTGCGTTTCACGGGCTACTTCTCGCCGACCTTCAATGCTGATCGCTCGCCAAGCGATCGCTTCAAGTATCCGCTCTATCGACGCCCCGCGGAACTCCTCACCGACTCGAAGACCGGTCAGCCGCTCGGCCGCCGTATGCCTGATGGCTCGACGCAGCCGTGGCCGACTCGCGCCGAGATCGAGGCGAGTGGGATGTTCAAGGGCACCGAACTCGTGTGGCTTGAAAGCGCGCTCGATGCGTACATCGTGCAGGTCAACGGCAGTGCGAAGTTGATCATGCCCGACCAAAGCGTGATGTACGTCGGCTACGCGGGCAAGACCGATGGCGAGTACGTCGGACTTGGCATGAGCTTTATGGAGGCAGGCATTCTTAAGAAGAGCGAACTGTCGCTCGCGGCGATCCGCCGCTACGGAAAGCAGCATCCAGAAGAGGTGCAGAAGCTGATCAACCGCAACAATTCGTACGTGTTCTTCCAAGAGTACGCGCCGGGTACGTGGCCGGCGGGGTCGCTCGGTGTGCGCGTGAATGAGGATGCGTCGATCGCGACCGACAAGTCGATCTTCCCGCGCGGCGGCGTGGTGATGGTCGACACGATGGCGAACACCTACAAGGGCAACATGGTCGAGTACAAGAACTTCATGCTCGACCAAGACACGGGCGGCGCGATTCGCGCGGCCGGTCGCGCGGACCTCTACATGGGCGCCGGCGCAGCGGCAGAACTGCTCGCGGGCGGGCAGTACTCGACGGGCAAGATGTACTACTTCTTCCTGAAGCCTGAGTACGTGGCGCAGTACCCGATGCCGGCCAAGAAGTAACGGTGCACGGCACGTGCCACTCAGTGCCTGGCACTGCCTGGCACGTGCCTGGCACCATACAGATCGCGACGTAAGCCAGGCTTCGTCGGGGTGTTACAAGATGCATAAAACGTGAACGGCACGTGCCGTCCAGTGCATGGCACAGGACGGCACGTGCCGTGCACCGTTTGCGACGCGGGGTCACTCGCGCTCCGCCCGCGCCTTCCATCCGAGCCCGCGCTCAAGGCGCGACTCATCCGCAGGCCGCCAATCGCGTTCGCGGCCGAGTTCGGTCCACGGCGCGCTGTCGAAGCGCCCATCGCGATCGACCGAGAGTTTCGCAAACGTCGTCGGAAACGCGCGATTCCGCGTGTACGCGTCGCGCCGCGCCCGCGCCGACGCGCTCTCGTCGACGAACCGAGACTCGTCGAGTTGGCACCACGCTTCACCCGCAGCGCTTCCGACGAAGAGCGCCGGAACCAAGATCCACGCGAGCCGCTTCACCGGTCGCGCCGACAAGGCCCATGCGGGCAGCGGCGCGGTCGGCTCGCCGCACTCGGTGCACGTCTCCCGCGATTCGTGCGGATAGCCGCAGTACGGGCAGCGGCCTTCCCGTGCGCGGCGATCGGCGGGAAGGTGCAGCCAGAAGATCTCGGCGAAGTCGGCAAATGGCACGAGCCACCACAAGAAGATCGACGCGGCGGCAGTCGACGCAACGCATGCGGTGATCGTGCCGAACCCGCCGCCGAAGCCGCCGAAGAGCGCGCGCGAGAGGCAGTAGGCGACGAAGAGGAACGCGACGGAGATCGCGAAGAGCACCGCGAACGCGAACACATTCGCGCCGGACGGGGCGCGCAGTCGGTCGAGCGCACCCCACGAAGTGGTCTGCGTCTCGGGCGGGGTCGAGTTCGTCGCGGATTCCAAGTTGGCGACGATAGCCGCGAGCACGCGAGTGCGCCCGCACGAGTTTGAACCGCACGAGTTTCAGCGGCACAAGTTTGAGCCGCACGAGTTTGAACCGCACGAGTTCGAGCCGCGAGACTTCACCACGTTGTTCACCCGTGGCTCGCGCACGCGCGGTCTACACTGCGCGCCATGGTTGCGGACGCACGAACCCACGCTTCAGACAATTCAACCGCCATCGACCTCGTCGATGTCACCAAGATGTATGCGGGCCGCGTGCACGCACTGCAAGGGGTCGCGATGCGCGTCCCGCGCGGCGAAATCTTCGGTCTCCTCGGCCCAAACGGCGCGGGCAAGTCGACGCTCGTCAAGATCATGACGACGATTGTGCGCCCGACCACGGCGCATGGCACGATTCTCGGCATGCCGATCGGCCATCGTCCGACGCTCGCGCGCGTTGGCTATCTCCCCGAGCACCACCGTTTCCCCGCGTATCTCACGGGTCGGCAATGCGTCGAGTTCTTCGGAGCGATGAGCCTCATGCGCCGCGCGGATCGCAAGCGCCGCACGTCTGAACTCCTCGATGTCGTCGGCATGGGCGCGTGGGGCGATCGACGCGTTGGTACGTACTCGAAGGGCATGCAACAGCGCACGGGCCTCGCGGCAGCGCTCGTGAACGACCCTGAACTCGTCATCCTCGACGAGCCAACCGACGGTGTCGATCCGGTCGGCCGCCGCGAGATTCGCGACGTGCTGCTGCGCATGCGCGCGGATGGTCGCACGGTCTTCCTCAACAGCCATCTCCTCGGCGAAGTGGAACTTGTCTGCGATCGCGTGGCGATCATGCTGAAAGGAAAAGTCGAGCGGCAAGGCACGATGGCGGAACTCACGCATGAGAGCCGCGCGTGGCGCGTCACGATCGAAGGCGCCGCGCCTGCGTGGTGTGCCGAGTTCGGCGTCGTCTCGATCGACGGCGCACGCGGATCGATCGAC
>JAIXVI010000258.1 GCA_027483065.1 Planctomycetaceae bacterium
CGAGGACGATGTCGCCCTTCGAGGTCTTGAGGACGACGAAGGTCATTTCTGCATTCGCGGTCGCAGTCGCGGGGACGATCGGCGCACCCGCCGGCGGAGGCGCGGAGGGCTTCGCGTCCTGTGCGGTTGCAGTGCTCGCGAGCAGCACCGAAGTCGCAACGGCTGCCGCCGCGGCGAAACGGTTGATGCTCGAACGGCTGAAGAGGCGAGAGGCGAGAACGGTCGTCGTGCGGTTCGTCATATGCGGTCTCCGGTGCAAAGGCACCAAATTGCGGGCCGCGATGATACCCCGATCCTTGTTGGACGTCCCGCAGAAGTGCTTCCTGCCAACGACGGATTCGCAACGGAGCCGAGTATTCGTCGGTACGGACGCGCCCCTGAGCGCATAGCATCGCGGCCCCGTGCGAGTCCCATCGCGACCCTGCGAAATGCACGCGGGCCAGTCAGTCAACCGTAGCCAAACGTCCGGACGACGCATGACGAAACCAACGACACGTGCCGCGAAGAACGAAGCCACGCCAGCGACGAATGACGTCGATCTTCCGTGGTGGAAACCGTGGTTGAATCATGGCATCGCGGGCTGGACGTTCGACCTCTTCTCGAGCGTCAAGTTCGGCATCTGGCTGCTCGCGCTCCTCTTCATCTATTCGTCGATTGGGAGCGCCGGCATCGTCTATCCCGACTTCGACGCGGGAACATGGAACATCTTCGATCCCGCGAACTGGGCACACGATCAGCTGCGTCAGTGGCGTGGACTCGAGATGACCGAGTTCGAGTGGTTCCACTGGTGGCCGTTTGATCTGATGATGATCCTCATCGCGATCAACATCACGGTCACCACGCTGCGGCGCATTCCGTTCAAGTCGGTGAACTACGGCGTGTGGATGATCCACTCGGGCATCCTCGTTCTGATCGTCGGCTCGTTCATCTACTTCGGCACGAAGGTCGAAGGCGACACGCCGGTGGCACGTCGTCAAGTGATCGCGACCTACGAAGATGTCGCCGCCGACGGCACGAAGTCGACGCGCGAGGTTTCGTTCCTCGCGGCACCCGGCACGCGTGCGACGAGTGGCGAAGGTGCCGATCAAGTGATCTTCGAAGTCACGACGATTGACCCTGAGTGGGAATTGCTCACGGGTGACGACAAAGGCAAGCGCGCCTACAGCGTGACGGTCGCGGTGACGCGCGGCGAGAAGCGCTACATGCGGCAATTGCTTGTTGGCTACCCGCAACTCACGGAAGACTTGATTTTCACCGACGATCCAGAGCAGCCGATGAAGCGCTCTGTGAGGGAGACGGGGAATCCGATCTTTGACGCATCGATGGCGATGCGCCTCGACTACGAACCGCAGGGCTATTTCTACTTGCGCAACGAACTCGTGAAGTCGTGGGCGTTGTATGTGCGCAAGCCCGGCGATCGCGAGTGGGTCGAGCGCAAGATCGATGGACTTCCGCTTTACAACGATTACATCGGTGACCGCGATTTGGTCTTCCAACAGGGTGGCGACAAGCAACTCCCGCTTGACCCGCTCGATGTTGCGGTTGGCCCGACGAGCGAGAACGATCCCTTCCAAGATGTCGAGTTCCGCATCAACGGATTCTTGCGCTACGCCATTCCGCGCAGTCGGTTTGTCGATGGGCCCGCGGGAAGTCCGTTGAATCCCGTCGCTTTTGTGACGGTTGCGAGTGATCGTGGGCAACGCCAAGATTACCGCTTGGTGGCGCGTGATCCTGATCGCGCGAGCGCCGACGGCGGCTTGCTCCGATTCGTGTCGATCGACAGCGAAACCCAGTTTGCGCAATTCTCGCGCCAGCCAACGATCACCATTCGTATTCCTTCGAAGGGAATCGAGATTCGCGAAGAGATTCGCGATGTGGCAGCGGCCAACCCAGACGCGCCCTTCGTTGAAATCAAAGGCACAGAAGAAGCTGGTAAACCGGCATATGCCTATCGCGTGTCGAACGTGCGCGATGATGTGCCTGTCGGCGGCGCGACGGTTTCGCTCGCGATTCTCGAAGTGCGCACGCCGAAGGGCCTCTTCCGACGCTGGGTTTTCAGCGATCCATCGCTCACCCGCGACGTCGTGCAACCTGATGCGTCGGACGCGCACGGCGCACCGACGATGCAGGATGATTCGATTCAAACGTTCTACGAGCCCGGCAACGGACTCGCGTTGGTTTCGCTCGTTCATGGCCCTGAAGAGGGACGCATTCGCCTCGTGTCATCGATCGGCAGCGACGCGAAGGTTGTCGACTTGAAGCCGCGGGAAACGGCGCCGCTTGCGGGCGGCATCACGGTGCGCGTCGAAGAGTTGATGCCGCGCGCTGTGTTGGAAGTGAAGCCCTTGGTCGTGCCACGCGAACAGCGCGAGCGCGACGCGATGGAGATCTTCTCGCAGATCCTCGTGTCGGCGCCAAACACGCCGGCAGAGTGGCTCGAGTTCAATCGCTGGGTGTTCAACGGCCCCGAGGATGTGTTGCGTCGTTCGCCGTACAAGCCGATGGTGATGCGCCTCGCGGATGGACGCGATGTTGAGTTGCTCTTCTCGCGTCAACGTCTTCCGCTTGGCACCGACATCGCGCTCGAGGAATTCATCCTCACGTCGCACGTCGGTGGCTTCACGGGCGCGATGAGCACGATTCGCGATTACACCAGCGCTGTGCGCTTCCGCGATCCAGGTTCGTCGTGGAGCGAGCCAACGACGGTGAGCGTCAACGATCCGATCGAACACGATGGTTTGTGGTACTTCCAAGCGCAATGGGATCCGCCGGATACATCGTCAGACGAGGGAATCCGGCCGAGCGCAGGACTCAACTACACCGTGCTTGGCGTGGGAAATCGCAACGGCGTCTACATCCAGTTGCTTGGTTGTGTGATCGCGGTCGCGGGCATGATCTATGCGTTCTATGTGAAACCAGTGATCAAGCGACGTCGACAAGAAGAAGTGCTCGCAGGTCTTGCACGCAACGGCAGAAAGGTCGAAGCATGAATTCTCACACGATTCTCTCGCGCAGCATGCGCGTGGCACGGAGCTTGGTTGTTGCGGTGGTTGCGCTCCTCACGTGCGCAACTTCGCTCGCGCCCGCACAAGCGCAAGACGCGCCTGCGAGTTCGACCCCAGCTTCGACCCCAGCTTCCAATACGAATGCAGCGGATGCTGGCAAGCCGTTCGTCGAGCGCGTGGATCTCAAGCCACTCGGAACGATCGCGGTGCAAAGCGATGGTCGCTTGAAGAGTCTCTCGAGTTTCGCGCAGGAGATGATGGCGTTCGTCTCCGGACCGCGTGAGATCAACGGGCAAGACCCGCTCTTCACGTATCTCGACATGCTCTTCCGTCCGGACGTCTATCGCGACGCCGACGTGATCTACGTCAAGGGCGCGGGGCCGCGCAAGCGCATCGCCGACGCGCTCCTTGCGGCCGCGACGCCAGAGTCGCGTGCGGCGCTCGACGAGCAGATGAAGGCGTTCGAGAAGACGGGGCTGATTTCAGAAACGTTGATTCTGAAGCCGGAATCGGTCGCGGTCTTGCGCGAAATGCGCGGCGATCTGATTCGAACCGAGAAGGTCGTGCGCGCGATTGATTCGGCGATCACCGTGAAAGACCCGCGCTTTCTTTTGTCGAAGTTGAAGATCGTTCCGCGCGGCGATGGTGATGCATCGCAAGAGTGGCACGGCATTTCTGCGGTGATGTTTGCAGATGGCAAAGAGCCGGTGCCTGGCTCGATGCTGCTTCTTGCGGAGAACAAGGGGCAACCCGAAGACTTGTCGCCCGAGCAAGCTGCGGTCGTTGGTGACGCGTGGCGTGCGCTTGTGAGGGGTTGGCTGAAGGGTGATTCGAACGCGGTGAACGGCGCGATTGCGACGCTCGGCAGCGAACTCCCGAAGATCAGCGCCGAGACGTATCCCGATCAGACGCGACTTGGTTGGGAGTACTGGTACTTCAAGAACGATCACATGACGCGCGTGTGGCTCGTCTACATGGCGGCCTCGATCTTTCTCTTGCTTGGTTTCGTGTGGAAGTGGCCGCGCGCGCGCACGATCGGGTTGGGGATCTTCGGTCTCGCGGTGCTCTTGCACACGATCGCCGTGATGCTGCGTTGGTACATCGCCGATCGCTGGCCGAATTCGAACATGTTCGAAGCCGTGACGACCGCCGCCTGGATGGGCGCGATTGGCGCGGTTGCGATCGAATGGTGGGTGCGGAAGTCGGCGATGTTCAGCCTGTTCGCCCTCGGCGCCGCCGTGTCGGGCATGGTCGCATTGATGGCTGCACACTTCCTTCCGGTGCAACTCAATCCGGCGATCTCGAACATGATGCCCGTGCTGCACGACGTGTGGCTCTACATCCACACGAACGTGATCATCTTCAGCTACGTCCTCATCTTCATGGCCGCGGTGAGCGCAGGGATCTACATCCTGCATCGCGCCTTCGGTGGTGCGGCGACGTACGCGCGCGTCGGCGGCGCAGCGAGCCTGATCGTCTCGGGAAGTCACGGCGAAGAACGCATGGCGAAAGGCCGTGCAGCGCTTGGCGAGATTCTCGACGGCACCACGATGGTGTTGATGGAGATCTCGTTCGTCCTGCTTTGGGCGGGCATCGTGATGGGCGCGATTTGGGCCGACCACTCGTGGGGCCGGCCGTGGGGTTGGGATCCGAAGGAAGTCTTCGCGCTGAACACGTTCATCGTGTTTGCGATTCTCGTCCACGTGCGTTTGAAGGCGAAGGACAAGGGCCTTTGGACCGCGTGGCTCGCCGTGATCGGCGCCGCGGTGATGCTCTTCAACTGGATCGTGATCAACTTCGTCATCACGGGCCTGCACTCGTACGCGTGATGAAGTGTTTGGCGGGACTCTGGCGTTTTGACCGAAAAACGGCAAGCGGCTGCCGTGTAGA
Source organism: Planctomycetaceae bacterium (assembly GCA_027483065.1). Lineage (GTDB taxonomy): Bacteria > Planctomycetota > Phycisphaerae > Phycisphaerales > SM1A02 > QWPT01. The sequence goes on from JAIXVI010000258.1 coordinate 4,896, forward strand.
CTCCCGTCTCACGGTTCTTCTTGTTTCGACCTCATCCGAGAGTTGCCATGTCCTTCGCCATTGAATCCGTTCACGCTCGTCAAATTCTCGATTCCCGCGGCAACCCGACCCTCGAGGCCGAGGTCGTTCTCGAAGGTGGCGTCGGCGGCCGCGCAGCCGTACCGTCGGGCGCGTCGACGGGTGAGCACGAGGCGGTCGAACTTCGCGACGGCGACAAGTCACGCTGGCTCGGCAAGGGCGTGATGAAAGCGGTCGCGCACGTGAATGACGAGATCGCGCCTGCGATCTTCGGGCTCGACGCAACGGGGCAAGAAGAGATCGACACGGTGCTGCTCGAACTCGATGGCACCGAGAACAAGTCGCGCCTCGGCGCAAACGCAACGCTTGCGGTGTCGATGGCCGTCGCGCACGCGGCCGCGGCCGCCACGCGCCAACCGCTCTACCGATATCTCGGCGGCGTGGCGGCGAAGACGCTGCCTGTTCCGATGATGAACATCCTGAACGGCGGCAAGCACGCCGACTCGAACGTCGACATGCAGGAGTTCATGATTCAGCCCATGATCACGAAGGGGGGCTTCTTCGATTTCGAAGAGGCACTTCGTTGCGGCGTCGAGTGCTACCACGCGCTCAAGAAGGTCCTGCACGACAAGCATCTCGCGACCGCCGTTGGCGATGAAGGTGGCTTCGCGCCGAACCTCAAGTCGAACGAAGAAGCGCTTGAACTCATCGCGCTCGCCGTCGAGAAGGCCGGCTACAAGCTCGGTGAGCAAGTTTGCATCGCGCTTGACCCCGCGATGAGCGAACTCGCGAACGAGGCAAGGGAGCGCGGCAAGGAAGGCTACTGCTTCTTCAAGTCGAACCCCGACCGCATCGCAACGAGCGACGAGA
>JAIXVI010000171.1 GCA_027483065.1 Planctomycetaceae bacterium
CGTCGCGAGCGCTCCAACCACGTCACGCACGCCGTCAATGCCGAAACCGACGCACGCCCGTCACAAGGCAGGTCACGCCGCGCTCGTTGCAGAGTTTGAACGTGTCTTCATCGCGCTTTGAGCCGCCCGGATGCACGATGCAGCGGACGCCCGCGTCAATCAAGAGCCGCGGGCCATCGTCGAAGGGGAAGAACGCGTCGCTGGCCGCGACCGCGCCAGCCAGTGCGCGCGCGCCCGACTTCTCGACCGCGTTGCGACAACTCGCCACGCGGTCCATCTGCCCCGCGCCCGCACCAAAGAGTTGCCCATCGCGCCCAATGCAGACGGCATTCGATTTGAGGTGCTTCACCACCGCCGTGAGGAACGCCGCATCGCGCAACGTCGCTGCGTCGGGCGCAGGCCCCGCGACATGCTGGAACGCAGTCGCGTTGATCTCGTGCGTGTCGGCCTCTTGCGCCAAGAAACCGCCGGGAATCGAGCGCACCAAAACCGACTTCGGCGCTGCGCTCACTGGGCCAACCGCGAGGAGTCGAGCGTTCTTCCAGCGCGCCTGCAGAAGCGCGAGCGCATCGGCGTCGTATCCCGCGGCCACCACGACCTCGAGGAACTTCTCACCGGCGACGATCTCTTCCGCCGTCGCTCGATCAACGACGCCGTTGAGCGCAACAATGCCGCCAAAGGCGGCGAGCGGGTCGCCCGCGTACGCCTTCGCGAATGCCTCGCGCAGCGTCGGCGCGACCGCAGCACCGCACGGATTCGTGTGCTTCACGACGACCGCGCCAACCATGTCGGGCGCGAGCTCGCGTAAGTCCTGCACGAGTTCGAGCGCCGCAGCCGCATCGAGCAGGTTGTTGTAGGAGAGCGGCTTTCCGTGCAGCAATTCCGCGCCGACCACATTTGGTCCGCGGTAGGTCGGATCGCGATAGACCGCGGCCGCTTGGTGCGGATTCTCGCCGTAGCGCAGTTCGCCTTCGTTGACACCGCGGAGTTCAAACACCGGAGGGAAGCGATTTCCCGCGCGCTGACTCATCCACGCGGCGATTGCTGTGTCGTAGGCAGCAGTCCGTGCGAAGGTCGCCGCTGCGAGCGCGCGACGCAATTCGAGCGACGTTGCGCCTTTGTTTGCCGCGAGTTCGCTCGCGACACGGTCGTACTGCGACGGATCGGTCACGACCGCGACGAACTCATGATTCTTCGCAGCGGAGCGCAGCATCGACGGGCCACCGATATCGATCTGTTCAATCGCTTCGTGTTCCTGCACGCCCTCACGACGGACGGTCATCTCGAAGGGGTAGAGGTTGACGCATACGAGATCGATCGGCGCAATGCCGTGCTCTTCCATCGCCTTCACGTGCTCGGCAACATCACGTCGACCAAGCAACCCGCCGTGTACGCGAGGATGCAGCGTCTTCACGCGGCCGTCCATCATTTCGGGGAAGCCGGTGAGTTGTTCGATCGGCGTCACCTTGATGCCTGCGGCAGCAAGTGCGGCGGCGGTTCCGCCAGTCGAGACGATGTCGACGCCGAGATCGGCGAGCGTCTTTGCGAAGGGAATGAGATCACGCTTGTCGCTGACCGAAATCAGCGCACGGCGAACGGGCACAAGTCCATGCATGTCAGAATCCTGTCGGCATCAGCCGTTGGAAGCGCTCTCTTCAGAGCCCGCGTCGGTCGACGCTTCGGTGGTAGGAGCGGCTGGGGCGCTTGCGGGTGCCACTGCGACGGGCGCCGTCTTCACGGGTGCCAGGCGTTCAATGCGGCCATCTGCGCTCCACGCAACGAAGCCGCCGACGTCGAGACGATCGGCCTCGAGGTGCTGCACCTTCGGAAGATCCACTTGCGCGATGATGTCGCCCTTCAAGAGATCGACGTACGAAACGCGACGGTGCTTTGGGCACCAGAACACGACGCTGTCTCGGCCTGCGGATACAGCGGTCGAGATCGGCTTTCCATCGATTCCGGTCTTCTTCCAGCGAACTTCGCCGCCGATTTGGCCTTCAGGGTTCGCCGTGAACGCCACGAGTCCTTCACCAGGAATCTCTTGCAACACCATGTTGCCCGCCACAAACGGAGCCGTGCGCAACGGGGTCTGCGTGAAGTACTTCCACAGCGTGTCGCCGTTTCCAAGATCAAAGGCGTAGAGGTACTGGTCTTCGCACGCGACGAAGACGGTGTTGCCCGAGATCGCGGGCGACGCAACGACGCCCGCGAGCAGTTCGCGACGCCAGATGGATTGCGCGCTCGACGAGTCGTACGCAGCGACGGTGCCGGTGGAACTACCGACGACGACCACTCCGCCGTTGGTTGCGGGGCGAGCGGCGATGGAACCAGGCGCGCGGCTCACGGGATCGACCACGCTTGAGCGGAAGAGGAAGCCCGTGTGCGCGTTGACGAACACGAGTTGTCCGTTGCGCGATCCGAAGATCACGAACTCATTCGCGAGCACCGGGAGAGTGCTTGGCGCGTGTCGGTACGAGCTCTTCTTTGCGAGTTCGCCGTTGGTTTCATCGAGCAGATAGAGCTGCGTGTCGGTGAAGATCGCGACGTGACCGCCGCGGTCACCGAAGCGGTCGTCGAGCACGCCCATCGCATCAACGTGATCGATGGCGAGTGCCGCCGAGGCCGTCCACGCGCTGTCGCCGGTTGCGGAGCGAAGGAACGTGACTTCGTTTCGTTCGTTGAGCGCGAGCGTAGCGGCCGGAGTCGCCGACACGAGTTTGAGACCGATTCCCGGCGGAAGCGCCACGGTGGACTGCCACACGATTTCGCAACCAAGTTTCGAAGCGACGCTCGGACCAATGAGGTACGCCGCTTCGGTCTTGGCGGCAGTCTCGGCCATGCGCTGCTGGGCGGCACCGGCGGTGTCGTCCGCGGTCGCGGGCGAGGTGCCAAAGGTGGTCGCGACGGACGCCGTGGCGACGGAAGTCGCAAGGATGGTCGAGAACAGCGTCGAAGGGGTCATCGTGGGAAATGTCATCGTGGGTTTCCGTCGTGCAGTACCCGGTGCGGTCGCAGCGGGCCTCAAGCGCAGAGCGCCGAAGGGACGGGGAGTATCGCCCCCAAGTGCCGTAAGCGTCAAGCGGACAGAACGGGCGGAAAGCGATGAAGTCGGCGCCCAATCGCACGGCTCAATCGCACAGGCGGGCGCCGCGCGGGGTATCGTCCGCCGCGTGTTCACTGGACTTGTGCAATCTCTCGGTCATATCGCGGAAATCCGGCCAGCCGCGACATCGACGCGCCTCATCGTCGATGCCGGCAGTTGGGCACACCAGCCCGATCTCGGCGCATCGATTTCCGTGAACGGCTGCTGCCTCACGGTGGTCGCAGTTGACGGCGGACAATTCGCGTTCGACGTCATTCCGCAAACCCTACGAGTCACGAGCCTCGGCGCTCTCGCGGTCGGCTCGGGCGTCAATCTCGAACACGCCGCGACCCCGATGACGTTCCTCGGCGGACACGTGGTCCTCGGGCATGTCGACGCGCTCGGCGAGGTGGTCGCCATCGAGACCGAGCACGAGTGGCGTGTGCGCGTGCGATTGCCGGCGTCGCTCGCTCGTTTCGTCGTGGAGAAAGGCTCGATCGCGCTCGACGGAGTTTCGCTCACGATTGCGCGCGTCGACGATGGCGCCGCACACGCGAACGACGGCACGATCATCGACGGCACAATCATCGACGTATGCCTCATTCCCGAAACGCTCGCGCGGACGAATCTCGCGGAACGCCGTGTCGGCGACACGATCAACGTCGAAGTCGATCACCTCGCGAAACTCGTCGCGCGCCAACTCGAGTGGATGCAAGCGCGCGAAGCGCGTTGACGTCGCAGTGTTCGTACGCGCGGCACTCGCCTCACGCGGCGAGACGCATTTCGGCCGGCGACTCGATGGCCACGCAAAGAAGCGTCAGGTCATCTGCTTGATGGAGCGACCCTGACTGCGCATCGACGCGCGCGACGACTTCTTCGACGAGTTGCTCCGCGCTCAAGATGCCGCTGAGTTTCGCGAATTCTTCGATATGGCGCGGCGCACCGTTCTCCGAAAACGCTTGTTCGAATCCGTCAGAATAGAAGAGCACGCGATCGTTCGTGCGGAGTTCGAGCTCGATCTCTTCGTACGGCTCATCGGGGAAAATCCCGAGAATTCCGCCCTCGACTTCGATTGGTCGTGGCGGCTCACCTGGACGCAGAAGAATGGCCGCGGGATGCCCAGCGACGGCGAGCCTGAGTCGGCGGGTGCGACAATCAAGGACGCCTGCAATCGCGGTCGCGAAGCGCGTCGTTGCGCGCTGACTCTCGACGAGGCGGCGATTCGCGCGCGACATCGTTTCGGCTGGTCCGAGCAGCCGCGCGGACCCGTGTGTGCGATCGGTTGTTTCAAGTGAGCGACAGACCGCCATCCCGAGAAGTGCCGCAGGAATACCGTGGCCAACCGCGTCGGCAAGAAAGACCGAGATGCGATCTTCGTCGAGTTGTTCGACGTGATAGACGTCGCCAGAAACGCCCGCGAGCGGGCGATAGAAACTCGACACACGCACGCCGTGGAGCGGCGGAAGCGGAAGTGGCAGAAAGTCTTTCTGCACCATCGACGCGAGTTGGAGTTCCTCGTTGCGTTCTTCGAGTTCGCTGCGCATCGAGGTCACCACGCGGCCGAGGAGCGCGAGTTCACGGCGAGCTTCGCGAAGTCCAGATGCGCACGTGAGGACGCCGCGTAAGAACGCGATGAGATCTCGCTCGGCGTCCGCGACGTTGAAGCAATTCGCGTGATCGGCGCGGTTTTGGCCGGACGTCGAGGCGCTTGTGAGCACATCGGAGATTGCGACGATGCGCGCCGAGGCAATCGAATGTGCGTCGTTTGCCGCCGCTTCGATCGCATGATGAGCACGATCGAGCGCTCGGGTTGCCATGCTCGGGTCTTCGCCCGGGAACAGCACGACGACCTCCGCGTCGAGTTGCGGGGGCAGCGTTGCTCCGAGGAGCGGAGTCATGTCGAGGTGTGAAACGGCGCAGCCCGCGAGTTCGCGCTCGAGGCGCAATCTCCACGCGAGAGCCATCGCGTTCGTGGCTTCGACGCTCAACACGGTGATTCGGACGGTGTGACGGGGGACAGGCATGTCGCGACGCTCAGACGGGGCTTCCGAGAAGCACGAGCGTTCCGCCGATCGGATCTTCGTCACCAACGAGACCCTCGAAACCGAAGGGCCCATGTGAACGATGGAATCGCGCGACCGGTGGGACTCTGTACGCCCTCCCCGCACGCGCGTCATCGGCTCACTCGGCGAGGCGCTTGAGGAGGTCTCGGTCGAATTCGATCCGAGAACCGCGACGGACACCAAGCGGTTCGAGCGTCCCTGGCGCAACTTCGAGCGCGAACTGCGCGGGCGCGAGCGAGGGGTACTTCTTCAGCCGCGCGAAGTACGCAGCTTCGCTTTCATCCGGACGCTGCAACTCTTCGGCCTTCATCGTGTGCACCGCGGTCACGATGCCAAGCGGATCGATGAAGGCGATATCGATGTCCATGATGCAGCGGCGCATCCAGAAGTTATGCGGCTCTGCGTCGGGGAAGGCGAAGATCATGCCCTCGTTCGGACCGAGGCTCGCGACGCCGCCAAGGCCTTGGTCGCGCCCCGCTTCATTGATCGCGAGTCGACACGTGAACGTGCGGCCGCCGGCGGTGACTTCCATGGTTTGTGGTGCTTGGCTTGGAGAACACGCGGAGAGCGTCGCGACCATGATCGAGGCCATGATCGAGGCCATGATCGTGGCCATGATCGTGGCGGGCGCGATCGTGGCCGCGGAGGCTGCGGCACGTGCCATCCAGGTGCGCGTCTTGAATCGGGCGCTTGGTGAGTTCTGCGTCGCGACGAGGCTGGGCGCGTGCGTTGTGCCGTATTCGGCGGTCCCGTTCAACTTCGAGTCGTGCATCCGAGGATGAGAAGGGGAACGGTGACGACGGTCAAGTGCGCCGCGGGCGAACTTCAACTTTCGCAAAGCCACCCGAGGTCGCCGTCACCAAAGACGCACGAGTGGCTGTTTCTCGTGGAAATCGCGGCGCGCAGCGCGTCGGGCGACGTCGCGGCGACCAGCGCATCAAGTGACAACGGCGCACGCTCCGGCACGAGTCCGATCGACCACGCGGCCCAACCCGCGATTCGTTCGCGTTTCACGCCGCGCTCAAAGAGCGCGCGCAAACTGTGTGCGCCGTGGCGTTTCGCGAGTCGCTTTCCGTCGTCGCCATAGACAAGCGGCAGATGCCACCATCGCGCGTGCGGAAGCCCAAGAAGCCGGGCAAGCAGTTGTTGTCGCGCGGCACTCGCGAGGAGATCGTCGCCGCGGACGACGTCGGTGATTCCATGTCGCGCATCATCGACGACGACCGCGAGTTGATACGCCGGCACGCCGAGTTTCGTCCAAACGACGAGGTCACCCGCTTCAAGACCCGGGTTGAACGTGCGCTCACCGAGGAGTTCATCGAAGACGTGTTCATCGCGGGGTTCGACGCGGAGGCGATGATTCGCTTCCCACGCTTGAATCACGCGCGGCCAAGGCTCTGGTGGCCGCAACTCGGGCGGGTAACGCGTTTCGCCGTCCTCTGCGTGCGGCGCACTCGCCGCCGACCGAATCTCACTTCGCGAGCGATCGCAGCGAAAGAGCTCGCCAGACTCGGCAAGCCGCGTGAGCATCGCGCGATAGGGCATGAGGTCGCGCGATTGCACTTCGACTTCGCCATCCCAATCGAGCCCCAGATCCGCGAGGTCGGCGATTGCCGTCGCGTGGGCGCCGTCCTTGACGCGCCCGATATCTAGATCTTCCAGTCGCAAGGTGACGCGCCAGCCCTCGTGGCGGGCAAGCGCCCAGTTCAGGAGGAACGTACGCGCGTTCCCCACGTGAAGCGCGCCCGACGGCGTGGGTGCGAGGCGCGTGGCGCGAGGGCGGTTTGGGTCAAGCTTCACGGCAGAAGGGGAACTGCGGGGCTGATCGTTGGCGAGCGCGATTTCGTCAGGGTACGCGACCGGTTGGGGGCCAGCGCGCCGCGTCGGTACACTTCGCGCTCCCATGTCGCTTGTCAAACTCTCTGACGCCGAGATCGCCGCGAAACTCGAATCACTTCCCGAGTGGTCTCAGCCGGGCGAAGAAATCCAGCGCACCTATCGATTCCGAGACTTTGTCGCTGCGATGGCGTTCGTGGATGAGATCGCCGCCCACGCGGAAGCGGTCCAGCATCACCCGGACATCCTGATTCGGTACAGCCGAGTCACGCTCTCGCTCTCGACGCACGACGCGGGCGGCATCACCGACAAGGACTTTGACTTCGCGGCGAAGGCCGACGCAATCGCGGCAGCTGCGGGCGTTCGCTGAGGCGCGACGCAGACTCAGGACGCAGGCTTAGCTTGTGTGAAGCGCCGCGATTTCGCGATCGAGCAGGCGCTGGGTACGCGCAGCATCTCCAAGCGTGACAGGGGCGGGGCCGCCGCTTGCAATCGCGCGGATCAATGCCGCAATCTCGTGGTCGTAGCCGTTCCCGGTCGGGTACTCGCGGCCCGCGACGATCGTCGAAATCGAGCCGTCGGCGGCCGAAACCACGCGCAATTCTGGATCGCGCATGAGATCGAAGTCGAGGGTTGCTTTCTCGCAGACGATTTCCGCCGTCATCGTGAACGCGAACGACGGATCCTCCATCCAACCGCCTTCAGCCTCGACGATGCCGCCCTCCACAACGACGCCGGAACCGAAACCGTAGCGCGCGTGGACATGACGACGCGAGCCCGCCGCGGCAACCGACGTCGGCTCGCCGAAGGCGAAACGCACAAAGTCGGCGTCGTGGATGTGGAGATCCACGATCGCGCCACCCGAGCGCGCAAAGTCGAGATAGAAGTGCTGGCTCCACGTTGGCGCGGCGCCGAGGCGACGAAAACGAGCGCGCCGAACCGCACCAAACCGACGTGTGCGAATCGCCTCCGCCATCCACGACCACGCAGGCCAGAAACGCATGCAGTGCGCAGGCATCACGAGGACGCCCGCGGTGCGCGCTTCTTGGTCGAGCGCATCGATCGCATCGGCGTCGAGCGCGGTGGGCTTTTCGACAAGCACGTGCTTCTTCGCGCGAATCGCGGCTCGCACGAGGTCGACGTGCGTGTCCGTTGGCGTACAAATCGAGACGACGTCGATGTCGGCACGCGCGAGAAAATCGTCGAGACTTGTCGCGCGCGGAAGCGTTGCGAGGAGTCGATCGACGTCGTCCTTCGCAGCGTCGCCCGTGGTGATCAGGTTGCCGGCGGCGGCAGCGCGTTGCGCGGGATCGAGCAGCGCGCGGACTTCGCATCCTTCCGTTCGTGCGTACGACGCGAGGTGGGTGCGGCCCATGAAGCCGAGTCCGATGATGCCAACGCCGATCGCTCCGCGATGCGGTGCTCGGACGGATGCATGCTCGAGCGATGTGGGCTCAGAACTCGTCA
>JAIXVI010000016.1 GCA_027483065.1 Planctomycetaceae bacterium
ATTTGGGCGCTCGGTCAGCAAGCGTCCGCACGACTTCGCGAATCGAGTCCGATCGAAGCACAGTCACTCACGCGAACCGTGCAACCGTGGGAACTCGTGTTGCCCGCGCTTGATGATCGTGACACGGAGATTCGCGCACAAGCCGCGCGCATGCTTGGTGAAGCGCGCGCGATCGCCGCAGCCGACGCACTCGCGGACCTTTGCTCCGACGACAACGCGCGCGTCCGCGCGTTCGCCGCGATGGCACTCGGTCGCATGGGCGCACGCGACAAGGCTCCGTTTGTCGTTTCGATGATTGCGGAGAACGCCGATCGCGATCCCTTCCTTCGTCATGCTGGCGTACAAGCGCTGGCGTGGATGAATGATCGTGCGCGACTCGGTGAACTCGCTGCGGATCCTGCGTCGTCGATTCGTATGGCTGCGTGTCTTGCGATGCGCAAGTTGCGCGATCCGCGCATCGCCGGATTCCTCAACGATCCTGAGCGCGTCATTCGTCTCGAAGCCGCTCGCGCGATCAACGACATTCCGATGAACACGCTTCGCCCGCAACTTGCGGCGAGTGCTGCGCGTTTCGCAACGCCACCCTCTGCGACCGCCGCCGAGGCGCCGCGCATGAACCACGAGTTCACGCGCGAAGTGTGGAAGCTCGGACGCGTGGGCACCGTCGAAGATTTGCGCAAAGGTGAAGTGTTTACACGCACACCCGATGAATCGAAGCAACTCATCGTTGCGGAAGCGCCGAAGAACGCAGGAAATCAGTACATCGCGCGCATTCGGGGTGTGATCGAAGCGCCAGAAACTGGCGAATACGAACTCGCGATCGCGAGCGACGACGACTCGATTCTTTTCCTCGGTACGAGCGATGATGTCGCGAGCCTCGTTGAGATCGCGCATGTCGAGGGCTATTCGAACCCAGGCGATTACGAGAGTCAGCCGGCACAACGCTCGAAGCCCGTGCGTCTTGAGAAGGGTCGTCGCTATGCGATCCAAGCGTTGCACGCGGAAGGCGGCGGTGGCGACCACTGCTCGATCATGTGGCGACTCCCAAGCGGTCGCGTCGAAGCGCCGATCGGCGCGCAGCCGGTCGATCGCAGCGAGTTCCCTCATCTGCGCCGCGCGATCGAAGCGTGCCTCGCGGAAGGAACGACCGAGTCCGCTGCCCTCCTCTGCGATGTGGCAATTTCGCCCGCGAATCCAATGCCGATGCGTGTGGAAGCTTTGGAAGCGTTGAGCGCGTGGAAGGATGGCGCGCCGCGGAATCGCGTCAATGGAGCCTATCGCGTGCTCGCAACCACTGCGCGCGATGAAACCGCCTTCAAAGCAACCCTCGCGCGCAAACTCGCGCCGCTGGCGGAGAGTCCAGATCCCGCGCTTCGTTCGGTCGCGCGCGATGTCGCCACGAAGTTCGGCGTCTCGCTCGATCCAGAAGCGGCGCTTCGTGCCGTCTCAGATACCACGCTTTCGGCGAACGAGCGCGTATCGAGTCTTCGCTCGCTCGCAGGCGATTCTGGCGGTCGCGCAGCAGGCGCGCTCGATGCGGCGCTCTCTTCGAACGCGCCTGAATTGCGTGCCGAAGCGCGCACGATGTTGCGCGAAATGAATGATGCTCGCGCGCTCGCAGCGCTCTCTGATGCCGCCGAGCACGGCACGACGTTCGAGCGGCAGCGCGCCATTCGCGATCTCGCTTTCTTCGGTGTGGCGGCCGACCCAGCACTCGCGCCGATCGCACAACAACTCGCCGATGGCTCGCTTGATCCTGCGCTGCGACTTGAGATTGTTGAAGCCGGCAGCGCGCGGACTGAAGGCCCCGTTGCCACGGCGCTTGACCGCTGGAAGACGTCACTGGGGAACGACGCAACCGCGCGATATGAATCGCTCACGCTTGACGGCGGCGATGTGGCGCGTGGTCGAAACGTCGTCCTTTATCACATGAGCGCTGTTTGCATGAAGTGTCACGCGATCGCGGGTAGCGGAGGCAACGCCGCTCCGCCGCTTGACGGCGTCGCATCACGCGGTGACGCGCGCTATCTCCTGCACTCGCTTATCAATCCGAACGAGCGCATCGTCGATGGCTACGCCAACGCGGGCGCGAGCGCGATGCCCGCAATGGGCCCTGTGCTGACCGACAGCGAGATGCGCGACGTTGTTGCGTATCTCAAGACGTTGAAGTGATGGACAACGAACCTCGTGCTCGTGCGAGGTCATCGCGTAGAAAATGAAACAGGCCCCGCGTTGTGCGAGGCCTGTTTCGTTTGCTGTATGACTTGATGTATTGGTTGTTCAGCGTCGACGACGCGTCGCGAGAAGTCCGCCCGCGAGAAGCGCGAGTGCGCTTGGTGTTGGTACTGCGTTCGGTGCACTTGCCGAGTTGAAGACCCAACCGTCCCACGAGCCGTTCGTGACGACGCGGTCGGCAAATCCGATGAAGGACTCTGTCCACGCATCGGTTGCGGGCGCGCGCGTCCAGTAGTGCCAGTAGTCGAGGTAGTCCGGCGGGGAGCCGTAGCCGAAATCGGTGTCGATGCCGATGGTGATGCCAGTGACGAAGTCACCGAAGCTGAACGAGTCGTAGGTGAAACTGAAGAACCCAGGCTGCGCGGCCGCGACAACATCAAAGAGCGCGCGGCCAGTCATCGAGCCGTCGTAGCGAACTTCGTAGAGATACGTGTTCTCATTCGTGAATTGGAACTGGATGAAACTCGCGTTCGCGCCGCTTCCGACGACGTAGTTCCCGACAAGTGCGGCTTCTGCAGAGTTCGTACAGAGAGCGGCCGACAGAACGGCAGCTTGAAGCGTCCATGAACAAACGAAGAACTGTGATGCGCACCTCATGTGCGACTCCTTCTTGCGGCATGAGCGGCCGCGTACACCGCGACTCCAACGCGGCGAACAAACGAACCTGCATCCGAGGAGGTTCCCCTGCGGTGATGTTCGTGCGCATCGTGCGATCGCGAAGAAGCGAGACGCACCGCGAACGACCACACCTCAGGAGCGGAGGCAGGAAGTACGACGCGCGCGAGACTCGACCCGACTGTTCCAACCGATTGCGCGTGGTTGCGCGGGCTGGTTCACGGTGACGCCTTCGTGACGGATTTGCACCGCCTTCGGACTCGCGTGCGTGTCCAGAACAACTGGACGCATGAAATGTACCGATTTCACTGCGCGCCTGCGGGGCGCTTTGCGAGGAAAGCCGCGAGTTCATCCGCAAACGCCGTCGCGGCACTCTCCCCCACCGCGCGCGCCTCGCGCTCCATCGCCTCGATCTTCGTGCGCGCAGATGTATCGCCTGCATTGAGTTGCACAGCGAGATCAAAGAAGCGCGTTCCGGGATCGTTCGGTGCGAACGTGCGAAGTGTCTCGACGGTCGCCGCAGCCTCTGCGAGTTCGCGGGCATCAAGTTTGATGGGAATTGCGAGTCGGAGATAGGCGATCGCGGCGCGTAACAGCGTCTGGTCGCTTGAGAACATAGGTCGCAACTGCAACGCGCGCCGAAGTTCACGCCTCCCCTGTTCTTGATCACCGACCGCAGCGAGGAGTGAGCCGAGATTTGCAATCATGTCCGCATTGCGTGGCTCAAGCGCGACGATCGCGCGACATTGAAGAAGCGCATCGGAGTTGTCGCCGCGCGCGAGCGCAAGTCGCATGAGATCTCTCCGCGCTTGCGCCTCATCGCGTGTACCTGCTGCGACGGTCGCACACATTTCAAGTTCGCTGCGCGCATCATGGACGCGTCCGAGCATCTCCAGGATGCGCGCACGTGACCAACGGAATTCTCCATACTTCGGTTGCAGCGCAATCGCGCGATCGATTTCGACGAGCGCTTGTTCGAGATCTCCAAGCAAGCGAAGCGCTTCACTGCGATTTGCGGCGTTCGACGCTTCGTCAGGCTTCAGTTCCCCAGCGCGACGCGCGCGCTCGAGCGCATTGGTTGCATGAACACGCGCCGCGTCCGTGTCACTCCGCGCGATCGCTTCGCCTGCGCGACGAAGTTCGATGGACGCGAGATTGTTGTGCGCGATCCAAGCTTCCGGATTTCGTTGCGCCGTATCGAGCCAGAGCGTCGATTCATTCTCGTACTTCGCGGTCGCACGCCACGAGAGCGGAATCAGTACCGCAACGAGCGCAGTCAGCGCGATCGCACGTGGTTGATTCTCGAAGCCCCGAAGATCGCTCGTAAGTACCGTGACTACAAGCAGTGCAAGCACCGGCATCGCGGCGTAGGCGAAGTGGTCCGCGACGAATGAATAGCGGAACGGCCACACATCAAAGAAGCCGAGTGCCGGGAAAAGAGCAGCGCCGTACCAAAGCGTGATGAGGAGCGGCGCGCGTCGCTTTTTCCATTGCAGACTTGCCCATACGAGGACGGCGACGCCACCAAGCAATGGAAGCCAATCGATGACGCTGCGCGTGTCGATCGTGAACCTCGGATAGATAAAAATCTGTTCGGTCGGTAGCGCGAATCGCGCGATGTAGAACGCCGCAGTGCGACCAGCGAGTTGTAGTCGCTCAAGAAGTGTGAATCCGAATTCACTTCCCGTAGCGCCCACAATGGTGCGTTCGACATGTGCAGTGAAGAGTCCACTCGCAATTCCGATGGCAAAGTACGGAAGAACGCTCAACACGAGACGCGTGTTGATTGGCTTCCGCAACCAAAGCAACGCGAGCACGATGCATGGAGGAACGAAGATCGCGGTCGTTTTCGAAAGCAGCGCGCAGGCGAACAGCAGAAACGATGCGAGCCACGTACCAAGCACGCGTCCTTTCGGTGCATCGAGGAAGCGCAGATACATCGCGAAACTCGCGAGCGCGAACAGCATGGATTGCACGTTCTTTCGCTCCGTCACCCACGCGACGCTTTCGACAGCCATTGGATGTGCCGCGAAGATCGCGGCGATCCAGAACGCGTTTCGAATGTTGAGTCGAGTGAGGACGACGAAGAGCAGCACGGCGTTTGCCGCATGCATCAACAGATTGACGGCGTGGTACGCGAGCGGATCAACACCAACGAGTGCGTGCTCAATCCAGAATCCAGCGAACACCAACGGGTAGTACTGCGGTGTGTTGCCGGGAGTAAATACGTCAACAAAGCCAGATGCAGATAACAAAAAAGGATTTGCGGTGACGTACGAGTCGTCATCCCAAATCCAGCCCGCCCAAAGGCAGGCTGCATGTGCAATCAGCGCGATGAGCGCGAGAATGGCCGCGGTTTGAAACGTTCGGGGGTGGGAGATTGGGCTTGCACTGCTCACACGGGCACCCTACCACCACCTTAACGTCCGAGAACATTGTTCCACGTGGAACATGCGAGTTTGGAGCCTTCCTGAACGATTTGACAGAGTCGTGACTCCTCGCGATAACACTGAGTGTTCCACGTGGAACATCTCCAGACGAGGATTGCCATGAACCAGACTGACCAGAGCGGAAAGAGTCCTGTTCGCAAGCTTGGCCGTGGGCTGAGCGCCCTGCTTGGGGCCCCTGTTCAGATCCAGGTTCCAGGTGCTCCCGCCTCCCCTGTCGCTCAGCCAACACGGGTGACGCCCCTTGTTGCCGTAAATCCTGGGGCTAAAAACGCGGTGTCTACCAGTGGCTCCATGGCAGAAACGGCAACTGTGATGCCGGTTGAGCCCATCTCCGCCACGACCGGTTCGTCGCTTCTGCGCGAGCTCCACGTGGAACAGATCTTTCCAAATCGTCGGCAGCCCCGCACCGACTTCTCTGAGGAAGCCCTCCGCTCCCTTGCAAACTCGATCCAACAGGCTGGATTGATGCAGCCGATCGTGGTCCGATCCACAGAACGCGGCTTTGAATTGATCGCAGGCGAGCGCCGCTGGCGTGCTGCGAAGCTGCTTGGCATGGAGAAGATCCCTGCGGTGGTGAAGGATATTGATGACCAAACCGCTGCGGAACTGGCACTCATCGAGAACATCCAGCGCGAGGATCTCAATCCAATGGAGCGCGCGGTCGCCCTTAAGCGGCTTTCGAGCGACTTCAGTCTGACACATCAGGAGATCGCGGATCGGGTTGGACTTGATCGTGCTTCGGTCACGAATCTACTCCGCCTCGCGGATCTGGATCGCGCGACGGCAGATCTTGTTCGTGCAGGCAAACTCAGCCAGGGTCACGCGAAGGCTTTGCTCGCGGTCACCGACATCGCGCGCCGTGCCGAACTCGCAGCACAAGTCCTCTCAAACGATTGGTCGGTGCGTGAGCTTGAACGACAAGTGCAAGCAACCCAGAAGCCGCCGACCGTCTCAGGCGGGGGGCCGTCGGTGGCTGGGAAGGAGCCCACCGCTCGCGATGCCAACGTTGCTGACCTCGAGAAGCAGCTCGCCGAGTACCTTGGCACGCGTGTGAAGCTCCAACTCGGGCGAAAGAAGGGGTCAGGACGACTCGTACTCGACTTCTACACGCTTGATCAGTTCGACGGGTTGATGCAAAAGATCGGTTTTGGCGGCCGATAATAGTACGTCAATGCGACTCACCGTCGATTTCGTGGTTTTTCTCAGTCCTGCTTGAGTAGGTCCACCCCACGGTCGATGTCCGAGCACCCCAAGGACGGGGTGTGGGCGTGGCATGCCGCTGCGCCACTTCAAGCAAGGACGTCGCGATGGCCGCCCCGATCAACATCACAACGGCTCGTATGAATCGTCAGGTCGAAGATGCGCAGCGCATGTATCAGCGCGTTCTTGTCTGTTGGGCGAGCGATGTCTTCGAACTTCGCCGAACAGATCGATTGATTCCCCGCTGGCGCCATGCAGAGAAGCGGGGGAACGAGCAAGGTCGCGATGGCTTTGAGCCGATGAACGAGGCGGCGTGAGGCAGAAATCGCGCCCGGGGTGATGGCACGACCGTTGCCCCGGAACGCCCGAAAGGCGGTTTTCGCGCATGTCTGGGATCTCAACCGGCATCGGACTCGTCAGCGGCATCAACTCGACGCAAATCATCGAGCAGTTGTTGGCATTGGAATCGCGCGGAAAGCTCCCGATCCAACAGCGCTACAGCGTGCTGCAGACGGCGAAGACTGCGCTCCTCGACGTCAACGCACGGCTCCTCAACCTGCGCAACTCTGCATCAAATCTGCGACTCGGCAATGTCTTCACCGCGATGACCGCGACGAGCGCGGATGAGACTTCTCTCGCCGCGCGTGCGTCGAAGGACACTCCGCCAGGAACCTATCAGTTCACAGTCGGTCGCCTTGTTTCGACAAGTCAGATTCTGTCGCGCGGTTTCGCAACGAAAGATGCGACACCACTTGGCCTCGACAACTTGAGTTTCGAGTGGGGCGATGCGGGACTTGAACGCGACATCGCGCTCGCTGATCTGCGTGGTGGAGAAGGTATCGCGCGCGGCAAGATCACCATCAAAGATGGGCTCGGTCGCGAGGACACCGTTGATCTCTCGACGGCGGTCACGCTGAATGATGTGATGGATCGCATCAACTCTTCGAGTACTGCAGAGGTCGATGCGTACATCGAGAACGAGCGTCTCGTGGTTCGGGATGCATCAGGCGGTACAGGTTCGCTGGTCATTGCAGACGTTGGAAGCGGCCTCAGTGCAACACAACTCGGTATCCGCGGCACGCACGTGTCGCGCGAGATCACCGGCGCGCAATTGAATCAGCTTGGACTTTCGACTGCACTCGCGTCGATCAACGACGGAACTGGCGTCTTCGTGCGCGACGGCGTTGTGGACTTCCGCATCAAAGTTGATAGCACGACGTACGACATTTCGCTTGGTCGCGAAGATCAACCAATCTCGAACTCGACGAAGCTCGCGGATCTCAACAACGGACTCGGCGTCAAGATCAACACCACGGATGCAGACGACTTCAAGATCATGACATCCACCGGCGTCTCGGTTGGAGTCAATCTCGGCGCGGTTGTGGTGGACGGCGAAGTGCAAGATGAAGCAGTGGAAACAGTGGGGGAGATGCTCACGCGCATCAACTCTGAACTCGCGACCGATCTCGGTGCAGGACAGGTCGTCGTTTCGCTGCGCGGTGATGGCAAAGGCTTCGTCGTCACAGACAACACGGGTGGCACGGGACCGGTGAAAGTGTTGGGTACTGGGCCGAACCTCGATCGCACCGCGAAGGACCTTGGTATTCACACAGGTGCGATTGACACAGGGCCGACCACGCTCACGGGCAGCATCGTGCGGAACAAAGTCGCAACGCCACGCGCGTCGACGATCGAAGACGTCATCGCACGGATCAACGATCAAACATCGGGAGCGGTGACCGCATCGATCGCTGCCGGCGGAACAGGCCTCGCACTCACGGTTGCTGGTGGTTCGACGGTCGAAGTGCTCGCGGGAACGACAGACGGCTCTTCGTTTGCCACAACCGTCGGACAACGCACCGCGCGCGATCTCGGCCTCTTCGGACTTTCTGGAACCGGATCGATCACGGGCTCGCGTGTGTCGGCCGCTGTCGGCACAGTGCGATTGTCACGCCTTGCTGGTGGCAGCGGAATCGATGCACCTGGCACACTCACGCTGACCGATCGCAACGGCAGCACGTTCAACTTCACGAATTTCGCGGCGCACGACACGGTCGCGGGACTCGTGCGCGCGATCAATGCCGAAGCCAAAGACAACGGCGTTGATGTGCGTCTCAAGGTTTCCGACAGCGGACGCGGATTGCTCGCACGCGACACCGGCAGTGGCAACGGAACGATGTCGATCTCCGGTACCGCTGCGACCAAGCTTGGAATCGCAGGCTCCGTGTCAGGTGATTTCATTCGTGGCGGCGATCTTGATCGCCAACACGTGGCACTCGGTACGAAGCTCTCGTCACTCGCGTTTGGCAAGGGCGTCGGTACGGGCACATTCCGCATCACCGATTCAAGCGGTGACAGCTCGATTGTGGACATCGACGCAAGTGCAACGACGGTGTATGACGTCATCAGCGAAATCAACTCGCGTGGCCTGTTCGTCGAAGCGCGACTCAACTCAACGGGCGATGGCATCGAGTTGGTTGATACGAACACAGGGACGCCATCGACTGCGATCAAAGTTGCGGATGTCAGCGGGGCAGTCGCGAAGGGACTCGGTCTCGCCGGGCAAGCGACTTCCGCTGGTGCAAACTTGGTTGGTTCGCTTGAGAAGACGGTCGATCTCGAAACGACCGACACGCTTGTCGATGTCGTTCGCAAGTTGAACGAAGCGAAGATTCCGGTTGCGGCGTCGATCGTCAACGCGGGCAGTGGCACGCAGCCGTTCCGATTGAGTATCAGTTCGACGGTGGGCGGATCGCGCGGTCAACTCCTCATGGACACCGGATCGATCGATCTCGGCATGGTGCGTACGAGCGAAGGCCTTGATGCGTCGCTCTTCCTCGGAACCGGCGATCCAGCAACCGCATTCCTCTACACGAGTTCGACCAACACGTTCAAAGACGTCGTGTCGGGCTTGGAAGTGGACGCGAAGAAAGCCGGAGCATCTGTCACTGTGGATGTTGCGCGCAACGTCGTCGGCATGGTCGACGGTGTGAAGCAGTTGGTGACAACGATCAACGACGCGCTCGGCCGCATCGGCGATTACGACAAGTACGACGACGAATCAAAGAAGAAGGGCCCGCTGCTCGGAAATCCTGTTGTCGCACGCGTGCGTCAGCAGATCATCCAAACCGCGCAAGGTCCAGCGAAGGGCGTGGAAGGCCGCTATCGGTATCTCTCGCAGGTTGGCATTCGCTTCGGAAAAGAAGGGAAGTTGCAGTTTGACGAGGCGAAGTTCCGAACGGCCTACGACCTCGATCCTGCAGCTGTGGAAGAACTCTTCACCGCCTTCGAGATCCAAGCAACCTCATCGAACTCGCCCGTTGCTGGCGTCACAGTTGAGCAAACGACAACGTCGTATTCGAAACTCGGATTCGGCGATCTCTTCGATCAGCTGCTGAAGAAGCTCACGAACTCCGTGGACGGCGTTACGACGGTCGCCGACCGCGGCATGCAAGAACAACTCGATGGTTTGAAGGAACGGCTCGATCGATATGACGCGCGCCTTGAGTCGAAGCGCACGCGATATGTCGCGCAGTTTGCTGCGATGGAGTCTGCGCTTGCCAAGTTGCAGACGCAGCAGTCGTCGCTCGGTGCCCTCTCCGCAAACGTCGCCATGTTGGGCTAACGGATGTTCGCCCGCGTTGGAGTGATTTGAACTCCCCAACGATCAGTCAAAGCGTCGATCACGCGACGAAAGTCAGCGACCTGAACCGCCGATCAAAGAGCCGATGGCTATGCAGACTTCTTCCGGACCACAAGCGTATCTCCGCACGAAAGTGATGACCGCGAGCCCCGCGGAGCTTCGGCTCATGCTGATTGATGGCGCGATTCGTTTCGCCGAGCAAACAAAGCGCGGCTACGAGACGCGCAACTTCGAGATGAGCTTCGATGGCACGACGAAAACGCAGGCAATTCTCATGGAATTGATCAATGCGCTTCGTCCAGAGCAAGCGCCAGAACTCTGCCAGCGACTGACCGCGCTCTACACCTATCTCTACAGATTGCTCGTCGAAGCGAGTTCGGAACGGGATGTATCGAAGGTCGATGAAGTCCTGACACGGCTTCGCTTCGAGCGCGAGACTTGGAGTCTGTGCCTCGGCGAGCTCGCAAAGGAGAATCGTTCGGCATCGACCATGCAGGAATTGCCGATCGCTTCGCCTTCAACTTCCGAAACACACGAGCCGCGCGCACGAGTCTCGATAACCGGCTGAGAACACACAAAGTTCGCGAAAGAGTCCCAATTCCTTCTGACGAACTTCAACCAACCCGCCGATAGAGTGGCCGATTCGCGTGCTCTCGAGAGCATCGCTTCGATGGATCGTAAGGAACAGACATGACCCCAGCAATGAACAGCATCGCTTCGAACCTCCTCGCCCGCATTGAGCGCTGTGAAGCAAAGATCGGCGTCATCGGCCTCGGCTACGTCGGGCTCCCGCTCGCGCATGCTTTGCACCAAGGCGGTCTTCCGATCCTCGGCTTCGACATCGATCAAGGAAAGATCGACGCGATCAAGGCTGGTCGGAACTATCTCGTGCACCTTGGCGATGAACTCATCACGACGTTGCGCGATTCGAAGCGATTCGAAGGTACGACAGATTTCGGTCGACTTGGCGAAGCTGACGTCATCATCATCTGCGTCCCAACGCCGCTTGGTAAGCACTGGGAACCAGACATCTCCTACATTCTGCAAACGGCTGAAGCGATCGGCAAGACGCTGCGCGCTGGTCAGTTGATCATTCTCGAATCGACGACGTATCCGCGTACCACGCGTGACGACATGATGCCAGCCATCATGGCCGCAGCTGGTGATCGTGCGAAGACGCTTGGAATCGGCAGCGAGATTTTCGGTGCCTTCAGTCCTGAACGCGAAGATCCAGGTCGCAAGTCGCACTCGACGAGCACGATTCCGAAGCTCGTTGGTGGTTTGGATGACGCCTCGACGGAATTGGCTGCGGCGGTTTATCGCAAGGGCGTGACGACGGTCGTGTCCGTGAAGACCGCTGAAATCGCTGAGAGTGCGAAGCTCTTGGAGAACATTTTCCGCGCGGTCAACATCGCGCTGGTGAACGAGATGAAAGTCGTGCTCGACGCGATGGACATCGATGTGTGGGACGTCGTTCGCGCTGCAGGCACGAAGCCGTTCGGATTTATGCCGTTCTATCCGGGACCTGGTCTCGGTGGTCACTGCATTCCGATCGATCCGTTCTACCTGACGTGGAAGGCGCGCGAATACGGTCACTCAACCCGCTTCATCGAACTCGCGGGTGAGATCAACACGTCGATGCCGCACTACGTGGTCGATCGCACCGCTGAAGCGCTGAACAACCAGGGCAAGCCTATGAAGGGCTCGCGAATTCTCGTTGTTGGTCTCGCGTACAAGGCGGACATTGACGACGTGCGTGAAAGCCCCTCGTTTGAACTCATCGAGCTCTGCAAGGCGCGCGGCGCGCAGGTGGATTACTACGATCCGCTCGTGCCAGCAACTTGGGCGGGCCGCAAGCACGATCTCAAGATGACGTCGGTTGCCTACGACGACAAGACGATCGCGGGCTACGACTGCGTGCTTATCTCGACCGCGCACTCGAAGATGGATTACGGCGTGATCGCGCGCAACGCGAAGTTGTGTGTCGACACCCGTGATGCGATGCGCGCATTCGAACGCGAGATGGGATCGCGGCTCGCCCGCGCCTGACGCGATGACCGGATCGCGCGAAGAAGAATTGCATGCAGCCGTCTCCGAGCGATCGGATACCGGCTATGCAAGCGCGGCAGCGACTGGTTCTGCATGGACAACTGCACAGACCGTGGCGAACAAGTTCGTCACGGTCTTTGCCATGTTGGCGATCGCGCGATTTCTCTCACCGGCAGAGGTGGGGCTTGCGAACTCTGCGGCAAGTATCGGAGCGTTCGTTTTCGTCTTCGCGCCCTTTGTGATGGGCGATGTATTGCTCGCCGAGCCGAAGCGTTTCACGCAACTCGCGAACACTGGATCGCGGATCGCGTGGGTGGCGGGATGGATCATGTTCGCCATCCTCGCGGCGCTCGCGATTCCGATCGAACGTTGGAGCGACAAAAGCGGCCTCGCATTTCTGG
The DNA here is from genome assembly GCA_027483065.1 of Planctomycetaceae bacterium. Classification (GTDB taxonomy): domain Bacteria; phylum Planctomycetota; class Phycisphaerae; order Phycisphaerales; family SM1A02; genus QWPT01. The sequence goes on from JAIXVI010000016.1 coordinate 12,594, forward strand.
TGGTGATTGCGGCACTTCGACCACTCGCGGACTCTGTGTTGATGCTCGGCTACGCACATGCGCGCGTTGGACTTGAGTATCGGCGCATTGCCAAAGTCGAAGGCCTCGTCAATCTCTCAGCCACAGTGGCCGGCGTTGCGATGGCTTGGCTCGGTGCTGGACCGATTTCGGTCACGTTGCCACCGATCGCAGCGCTTGCCTGCAAAGGTGTGCTGTATCGACGAAGTTGCTCTGGGTTTGCTCCATTCGATCGTGCAGCTGCGCCGGAGATCACCCGAAGATTTTCGATCGCGGCCATTGGTCAGTACGCGAACAATGTGCTCCAGATCTTGGAGACACTCGTACTTCTCCTTTTCGCGAGCGAGACTGAGATTGGTTACTTCGGGCTTGCGTTTCAACTCGCAGTGCAAGCGAACACCGTTGTCGCAGCGCAGCTGGGTGCCGTCCTTCAACCGATCTTTGCGCATATTCAGCACGATCCCGTGCGACAGGTCGCAGGGTTTGTTCGGGCAACGAGGCTTCTTTCAGGAATCGCGGTACCGATGTCGGCCATGCAAGCCGCACTCGCGATTCCAACATTCGCCATTCTCTTCGAGGAAAAGTGGACCGGCGCGATCGCTCCATTCATCGCGCTTTCCATTGCACAATCCTTCATGTTCGTCACGGCACCGTCGATCGCCCTCCTCAAGTCACAAGGTCGATTTGGAACGTATCTCCGGTGGCAGTTTGGGCAGCTCGTACTCTCCGCGCTGCTCTTCATCGGCGCGGTGCAGTTTGGGAGCGAGAGCGCACTTCAACTTGCGAAAACCTGCGGCGTGCCTGTGACTGAGGATTGTGGGCATGCACTTGCCATCGCGTTGGCGAGTGCATGTGCTTGGGCGATCTCGTGTCCTATCGCCGTACATCTAGGCGGCGCGCCCGCGCGACTTCCGTGGCGAACAACCATTGCGGTCTTTGTACAACCTTGGCTAATCGCTGGGCCTTGCGCATTGCTGACAGTGCTGGTTTGGCACGTGCTCCGTCGAGCGATCGATCCGTTCTGGGCGGACGTCGTCACACTCACCGCCGTCGGTCCGGCATTTCTTATCGCCGGGATCATCGGCTGCCTGATGACGCGTCGCGAAAGTCGTGAGGACTTCCAAAAGATTGCGTCGCGATTCACGCGACGATTGAAGCGAGGATAAGAGACGGAGTATTGTTGAGCTTCGCGTGGGAATGCACTCGTGCGTGCGTTCGTCGTTGCGCAAAGTCAATTCGTTTCTGCGTGGATATTCGATGTCAACCCTGCGTTACTGAGGCGCGGGCAAGAGAGGAATCGTGGATGCGCACTGCAAGGATCTTTCCAACGTGGTTGATTGCGTCAGTGACGATGATGGCATGCGTGTTGGTCGGTTTTGAACCTGGCTGTCGAGCGCAAACGACTGCGCCTTCACCTACGAAGCCTCGTTCCATCGCCGCGGCGCCGACGGAGATTTGGGCCACCGCGTGGAGAAGCGTTCCGAAGGATGAACCACTGCTCGTCGAAATGGTTCGACTCGAGGGCTCATTCGTGCCGGGCCAGCCGAATCGTGCGCCAGATCCGATCAGTCTTGCATTGCGCACGAAGAGTTTGCCAAAGGGGCGCGCCGGAGTTTTGTGGTGGCGTTACGCGAACAGCCTCTTCGCATATGACGGTGATTTCGCGAAAGGCGGCGTCGCGTCACCGTGGGCTGACGCGGCCAGCATCGAATTGAAGAAGGAGTGGGAGCCGTGGCTCGAAGCGTTTGAACGCGCTGGTGGCCGAATCGACGTTCTTGTCGGCGACTGCGAACAGATCAGCAAGTTCACAAACTGGTCGATCTCGTCAAACGATGTCGCGACATTGATGTCGGACGCGCGGGCGTTGAAGCCATATCGTGGTGCCCCTCCGTTGCGAACACTGCTTGGCGATGCTGACACGAGCAAAGTGAAGGAAGCGCCCCAGCGAAACGACTATCTCGCGTGGAATCTCGCGCTTGGTCGAATCACGGCAGCGGCGATGAACGATGCGGTGTTTCGACCGACAGTCATTCAGTTTCCCCGTGTGGTCGGGTCGAACTATGACGGAATGCGAATGACGGATCGTCCGGCTCCAGACTTGAATGGTCATCAGCAGCCGCAGGACTCGATTGTCGGAACGCATGCGGCGCCGTCTTGCTACGGACGCATCGAGCAGATCGCGACCGCGTGGTACATCGACGAGGCCGATCCAACTCGACTTGCGCGAACCGGTCGTGATCGCGTCACGAAGGATCCGTGGAACGCATTTCTCTTGGATGTGCAACTTGCGCGCGCGTGTCGGCGGAGCGCGCCGTCGGTTCCACTTGCCCCATGGATTGCGCAGCCTGCGTGGACGGGCGATCGTGGCGAGGTTCCGTATCCATCCGACCGGCGCATGTGGGATGAAATGGTTCGACATATCGCCCTCTGTGGAACGGAGTTCTTCCACTATTGGAATCCGCCCGAGGCACTGGGTTCCCGCGTAGACATCGGATTTCAGCAACGCATCGCGGATCAGTGTTCGCGACGACTCGCGGGGGTACTTCGCGATATCAACACCCAACTCAATGCTCAATCGATCGGCCCCGTTCAGCAGTTGATCACCACTGAGCCGTTGTCCTATCGCGCGACGACGGTGACAACCGGCGCACGGCGTGGCGATGGAAAGTACGTCTGGCGTACATCTGCTCGGCCCGATGTGGACGCGCTGCAAGATGTGAAGACGGGCGCACGCGTTGCACTCGACGAAGGTACTTGTGGTCGGTGGGACATCACCGACACTGCAACTCCGCCGTCGTATCGTCCGTGGTCTGCAAGTGCGGGCGATACGAAGCGTGGAACCTCTGACTCGAACGCCAAGTAATGGGCCAAGTAATGGGCCAAGTAATGGGCCAAGTGATGCCTTTCGCTCCCACGATGATCGAGCAATCAAGATTTCACTGGCGCCGTGATGAGCCAACTTCATGACGAGCCAACGTCCTATTGAACGAAAGCAAGTCATGGCAAACCCTGAGAACTGATGCGAGCTCACGACTCGTGAGACGAGTGCACGTCGTGTCCCGCATCGCGCAGGGTGCGCTCGCGGCGTGCGAGTTCAAGATCATGGTCGACCATCATCCGCGCGAGTTCCTCGACGGAGGTTCGTGGCTTCCAGTTGAGGACGCGTTGCGCCTTCGACATGTCGCCAAGAAGTTGTTCGACTTCTGCGGGCCGGAAATAGCGCGGATCAATCTCAACGAAGTCGCGATAGTCGAGGCCAACCAGGCCGAAAGCGATTTCGCAGAATTGACGGACGGAAATCATCTTTCCGGTGGCGATGACGTAATCATCAGGATCCGGTTGTTGCAGCATGAGCCACATCGCTTCGACGTAGTCGCCAGCGAAACCCCAGTCGCGCAGTGCATCAAGATTTCCGAGATACACCTTGCGCTGAAGGCCGAGCTTGATGCGGCCTACCGCGCGCGTGATTTTGCGCGTGACAAAAGTCTCGCCGCGACGTGGGCTCTCGTGATTGAAGAGAATGCCGCATGACGCGTGCATGCCGTAACTCTCGCGATAGTTCACCGTGATCCAGTGACCGAACACCTTCGCACAGCCATAAGGTGATCGTGGCCAGAACGGCGTGGTTTCCTTCTGCGGAACCTCTTGCACCTTGCCGAACATCTCGCTCGAGGATGCTTGGTAGAAGCGAATCGTTTCGCCGGAGAGTTCTTGTTGAACGCGAACCGCCTCGAGCAGCTTGAGGACACCAGTGGCGTCCACATCCGCCGTGAAGACGGGTTGATCAAACGAGACGCGCACATGACTTTGTGCCGCCAGGTTGTAAACCTCATGGGGGCGCACTTGCTGCATCAACCGCGAAAGGCCATTCGCATCCGCGAGATCGCCGTAATGGAGTTTGAGTCGCTGCGATGACTCGTGGGGGTCCTGATACAGGTGATCGAGTCGGCCCGTGTTAAATGAGGAACTTCGACGAATGATGCCGTGGACCTCGTAGCCCTTCGTGAGCAGCAGTTCGGTGAGGTAACTGCCGTCCTGGCCCGTGATGCCGGTGATAAGGGCACGCTTCATAGGAACTCCGGAAAGCACCGATGGACCCGGATGGTGAACTGCCCCTCGTGGTGCAAGCCGAGGCGGCGAGGAGCCGATAGTACAGATACTGAGTGACTGAGCATCCGCGGTGCCCTTGCGCGCTGTCGGACGGAGTTCAACTCACCGTACGGCAGCTTTCCCGCGGATCTGTTCTCAATGCACGTTCCAATGACGAGTCGATCGATCCTGCATGTCATCGAAGACCTGAAGCCGGAAAGTGGTGGACCGACGACCGTGGTCGTCGAGCTCGCCAGGCATCAGGCACGAAGTGGCGCGCGGGTCAGCGTCGTTTGCGGGTCGGGTCCTGACCAAGCTTCGCAGCGTGCACAACTGCAAGCGAGTTTCGAAGCCGATGGGGTGGCACTCCATGTCCTCGCATCCGCAGACAGGGCGCCTTCTCGACGGCGCTTGCGGGAACTCATTCAAACAACGGGTGCTGAGGTCGTGCATCTTCACGGCATGTGGAGCAGCATCGTGCGTTTGGGCGCCGCAGAGGCGCGACGAGCCGGTCTTCCATACGTCATTTCGACGCATGGAATGCTTCATCCTGATGTCTTAGAGCAGGGGAAATGGAAGAAACGACTCTATCTGACTGTCTTTGCATCCATTCTGGGTCACTGCGGCGAGGTGCTTGCCCTGAACGACGAAGAGCGACACGCGATACACACGCGCTTCCATCGACCAGCATCGGTGCTTCCAAACGGTTTAGAAATCAAGAGATACATCGCATCAAGTTCGGAGCGATTCCGAGGACTCCACCCAGAGTTGGCAAATACGTCGTTTGCACTCTTCGTGGGCCGTCTTCATCCCATCAAGGGGATCGACCAGCTTCTCCGCAGTTTTATCGCGGCTCGTGAGCGTGGACTTTGCAGCCACCTGGTGGTGGCCGGTCCCGATGGCGGGCAACGCGCGGAACTGGAGCGGCAGGTATCGGAGGCACGCCTGTCTTCGGTGGTCCATTTCATTGGACCCGTGTATGGCGACGTCAAGATTGCGGCTTTCCAGGCCTGCTCGATGTTCGTGCATCGCCCGCGATTTGAGGGTTTTGGGCTCACCGTGCTGGAGGCGTTGGCAGCGGGCAAGCCCGTGGTGACGACGCGGCGCTGCCGTCTCGACGGCGCGGAATCCGCCGACGCTCTTCGCGTTACTCCTGATACCGACGAAGGTTTCGCGGAGGCCATGGTGGCGCTCGAGCGTGATCCGGCCAGTGCAGCTGAACTAGGAGCTCGAGCGCAGGCCTGGGTTCAGGCGCGGTTCGATTGGTCAGCGATCGCGCAACAAGCGCTTGAGGTGTACAACCGGGTTTTGGGGCGGGGATAGTCCGTGCGAATTGCGTTCAGGGCAGGTCGTTTGTGAGCCGATACCCCTTCTGATGGCAGGAAATGGTTCCGAAAATTCCTTGGCGGAGCGGCGCGTCGTAGTGACCGGCGGCGCTGGATTTCTTGGCCGCGCAGTGCTCGCTGCGATGAAGGCCCGCGGCCTTCCCGAGCCGTTCGTCCCGCGGCGACGCGACTACGACCTCACGACCGAGGCGGGTGTGGCGCGGCTCTTCGACGACGCGAAGCCCGAGGTCATCATCCATCTTGCAGCCGAGGTTGGTGGAATCGGGGCGAACCAGGCGAACCCCGGTCGCTACTTCTACGCCAACATGGCGATGTCTCTGCATCTGATTGAGGCAGCGCGACGTGCGGGTCTTCGGAAGTTCGTCCACACGGGCACGATTTGTTCTTACCCCAAGTACACGCCCGTTCCGTTCCGTGAAGACGAACTGTGGAATGGATACCCCGAGGAAACCAACGCTCCGTACGGCGTCGCGAAGAAGGCGGCGCTTGTCATGCTCGATGGCTATCGCCGCCAGTATGGGTTGGCTTCCGCGTATGTCCTGCCGGTGAACCTCTACGGGCCGCATGACAACTTTGATCCAGCGACCTCGCACGTGATTCCTGCGCTGATTCGGAAGTGCGTGGAAGCACAGGTTGCGGGACGTTCTGAGATCGAGTGTTGGGGAACTGGCGCCGCGAGTCGTGAGTTCTTGTACGTCGACGATGCCGCGGAAGGAATTGTGCGCGCTGCGGAAGCGATCGATGACCCGACGCCTGTCAATCTTGGCACAGGCGGAGAGATCACCATTCGTGATCTTGTTGAACTCGTCGCAGAGTTGTGCGAGTTCAAAGGCACGATTCGTTGGGACGCATCAAAGCCGGATGGTCAGCCGCGCCGTTGCGTCGACAGTTCGCGTGCGGAGGCGTTGCTTGGATGGCGCGCGCAGACATCGTTGCGCGATGGATTGCGCAGCACCATCGAGTGGTACCGATCCGCGCATCGTGGTCGTATGGATGCGCAACTCGAGGAGAGTCGACGCGGGGATAGTCGACATGGGGATAGTCGACATGGGGAGGCTCGATGCGCATCCTCCTGATCAATCAGACGTTCTATCCCGACATCGCCGCGACCGCGCAGCACGCGCACGATCTTGCGCGATACCTCGTTTCGCAAGGACACGAGGTCACCGCGATTGCGTCTCGTTCGATTTACGGCGAAAAGGGCGCTGTACTTCCACGCGAAGAAGTGGTGGACGGCATTCGCATCGTGCGCGTCGGTAAGAGCATTTTTGGAAAGTCGTCGATCGCGGCGCGCATGTTTGACTTCGGCCTCTTTTACATGGCCGCGCTTTGGCGTTCGTTCAACATGCGCAGACAGGATGTTGTGGTTTGCTTTACGACGCCACCGTTTGTTGCGCTCATCGGTTGGCTTTTGCGATTGGTGCGCGGGACGCGCAACGTGTATTGGGTCATGGATCTTTATCCTGATCTTCCTGTTGCGTGCGGCGTGATGAGTGCGCGCTCACCTGTGACATGGTTGTTGGAGCGGCTCAATCGATTTTGCATTCGGCGCGCCGATCGTGCGGTTGTCCTCGGCCGTTGCATGCGAGTGCGGGTTGCGGCGAAGGGCATTCCGGCCGATCGCCTTGCGATGATCAATGTCTGGGCGGATCCCGATGAAGTACGTCCAGTCGATCGCGCAACGAATTCATACCGTGCCGAGTGGAACGTCGGCGATCGTTTGCTCGTGATGTATTCGGGCAATTTCGGAATCGGTCACGATGTCACGACGATTGCGCGCGGTGTTGAAGCACTTCGCAACGATGCGAATGTACTTTTTGCGTTTGTCGGTGGCGGAAAGCGGAAAGAGGAGCTGATCGGGATTCTTCGTTCGAAGGGTCTCACGAACTTCATTGAGGCGCCGTACCAGCCGCGCGAGAAGATCAACGACCTTCTTGGTGCCGCGGATATTCACCTCGCAAGTCTGCTCGAGGGAACAACCGGCATCATGGTGCCGAGCAAGTTCTACGGAGTCATGGCTGCTGCGCGACCGATTCTGTACATCGGTGAGCGAACGGGCGAGGTCGCACGAACGATCGAAGAAGAGCGCTGTGGATGCATCGTTGCGCCGGGCGATATCGACGGATTCGCGCGCGCGTTGCGCAGACTCGCTTCCGATCGCGCACTTGCTGCAGAAATGGGCGAACGCGCGCGCAAGCACATCGTCGAACGAGCGGGTGCGCCCCACGCGATGCGTCGCTGGCTTGAATTACTCACGGAAGTCGCGGGTCAACATGCCGACATGCGACTCAAGCAGTACGCCTCGGAGTCGACGCGATGATGGAGAACGGGAAGAGTTCCGCGCATCGCGCGCCTTCTGACCAAGCGCCCACAGAGCAAGCTCTCGAATCGCGGCGTACAAGCCCGTATTCGATCGGCGAGAAGATCAAGCGTCTCCTGTGGGGTTGTGTGCAAGCGACGCTCTTCCGCGCGAGTTTCCACAACTGGTACGGCTTCCGACGAATGCTCCTGCGCGCGTTTGGTGCGCAGCTCGCGGCAACGGCGAACATCCGACGCACGGTCATCATCGAGTGCCCGTGGAATCTCTCGGTCGGTGCGGAGAGTTCGGTCGGAGACCGCGCGATTCTCTACTGTCTCGGCCCTGTGACGATCGGTGCTCGAACCACCGTTTCGCAAGGTGCGCATCTTTGCGCGGGAACGCATGACCATCGCCGTGCGTCCATGCCGCTCGTGCGTGCAACCATTTCGATCGGTGACGACGTCTGGATCGCAGCCGATGCGTTCGTCGGTCCTGGTGTCACGGTCGGCACTGGCGCAATTCTCGGAGCCCGCGGTGTTGCCATGCGCGATCTCGCGCCGTGGAAAATCTACGCGGGGAATCCGGCCGTGCCTGTTCGAGAGCGCGCGTTTGACGCGCGGTCGTGACGACGTCTCATCGGTTGTGCTTCATCCCACGCGAGCGAACCTCAACGGTCGTGCTATTCTCGCGCTTCGCTATGACGATGCGCCTCTACAACACGCTCACGAAGTCGATTGAGAACTTCTCGCCGATTGCGCCCGATGGAACAGTGACGTTCTACTCGTGCGGACCAACGGTGTACGACGACGCGCACATCGGGAACTTCCGCTCGTTCTTGAACGCCGACATCTTGCGTCGCGCGCTAGAACTGCATGGGTTCCGCGTGAAGCATGTGATGAACATCACGGATGTTGGTCACATGACCGAAGACGACGCGGCTGATGGCGGCGGTGAGGACAAGATGGCGGTCGCGGGGCGTCGCATCGCGGAGGCGAAGAAATCAGGCAAGTTGCCTGCGGGTGCAGAGATTGATCCTGCTGACCCGTATGCGATCGCTTCGTTTTACGCCGATCGATTCCTCGAGGACGCGCGGTACCTTGGACTGCAAGTCGCGATCGAAGAGCGCACGCATCCCGAATTGATGCCGCGTCCAACGCGCTGTGTGCCGCAGATGATCGCGCTCGTCGAGCAACTCATCGAGCGCGGACACGCGTACGTTGCGAAGGATGGGGTCGTGTACTTCAGCGTCGAGAGTTTCTCGGCGTATGGCCGGCTCTCAGGAAACACGCTCGACAAACTCCGCGAGGGAGAAGGTGGGCGAATCAGTGCGGAACATCAGGCGGTCAAGCGCCATCCTGCGGACTTCATGTTGTGGAAGCCTGATCCGACGCACTTGATGCGGTGGCCGAGCCCGTGGGGCGAGGGATATCCGGGTTGGCACCTTGAGTGCAGCGCGATGGCGCGCATGCTGCTTGGCGACGAAATCGATCTTCACTCGGGCGGTGAGGACAACATCTTCCCGCACCACGAATGCGAGGTCGCGCAGAGTTGCTGCGCGAGTGGTCGACCCGCGTTCGCGCGTATGTGGTTTCACACGCGCCACTTGCAGGTTGAAGGCGAGAAGATGTCGAAGTCGAAGGGGAATTTCTTCACAGCGCGCGATTTGTTTGCGAAGGGTGTGACGCCCGCAGCGTTGCGGCTTGAGTTGGTTCGAACGCATTACCGCACGAACTCGAACTTCACGTTGCAGGGGCTTCGCGATTGCCAGCGCATGATTGATCGTTGGTCGTCTGCGCGGACTTCGCTTGCCGCACGCTCTGCGGGCACCGGAGCGGGTCCATTCCAACGCGCGTTGATCGAGTTCAAAGAAGCGCTCGCGGACGATTTGAATGTTGCGCGCGCGATTGCAGCGCTCAACACGGCGATTACGGAAGACGCTGCTGGCGATCCGGTCGCTGAGTTGGCCGCGCTCGATGCGATGAATTCCGTCCTCGGCGTGTTTGAGCGGAACGAGGCACTCCAGTCGGCGGCGGCCGATGATCTCGCGTCGAAGGTGGAAGCGTTGCTTGAGCGTCGACGTGCGGCGCGCGCGGCGAAAGATTGGGCTGAGAGTGATCGCGTACGCGATGAACTCACGGCGCTCGGTGTGCGCATCAAGGACGGCCCGCAAGGAACGACGTGGGAGCGTGCGGTTTAGGGAGCGTGCGGTCTAGGGAGCGCGTGGTTTAGGGCGCGCACACACTCAAGCGCGCGACGCCAGCATCATCACGCACGCTGCGACTTCATCAGACGTGCAATGTCGTCCATCTGCCGATCTGCGATGGCGAGGATTCCCGGCAAGCGCTCAGCGATGGCCGCGCGATGTCGATCGCGCTCCGCGAAACATCGCACTTGATGCTCGACCACTTCATCACTCGAAAGGACACGCGGGTCGGCGACGGTGTCGCCCACGCCGAGAGCCTCGAAAATGCCGCGCGCCTTATCGCTGTACGCGATGGTCGCGGTTGAGACGCCATTCGAAAGCGAACCAATCGTTGCGTGCAGCCGCGAGCCGCTGAACCAGTCAAGCCGCTTGATGATGGCTTTCGCTTCCGTCGGGAATTCATACCCCTGCGCGATGACGACGCGCTCGCGCTCCGCTGGTGAAAGCGCTGCGAGCAACTTTTCGCTCGCGTGGATATCCGATTCGGTTTCTGCGCTGCCGCGGATGACGACGTGCGGGACGAGCACAACAGCGCCCGCACCCGCGGTGAGCAACCGCGACACAAGTTTGACGCACGTCGCGAAGTAGTCATCGCGGAAGCGGTACTCGCGCCAACTCTCAGGTGCATTTGCGATGAGGCCGCTGATGTTGAAGCCCGCGACCGCTGCGCCGCGCGCGATCGTGCGTGCACGCTCAACCACCTCGAGCGCCTGTGCCGAAGGGTCAATCGTTGGCAGACGAAACGCCATGTCGGTTCCGACAAGATGCTTCGTCGGATCAAAACGCTTGCCGACGATTTCCTTGAGAACTTCGTAACTGCGCGCATCGCGCGCGACGGCACATGTCGCGCGCGCGACGATGTCACCAGCGATCGCACGCAACTTCGGGTCGCGATATGGCCCGTAGGTTTGTGGAAGAAGTACGAGGGGACGCTTGAGCGCGAGCGCGATTTGCTTCGGGCGAGTGACGCGCACGAAGCGCCGCAAACCATAAATGTCGGCAAAGCTATCGCCGCCACTTGCGTCGAGAAGTCCCGAGGATCGAGCGATGGCGCTCGCGCCGACCCCAATTGGGAGACCCGTGTACTGCGCGATCACGGCGTGAAGCGAAGAGTCCGACTGCCAAAACTTCCGCGTCTGACTCCAACCGATGATGTCGAATGCGGCTTGTGCGGCACCCGACTGCGCGATCCCGGCATGACGCAAAATCTCAGCGTCCGGACGACGATGTCCCCGACGCCAATCGAAGACGTCGCATGCGCCAAGTCGCGGATACAGCAGTGCGACCGCGCTCAACCCAAGCGCGCTTACGCCAAGGTTTGGGTTGCGAAAATCGACTCCGGCGATGATCGGTCGAGAAGAGGTCGCAGAGGAGTTCGCAGTGGAACCGGACATTCCGCCGATGCTACAGAATTCCGATGCGCGGCGGGTGAAGTTCGCGGAGACGTCTACTGAAAGATCACGGGCAGACCAGTTGAGCAGTCAACAAGTTTGACCGCTCCTCCGATACGCAAGACCTTGGAGCAACGGCCACCTTCGATGAGTGCGTTCTCAAGCTCCCGATCGCTCAGACGCACGACTTTCGTCTGGGCAACAGCCTCGACGATCGCGAAGTCGAGTTTGGCCGACGGCGATGTGGCGACCGCGAAGTCAAGCGGGGTTGGTGACAGCGCGTCGTTGCGTAGAGGTTTGGTTGCCACAACACGTGATGTGTCCGTCGAGAAGGTACGTTGCAACGAAGGCAGTAACAGGACAGAGAGCAGAATTGCGGCCGCTGCGAGGATCGTGTTGCGCCGCACTGCCTGTCGACGTGCGGTTGCGCGCGTGAGTTCATCGCCAGCGAAGCGGAGAATACGCTCGCGCTGCGCGTCGACCTCGGCTGCGATGTCGCGTTGAGTTTCGCGGGGTTCATTCATGGATTGGCCGCTCCTTCGCGCAACCGCGCAACGACGCGCCGCAGCGCACTTTCGATTCGACTTGGGTGACAACCGATGCTGTGCGCGATTGCGCCAAGCGAAAGTCCAGTTGCGTAGCGCAGTCGAAGAAGATCCCGTTCCGCATCATCGAGTGTTTGGGTGAGCGCTCTCAGGATCTCATCCGCTGGAGGCGCTTCGTGCGCGCCCTCACGGCGATACTGACTTGTCGCGTACGACGTTTCTCGTTGATTCCGCCGGCGTTCGGCGACAAACATGTTGCGTGCCGTGTTGAGTGCCGTGACTTGAAGCCACGCAGCAAGTTGTGCGTTGGTTTCACAGCGAGGCGGGTTTGATGCAAGCTTCATGAACGTCTCCTGAAGGCAATCGAGTGCGAACGATTCGTCACGCTTGGTTGTGCGACAAATGGAGCGCGCAATGTCTGTTGCGAAGTGATCGTAGATTTCACCAAGCGCAGCGCGCGAGCCGGCACGAAGTGCGTCGGTCACGCGCGCTGCGAAGTTCTCATCGAGCGATGGACTTGAAAGTGAAGTCAATGCTTTCTTGGCTTCGCTTGGTTTTGAAGCGTTTCGTGAGTGGTGTTTGGAGCGTTGGTCAAACGCACGCAGCGATGACGCGGCATTCGACAACACGGAAGTCCACGACTTGGCGCGTTCAACGCGTAAAGAACTGCACCACTTGCGAGACAGCCTTTCGCTGCGTGATCGGTCCGCGCACGAAGAGAAGCCCCGTCGGCTCATGAAGGCGCACGCGAATCTCTTCGATTCCACCAGAGAGTTCGAGCGCAGTCGAAATCGCGTCGTTGATCTTCTCCATGCTGCCAGGATTTGCTTTGAGATACGCCGAGATGTCGTAGACATCGGTGCCGATCGAAGGTGCGGCTACGGCGCCCCCGCCCGCATCGTTGGCATCTGAGGGATCGAGCGAAATCGTGATGATGGGAAGCGCACGCTCGGCGGCGGCAACTTCAGCCTCGCCGAGCGCTCGTTGCTTTCCGTCTTCTGACCCCGTCTTCATTGGTGTTGGTTCGGTGATTACGACACTAAGGGAGCGACCGTCTTCGAGCGGCGTCGTTGCAAGCGCACGGAAGAACACCGAAGGCTCGACATCGCGCACAGACAAACTCGGGATAATCGCGTTCGCAGTCGCAACGCCGCCAGCAAGCACAACGTTCATCCGTGTTCCGCGGCATGTGTCGAGAAGTTCGGCCAAGGTGCCGCCCTTCCAATCGATCGTGATCAGGCGGCTTTCAACTTCGGAGGCAAGGTGGCGTTGGCGATCGAGAGTTTCGCGTTGGCTGTTCATGAACGCCTCGCGTCGCACGTCGCTCACCCGTTGAGCGATCTCGTTCGCTTTTGTTTCGAGCAGTTTCTTTGCTTCGGTGACTTCCCATGCAGGACCTGCAATCGAAACATCGGGAAGAAAGTTCGATCGCGTGATCTCAGCCATCGATTGAAGTCCGGCGAGGGTGAGTGCCATCTGATTCATGACTTCATCGATGCCGGTGGAAGTCTGGCGAGTCGTGTTTAAAAGCCCTCTCCTGCTCGTGGTCGAGGTCAAATCATGAAAGATCGCCGATGACTCAAAGAGCTCGTTTGGAATCTGAACGTTGACGATGGTGTACGCACTGAGCGGCGATTGCGCGAGCTTCATTTCGAGATCCACAATCTGATTCCGAAGCGTTTCGCGTTCGTCGGTGGGGAGAGCCACCTGGGAGTAGCGCGCGCGCAGTTGCTTGAGTTGCTCGCGGATTTGCTTCAGAGCCTGCACCGCAGCATCGTCGGCTGGCTGCACATCTTCGAACGCCTTCGCGTACGAGGTGGACGCCTCTTCGATCGCGCGACCAAGATCGTCGTACTCACTCGAGGTGCATCGGAGTGGATTCGACTTGAGAAGTTGAAGGATGCGCTCGAACTCACTCTTCATGAGCGCACTCACGTTTGGATCACTTGTCACTTCAGGCAATCGTCGGAGCGTTGTGAGTTGCGAAAGTCGCTGACGCAACATGGCTCGATACTCTTCAACCATTTTGGCGTCGAGCGTGTCTTGCATCGGCGATGCCATCGAAACACGGGCTTCGCAGGTGTTCGTCAAGAGAAGCGGCATCGCGGGGATCGCGGTCGCAACGAGCAGCGTGGCCATCGAACGCAGACGCGCGGAGACGACAGACGTGCGAGGCGCGAACTCGAGTTTGTGGGAGACGTGGCTGAACTGGTTCATGGTTTGAATTCCTTGTCGCCGCAGTGCGGCGTGTCTGATGCGTGACGTACGTGTTCCACACACGCGAGCCTCATGCGAGACGCGTGGTCGGACAACGTTTGAACAGCGCCCACGCAGGCCGCCCGTCGACAATCTGTGAATTCTGCCAAAGAAAGTCGTGAGGAAATTGGCTTGAGCGAGAGTGCCTGTATACTCGCCGCGTCAGCATCCAGAGAGCGGGTTCGCCCGCTCGGCAACCGAGTCCGATCCGACCACGGTGCCACCAATGATGCGGCTCGAAACTGGCTGAAAAACAGCCAAAAACGAGCAAAATCGAGGATCTCCCTCTCGATGCTGATGCGGTGCGCGCGGTTCATCCGCCGCATGTTGCGTCATCTGCGCGCCCCGCGACAACCTGAAGTGCATCCCGAGCGATGTGCGCGCCGCGCAAACGGTGCGCGCTCCGGCAACCGGCCGCGAGGCAGAACGCCTGAAGTACGGTGCCAGAACGATGCGGACGGCGCCCTGTGTATGGGGGAATGCGCCGTCAACCTCGCGCATGCGAGCGCTGTGCCCTTGCCTGATCGGGTGCCCGATCGGGCGGTGTGCGCATCGCCGGGATGTACTTCTCTGATTTGAACGGTGTGCCGTTCAGAGGAGTGCTCAGCGTGAATTCGCACAACGCAGATTTGAGTCAGGAGAGTTCGCCAGACGAAAGCCCAAAGTCTGCGGACTCTGGTAGCGCGATAGACATCTCACAACTCGCGCCGTTGCAGCAGGCTGCCGCGGATCACTTCGCATCTCAAGCGCGGGGGTCGGCCGCGAATCCTGAGGGTGGTTGGATCGAGCGCGTCTTCTTGATCGCGCCCAATACGTTTGATGAAGCGCTGCGACCGACGCTGCAAGCTGCACGAAAGGTCGTGTTGGCGAACGATTCGCACGCGCTGACGTGGCAAGGAAGCGCGTCGGAACTCGAGCGCGCGATCCATATCGCCAAGCAAACACTTGCGAGGCGCATCGCGCTTCCGCATCCCATGCTCGCGCCGTTTCTCGCGTGGCACGACGGCGAACTCGTTGTCGGAGTCCCAGCGGTCATTCCAGGAGCAGACAATCGCGCGGCTGTGCGCGTGTGGCTGTCAGCGACGCGCGAAACAGCGTTCGCGCGCGCGGAGCGTGTCCGTGATGTGGCGGGCGTGTGCCGCGGCGAACTCGCGTCGTGGGTCGCCGCGGCAGAGTCGTGGGGCATCGCCGCAACGGTCTGGCGATGCGCGTTGCCGTCGAGTTGCGAGTCGGCGTATCCACTCGCCGTCGAAGTTGCGCCGAATCCAACGGGCTATCTCAATGCGATGTTCATCGCACATCGTGGAAGCGCAGCGATCGTGGTCGGCTCTGCGACGGGTGTCGGTGGGGTCTGCCTTCCGGCCGACGAACCGCGACCACGCACGCGACTCTTGCCGTCGGGTTGGAACTACCTCAAACCCGATCGATCATCGGGATCGTCTGAACCCATCTTTCCAAACGGCGCACGCCAACCCGCACACGCTGTGTTCGTGCCGCATGAAGCGGTGTTTCTCGCGTGTGCGCGCGCCACGTGGGCCGCGTCGCTCGAGGATGCGTGGCGTGTTGCGTTTGCCGCGTGAAGTCACAGCGTGCGCACCGAGTTGATGCGTGCACCGAAGTCCCAGACCAAAAGATAATCAACGCCTTGCGCGCGACGCGCGAGCAAACCGTGCCGCGCATGCGCGAAGCACGGAGAAAGTGAGATGGACATGTCGGCTAGGTCGCTTCGAACTCGAACAAACGCGCTCGATGATCACCGAAGACTGGTGCCGCACGCACTTCCGTGGGAGTCCATACGCTCGTGCCGATCGCGTCGGATATCGATTTTGCGCGGATCGTTCGACGACGACGCATCTGACGAATTCGACAGCGAAGAGGACTACGAAGAAGAAGATTACGAGGAAGAACTCATCGAAGATGCGGACGAGCTTGAAGAAGAAGAGGTTGAAGAGGTTGAGGACTCAGAATCGGACGCGCTCGATCGTGAGGAGATCTCGTTCGGCGGGACTTCCGTCCAAGTCGACGCAGAGATTTTCCAAGCGATGCTCGATGGTGACATAAAGAGTGACGCGGATGACGACCTCGATTTATCCGCAGCTGTGGACTTCCTCTACATGAAGTGGATTGAGGAACATCTGCCCGAGATGCGCGGGATGGAAGGCAAGATGTGCTTGCGACAAGTACTGCGGCGCATTCCGAAGAATGTTGATGCA
>JAIXVI010000151.1 GCA_027483065.1 Planctomycetaceae bacterium
CCAGTTCGACGCCGCCATCGGTTCCATCGGCCTCTCCGGCTGCGCCGGCCGCCGTGAAGAACGATCTCCGGCGCACCGAGCCCATCATCGAGCCTTGGTCCTTCGCTGGCAAGAATGGCGAGTGCATTGATATTGGCACGCACCGCGTGCATTCGACCTTGCGCGATCCGGTCATTCGCGAGCGCATGCAGATCTTCCTGCCCACCGCGCTTGATCACTATCGAAGTGCACTCGTTCCGCTTCCAGCACCCGACGAGCCGATCGAGGTCTTCCTCTTCGGCTCGCGCACGGAATGGCTCGGCTACACGCGCGAACGGCTCCCCCAAGAAGCAGCGATGTACGAAAAGATCGGTCGCGGCGGTTACACCGTCGAGGGCGACGCGGTGCTCTACGACATCGGGCGTTGGGACACCTTTACGATCGCGTCGCATGAAGGTTGGCACGCGTACACGCAGCGCGTCTTCCGCCACTCATTACCTGTGTGGCTTGAGGAAGGCATCGCGTGCTACATGGAAGGTGTGCGTGGTGGCGTCGACGGCGCTCCGCCCACATTTATCCCGTGGCGCAACTTCGAACGCTTCGGTGAATTGCGCGATGTGGTCGCACGCAATCGCTTGATTCCGCTCGAAGAACTCGTGCAGGGCACGCCGCAAGACGCGCTCGCGAATGGTCGCACCACGCTGCTCGGGTACTACGCGCAAGTCTGGGCGCTCGTTCACTTCCTCAACGAGGGTGAAGGCGGCCGCTACCGCCGTGGACTCGAGCGTTTGCTCTCTGACGCGGTCGAAGGGCGCATCGCGGGAACGTTGTGGGAATCAAGCCGCGCAGGCACGCGCAACGAGCGTCGCATGGCGATCGGTCGACAAGTTGGCCCCGCGGTGTTGCGTGAGTATTTCGCGGAAGATTTGCCGCGCATCTCTGCGGAATATGACGCGTTTGTGCGCGCCATTGTCGCACGCGGAAACGGCGAGAAGATCTGGCGCGGCGAATCGCCGTTCAAGGCCGGTTCGGTCGCAACGCCCGCGACTTCAGGTACGGCGAGTGCGATTCCCGCAACCGCTGCTCCCGCAAACTCGCTTGCTCCCGCGGGCTCATCCGCTGCGACGCCAAACGCGCCACGCTGACGCGTTACACTCGCCGCGTGGTCAAAATCATTTCTGGCGACTTCCGATCTCGCATTCTGCTTTCACCTGAAGGCGAAGATGTCACGCGTCCGATGACGGCACGCGTGAAGGAGTCTGTGTTTGCGATGTTGCACGGTTGGTTCAAGGGCGCTCGCGTTCTTGATCTCTTCGCAGGCATCGGCACGGTGGGCCTCGAATGCGCAAGTCGCGGCGCGGCAGAAGTCGTCATGGTCGAACGCGATCGCGATGTCTTCCGATACCTCGAACACAACGTGAAGACGCTCAAGTGCGAGGATCGCGTGACGGCGTTGCAGGCCGATGCGCTCGGCCCGACGGCGCTTGCACGCAGTCCGAAGCCCGTCGATCTCGTCTTCATGGATCCGCCGTACGTCTTGATGATCGAGCCTGCGACGCGCAAGCTCGTCATGGCGCAAGCGGCGCGGACGCGCGCGTTGTTCGCCTCCAAGGGTTTCCTCGTGTTGCGCACGCCGGTCGATCTCGATGAACCTGAGAAGACGATTCCGGGTTTCCTCGGCCCTGAAGTTCACCAGTACAAGGACGACATGTTCGTCTATCTCTACATGCCCGACTCCGCGCGCGCAGATGACGCGGCATCGTCCAATGCGACGAGCGACGGAGAATCCGCGCATGCCTGAGGCGTTCGGTGCGTTGCCGTCGAGCGTTCGGGAGAAGTCGCGGCTCTGTACGTTCGCGGGCGTTCCGGCGCTTGTGGTGCATCCAGCGTTCGCGGCGGATGCAGCCGATATGGCGGACACGGCGCTGCACGGCGCGCCGGCACCAGTGCTCGTCTGGATGCACGGGCGAACCGCGAACAAGGAACTCGATCCTGGCCGTTACTTGCGACTTGTGCGCGCGGGGATCGCCTCGGTTGCGTTGGACTTGCCCGGCCACGGCGCGCGCTTCGACGACGCGCTGCAACAACCCGAACGCACGCTCGAGTTTGTGGAGCAGATGGCAGGCGAGATCGATGCGGTGGTCGAGGCGATGCGCGCGACCGGCTGGTTCGACATGCATCGCGTCGCGCTCGGTGGCATGAGTGCCGGCGGGATGGCGACGCTCATTCGGCTTTGCACTCCGCACGCGTTTTGCGCAGCGGCCGTTGAGTGCACGACAGGTTCGTTCGCGTGGCAACGCAATCGTGCGATGTTCGATCCACCGCGCGCGGCGCGGCTCGATCCGATTCAGCATCTCGATGGTTGGCGCGCAATTCCGCTTCTCATCTTGCACAACACGCTCGATGCATGGGTTGCGGTCGAAGGGCAGCGTGAATTCGTCGAGGCGCTGCGTGCGCGCGGCCTCGCGAACATGGTCGACATGCACGAGTACGGTGAGACCGGCGCCCCGCATGAACACTCGGGTTTCGGGCGATTCTCAAGCGATGCGAAGGATCGGCAGACGAACTTCCTCGTGAAGTATTTGCGAGGTGCGTGAGGTTTCTCGCGCGCGCGGCTTGCGCTACCTCTTCGGTTCAACCGGAACCTCGCAGATCGTGAGCGCGGCGATACCGTTCGCTCCGCGCAGAATCGACTTCTGGCTCCATCGGTCACCGTCGATGTAACTGATGGTTCGCGCGTTGGTGGGGGACGCAAGCCGCAGCGTCACGGTGGAGCCCGCGCCGTCGGTGCTGCTTGAAACGTACTCCGTCTCTGCACCGTTGAGTCGGAACTGCGACGCAAGCGCGTGGTCCCAACGCACGGGTTGGTCGAACTCAAGCACGACCGCGTCGTGCGTGTCGCTCGCGAAGCGCGCGCGCACGAGGTTCGGTGGTGTGATCGAGCTCGTTGGCCGCACGCCGTAATTGAACTCTTCGACGAGCGGCGCGATGAGCCGCGCCATCTGCGCGTAGCCCTCCGCCGGATAGTGGCAACCGCCTTCAGGTTCGATGCCGAGCGACGACATGATGCTCATGCGCGCGAACGCTTGCGGCAGCGTGCGTTGCACCTCGCGCAGTCGAGCGTCCGAGCCGTCGCGGCCCATCGCGCACGCCTTCGGCCAGATTTGGAACATGTAGAAATGCTGGATGTTTGGGTAGTCCTCGCGCCATGATCCGGCCATTTTCAGGAAGAGCTCGCGGTAAGTTTCGTATCCGTAGCCGCCGGTGGGACCGTCTGCGCCCTGGTCGTTCTCGCCTTGGTGCCAGAAGATTCCGCGGACGCCGTCTTCGAGCCGCGCTTGGCGTACGCGCCAAAGGAGGCGGCCGTAGATCGTGCCGTGGTCCTCAGGGTTCTTCGCGCTGCGCTGGTGTTGGTCGACGCGCGTGCCGCCCACGGCGCCGTTGATGATGCAGATCGGAACCTTGTGGCGTTCAACGAGATACTGCGCGAGGTCAAAGGCCCAGTAGCCGATCGCGAGTTTGTCTTCGCGCGCCTTGCGCGCGGCGTTGCCCCAGCGCACGCTGCCCGGTTCGCCGCCGGTCGCGCCGAAACTGCGGATCCACTCGCTCGTTTCGGGGAAGTCGCCCTCGCCCCAATCGGTCGCGACGGCGTTCGACTGGCCGTCGATCACGAACGCGTCGCCGCAGACGAGGTTGCCGACGGTGCGGACGACGGTGTCCTTGCCGGCCGAAGTCGTGCCAAACTCGGCGCTGTAGCGAACGAGCCCGGGCTTCAGCGTTGCCGAGAGCGCGTAACTGCCATCTGCAGCGGGCTTCGCGCGCGCGTTCGCAAATGGCTTGCCGTCGGCGAACACGCGCAGGAAGACGCTCTCGATCGTGGCGGCAGCATCGGTCGATGCTGTCCCGAGCCGACCGTTCCACACGAGCCGCGCCTCGTTCTTGTCGTCGCGGGCGTAGAACTGGCCCTCTTCCGGTTGTTCGTCGGCAGCGGGGGTGCGGTACACCCACGCATCGCGCGCGGGCTCGCGAACTGCGATCGTCACGCTTTCGGACACGGGCGCGCCACCATTGTCGATGGTCGCCGTCACGGTGACGGTGCCGCTGTTCTGTGCGCGCGTGAGTCGCAGCGCGCCGGGCGACGTGTCCGATTCGCCTGACGCATCCGACGCATCAGTTGCATCCGGCGCGGGAACCGCCTCGTGGGTGACAGCGATATCACCGACGGTCCACTTCACGCGAAGTTCGCCGGCGGTCGATCCTCGCATCTTCGGCGTCACCATGATCGTGCGGCGACCGTCCCAAGTCGCGGGTGCATGAAGCGTGAACGCAGGATCGGGAATCGTTTCCTTGATGGTGATCGCAACCGACTTCGTCGCAACGCCGTCCGCGCGGACAACCGTGCACTCGAGCGAGGCCTGCGTGTCGCCGCTCACGCGTCCTGCATCGAACGTGCACGCGGCGCGGTCGGTCGCGACGATCGTGCGCGCGTCGCCGCGGACGAGCGTCCACACGATTTTTTGCGCGCCGCCGATTTGTCCACGAACCGTCGCGCGCGCGCCTTCCTCCACCGTGATCGACTCATCGTTGAGCGCAAACTCGTCGCCCGCCGCGACGATCGGCCCGACCGCCGTCTGCATCGGCTTCTGATTTTCGTACTCGAGCTTCACCCAATCAGCCGAGCGCGCAACGCGCGCGATGCGCACCTCGTCGACGTCGCCGACGAAGTTGTAGTTCCCGTACCAGCCGCCGATCCACAGCGATGAAGTCGCGGGGATGTCGAGTTCAGGCTGCGACGAGCCCTCGAGCCGACCGTTGACGTACACCCGCGAATCGTTCGGCGCATAGGTGTGCACCACGTGGTACCACTCGTCGGTTGCAAGCGGGCACTCTGCGTCGACATCGGCGAAGTAGCACTGGATCGCGATACGCGGCGGGCTGAGGAAGTTCATCATCACCTTCGCGGGTCGCTTCTCTTTGCCCCAACCAACGACGGTGCCGTTCACGCGCTCGGCGCGGAACCACGCGCTTGTCGACATCGGCCCCAGGCCTTTCGGATAGGTCGTGATGTCGTCGCCGGCGAAGACGCCCTGTCCGCCAGCAAGGTGACGTGCCGCGCCGACGATGCCCTGCGTCGCGGTTGTGCCTTCATCGCGCGATGGCACGCTGCCTGTGTCGTCGGCCACCGGTTCATCCATGTGCCACACGCTGCAGAAGCCGTTGCTTTCGTTGAACACGGCCTTGCCATCGGACGCGTTCGCTGCGTTGGCGTTCCCCCAGTGAACGCGCAGCGCCTGCCGCGCGTTCCCTTCGATCCGTGGGATGCGCACCCAAATCGACGCAGAGCCATTCGCGGCGTCCCACTCTTCGATGCGGTGCGCGAGCGGTGTTCCATCGTGGGCCGAGAAGCGGATGTCGGCGCCGTCAGCCGCACACTGCGAAAAGTCGAGGAAGTCGCGATCGAGCCGGACCAAGAGCGGAAAGCCCTCGATCACCGCGCCCGCGGGCAGATCTGCGCCCTCCGGCGTCGTCAGGAGGTACATCGTGCCGTGATGCTTCCACGCGGCGAAGTCGCGCGCGTCATGATCTGCGGACGTCGGCGCGACCGCGGCGGTACTCGCAGGAGGCGCAACGCAAGCGGGCGAAGCGAGGGCGAACACGGCAAAGAGGAGGGCGTGCATGCGACGTAGCGTCGTTGATTCCGACCTCGCTGTGGTGCGAAATTCTCTCGCGTTGAGTTACATTGCGCGGATGCTCGCTTGCTTTGCCGCCGTTCTCTTCGCTGCTACGACTCCGACCGACGCCGAGGCGATCGCAACGGGAGTTGCCAAGATCGTCGCCATGCAGGAGAAGGGCCCCGGCGCGGATGTCGCCGCGGAGTGGCCTTACGAAGGCGTCTATCGCGTCGGTGGCAAGATTCCATACGGCTATCGCGTCGGCGGCACCTCGATCGCTTCGATGGCGCTGCTCGCGGCGCCGGGTTTCGCCGACGACGCGGCGCGCAAGGATGCAATCTCGCGTGCGATTGATTTCGTCGCGAAGTCGAAGGACGAGCCGTTGCTCTCGCCCGAGTACGGCGGCAACTACGACGTGCGCGGTTGGGCGCACTGCTACGGACTGCGTTTCCTTGTTGCGGCGAAGAAGGCGGGGGCCGTCGGCGAAACGCAGAAGTCTGCAGTCGACGCGGCGATCGCGTTCTATCTCGATGCCCTCAAGAAGACGGAGATTCCGCAGGTTGGTGGGTGGCAATACGCGCGCGGGCCGGGTATCGACAACCCTTGTCCGACGTCGCCGTTCATGACCGCGCCGTGTCTGTTCGCGCTGATCGAAGCGAAGGAATCGGGCCTCGACGTGAGTGATGAACTCATCGCACGCACGGTGAAGGCACTTGAGATCACGCGCGGTGATTCAGGCTACGTGGCGTACAACGCGTCACGGCAGACGCGCGATGACGCGGGGCAGATTCCTGGCGCGATTGGCCGTATGTGCGCGGTCGAAACCGCACTTGCGCGCGCAGGGAAGGGCGACGAGAAGCGCGTGCGCTTTGCAGTTGAGAAGTTCTTCGAGTTCTGGCCTGAACTCGAGAAGCGCCGTAAGAAGACGGGCACGCACGTCGCTCCCTACGGCGTGGCGCCGTACTACTTCTTCTACGCCTTTACGCACGCGGCTGCGGCGATTGAGTTGCTGCCCGAAGCGGAACGCGCGGCGAATCGCACGAAGTTCCGCGAACTCCTCTTCAAAGTGCGCGACGCCGACGGCACGTGGAACGACCGCGTCTTCCCGCGCAGCGCGAGCTTCGGCACCGCGATGAGCGTGCTCGCGCTGCTCGAAGCGGACGGCGCGGCGAATGCGGCGGCGATGAAGCCTTCAACGTCGGATGATGCATCGTCGAAGGCTGCGTCGCCGAAGGGCGCATCACCAAAGAGCCCGTCCTCCAAGTAACCCTGTGCAGCGAGCGGTGATTCGCGCAGCGTCTGGACCGTTCTGGTCGTTGGGACAATCTGAAGTACATCGGCAGCGTCACCTTCGGCGCCGCGATGGCGTCTTGGTGTTGATCGATCGCACAGCGCCCTCGCCGCTCATACCCTTTCGCGCCCTCGATCGCTGGGAGAGGTAGGCATCCTCCCCGCTTTGGGGTGATCGCGCACGAACACAAGCGCGCGGCCGAAGTTGCGCGTGCGATCCGCCGATTCCGCCGTGTCCCCATGTGGACACGCGCTCCGATCGGGAATGGACCCGTTCGCCGCGCGAGGAGGCCTATGGACGCATCTTCAATCGCCGCCTTCGTCGTGAGTACCAACGACGTCTTTCGCACGATGCTTTCGCTCGGTGTTACCGCAGGAAAGCCCTACGCCTGTTGTGTCGTTCCTCGATTTGAGAACGAGGTCAGCGGCATCATCGGTATGTCCGGTGATGTGCAAGGCATGGTGGTGCTGTCGTTCCCAACGACGACCGCTTGCAACGTGATTCGCGCCTTCACGGGCATGGATATGGACCCTTCGTCGCCCGACTTTGCCGACGCGATCGGCGAACTCGTCAACATGATCTCTGGTGCGGCGAAAGCGAAGTTCGAAGGCAAGAACGTCTCGATCTCGTGCCCGTCGGTCGTGATCGGCCGTGGTCACAAAGTGCAGCAGCCGAGTGATGCGCTGTGCATCACCATTCCATTCGAATGTCCCGCGGGCGCATTTTCGGTCGAAGTTGCGATGAAGAACGCGCGCGTCGTGGCGCATCCGACCGCCACAAGTGCGACCACCAATACTTCCAATTCCACCAGCACGTCGGCGCAGGCCGCTTGAGAAGGAGTTCCCCATGAAAGTCATGCTTGTTGATGACTCGAAGACGATGCGCACCATTCAGCGCAACATTCTGATGCAACTTGGTTTCAAGGAAATCGAGGAAGCCTGCGACGGTCAAGACGCGCTCTCGAAGGTCAGCGCCTTCGCGCCTGAACTCCTGCTTGTCGACTGGAACATGCCCAACATGGACGGTATCACCTTCGTCAAGAACTATCGCGCGCAAGGTGGAAAGAGCCCAGTTGTGATGGTGACCACCGAAGCGGAGAAGACCCGCGTCGTCGAAGCGATCAAGGCCGGTGTCAACAACTATGTCGTGAAGCCATTCACGCCTGATGTGTTGTCGCAGCGGATCAACGAGACGCTCTCGCGGACGAAGGCCGCGTAAGCGCTGGTCGAGCTCAGGTGTGTTGAGGCTTTGTGGATCGAGTTTTTCATGTCACAAGCCAATTCTGTCGCGACTGAACGACTTCCGATCGTGCGCCTTCTTGAAGGTGGCGCGCTTGCGACGCTTGAGATTCCATTTGAGTCGGCAAGCGAAGTGGTGACACACGAAGCGCTCGTCGCACTGGTGCGCGAGCGCGGTGTCCTTGTGGATCGCGCGGTGGACGACGCGGTACGCGCACTTGCGGACATGCATGCAGCGCGACTCGCGGAGTTCGCGTCGATGGATCCGTCGCTCGCGCTTGAAGCAGAACGTGGCCCTACCGCGGGCCCAATCGCGCAAGCAGAGCGCGCGGTTGACGGAGCGGCCGCATGGATTGAGTGGAGTCCAGCATTTGCGCCAGATGCACCTGTGGAGGATGCCGCCGAAGCGGAAGCACTTCACCAAGCAACTCCGATCGATCACTACAACCGCATCAAGCGATTGAAGGTCGCGGCGAACGAAGCGCTCGGCCGAATTCACCCGCCCGGTGAAGGGGTCGATGGTCGCGATGTCTGCGGACGAACGATCGCGGCGCGTCGTGGGCGCAAACTCGCGCTCGCACCTGATGAGAGCGTTCAAGTCGAGGCCGATGGCACGATTCGCGCGTTGAAAGACGGCGTACTCTCGCTTGCACGCCTCAAGATCGCGGTCGTCGACGCCATGGATGTTTCCGGCGCGGTCGACTTCTCGACCGGCAACATCGATTTCGTCGGCTCGGTCAAAGTCGCCGATGGTGTTCGTGACAATTTCACGTTGAAGGCGACCGGCGACGTCACCGTGCGCGGCCTTGTCGAGGCTGCGGATGTTGTCGTTGGCGGAGACTTCCGTGGCGAACGCGGCGTTGCTGCACGCAATCAGGGTCATCTCTTGGTCGATGGTTGCGCCGATACTGCGTACCTCAACGGTGTGCGCGGGCGCGTACGTGGATCGCTCGCGGTCGATCGCGAAATCGTCGGTTGCGAACTTCTGATTGGCGGCGATCTCAAGATCGCGCGCGGCGCTCTCGTCGGTGGCCACGTGGTCGTGGGCGGCGCGGTGCGAGCCGAAGCGATCGGTACCGAAGGTGGGGCGAAGACGTCGCTGCGCGTTGGCGGAATGCCACTTGAACTCGCGCGCGCGGCGAAGATCGCAACGCTCGTCAAGCAGCTCTCGCGGCAGGTCGCGCCGCTCGAGGAAAAGCAATTCGAGATTACTGAACGCGGGACCAAGGCAACCGCTGCCGAGAAGGAAAGTCTCACGGAACTCGCCTTCGAGATCGCGGAAGTTCGCCGCCGTATTCGTCTTCTTGAGGAGGAGCGACAACGCCTCCTCGTCGACAATGGCATGCGGCGAACCGTGCAGATCGACGTTCACAAAGCGATCCACGCTGGGACGACGATTCATGTCGGGACGCGCGAGGCGCGCTTCAACTCGACGGTCAAGGGGCCCGTTTCGATCACGTGGGATGAGAGCCGAAATCTGCAATTCCGCGTGGCTGGCGGCAAGGTGCAGGATCTCGCCGATGTGGCGACGGTGCGCGAAGTGGCCGCGTGAGGCGCAAGCCCTCGGTACCATCGCGGCATGCGCATCGGAGTCATCATCGCGGCGGCTGGGCGAAGTACCCGCTTTGGAGAGGGCGACAAACTCTCGCAGGATCTGGGTGGCCGTGCGGTCCTGCTTCGCACGGTGGAAGCCTTCGTCAAGCGTGATGAAGTTGCGGCGATTGTCGTTGCCGGACCGCCGGACGACCTCGAGGCATTTCGCGCGCGCTTCGGACCAGCTCTTGGCTTCAACGGGGCGCGTATTGTCGAGGGCGGTCGCGCCGAGCGGTGGGAGTCGATCGCGCGAGCCATTGCGGAGTTGCCCGACGATGTGACGCACATCGCCGTCCACGACGGCGCGCGTCCTTGCGTTGGGAACGAAATGCTCGATCGGATCTTCGCAGCGGCTCAGGTCGCAAAGGCCGTGGTTCCAGGTGTGGCTGTGCGCGATACGCTCAAACGTTGCGGGAAGGAAATGGTTTCGGCTGCCGCGGACGACGCGATTGCCGACATGATTCTCGGTGACGTCGGACGCGAACAGTCGAGCGGTCGACCAGTCGTGGAAACGGTGTCACGCGAGAACCTCTTCGCTGTGCAGACTCCGCAGGTCTTCGACGCGGCACTCTTGCGCGAGGCCTACAAGAAAGTTGATCTCGTCGGCACGACCGATGATGCAAGTGTGATCGAGCGCTTCGGAGAACAGGTGTTGGTCGTCGAGGGTGACCCGCGCAACCTCAAGATCACGACGAAAGACGACCTCGCACTCGCGCGCGCGATTCTGAACATCGCGCCTCCCGCTGATCGCGCGGCACACCTGCGATTCTGAGATTTGCGTCGAGCGATGTGAGAAAGAAGGCCGTCGGTGAGACGGCCTTCTTCGTTGGGTGTTGGTTTCAGGCGTTGAACCTCCGCGGGGTGCGCGGTGGTTTCAGGTACGCATTTGTTTACTCATGCGTTCCCGACGCATCGCGCGACGCGAGCAGGATGCGTTCGTAGACGACTGCGAAATCGATCGCGTCGACGAAGCCGTCGCGATTGACATCGCCGGAGAAGTGATCGTTCGCAGCCCACGCGGCGAGGAATGTGACAAGGTCGGTTGGCGTCACCGTGCCGTCGAGATCAACATCACCCGCGGCAATGGCGCATGCGATCGAAACGCCTTCCACGAAGTCACCGCCGTCCTCGCCTACGCGAGGTGCGAAAAGTGCTGCATAGATCTCAACGTCCAACTTCGCATCGCTTTGTTCCATCAGCGCGAGGATGCGCGCAGTCACGACGTCGCACGAAACATCGAGTTCCGTCGCTGGACGAGTCGGTTCGTCTTCGCCAGCTCCGTCGGTGGTATCGGCTCCATCGGTCTCGCCGTTTGTTCCATCGGTTGGG
>JAIXVI010000034.1 GCA_027483065.1 Planctomycetaceae bacterium
CCGCGCGTGGGAGATCTTTCGCCGCCACTCGCTCGACGGCCTCGCCTAGGGCGAACTCGTCGAGAAGTTTGACCGCGCCGGCGACCACGAATACGGCCTGACGCGCCAGCAGATGGCCGAACTCGTGCGCGGCGTCACCACGCGACTGCGTGCACGCGTGCGCGAGCTCCTCGAAGAAGAAGGTCGCTTCGGCGTCGATGAAGGTATCGACGAGATCGTGCGCATCATCACCGCGCGGTGAGAGTTGCGGCTGCTGATGTCAGGGTGCCTGTCGTGGCCGCACCGCCTGCAAACCGATCGCGCCGCGAGAGCAACCGCAGCCCGTGCAGCGCGACGAGCACGGTGCTGCCCTCGTGGCAAACAACCGCGATCGGGAGAGGCACGATGCCAAAGAGCGTGAGCGGAATGAGCCCGATCACGACGCCCATCGAGAAGATCACGTTCTGCCGGATCATCGTGCGCGTGGCGCGGCCGAGATCGATCGCGAACGGAAGTCGCGTGAGGTCGTCCTGCATCAGCGCGACGTCGGCGGCTTCGAGCGCGACGTCGGTGCCGCCGTGGCCCATCGCGATCCCGACGGTGGCCGCCGCAAGCGCCGGCGCATCGTTCACGCCGTCGCCCACCATCGCCACCGCGTGATGCTCAGCAACAAGTGCCTTGATCCGTGCGATCTTGTCTTCGGGCATGAGTCCCGCCGCCACCGCCGACTCCGCGATGCCGACTTCGGCCGCGACCGCCTTCGCCGTCGCCGCGTTGTCGCCGGTGAGCATCGTCACCGTGCAGCCCTGCGCGGCAAGCGCGGCGACGACCGCCTTCGCTTCCGGGCGCGGCGCGTCACGCACGCCGATCGCGCCGAGCGCACGCGTGCCATGGACGACCGACATCGCGGTCATCGCGCGCGACTCGATTCTTCGGGCAAGTGCCTCAACATCGCCGTTCGCCCGCAGAACCGCGTGACCTTCGAAGAGTTTCGCGCGACCGACACCCGCGCGCACGCCATCGACCGTCGCCTCGACGCCCTTCCCCTTCACCGCCGCCGCATCGATTGCAGGCGGCACTTCGATGCCACGTGCCGCCGCCGCGACGACGACCGCATGCGCGATCGGATGGCTCGACACCGACTCGACCGCCGCCGCGACGCGCAGCAGTTCGCGCTCGTCGACGCCCGGCATGCACGCGATCTCCGCGACTTCGGGGCGTCCGCGCGTGATCGTGCCCGTCTTGTCGACAGCCACCGCGCGCACGAGCCCGAGCGACTCGAGGTGCGCGCCACCTTTGACGAGGACACCGCCGCGCGCCGCACGCGCGAGGCCCGCGAGCACCGCCGCGGGTGTCGAGATCGCAAGCGCGCAGGGCGACGCGCCGATCAGCATGCTCATCGCGCGAAGAAACGCTTCGTTCCACGTGAGCCAACCCACGAGCGGCGGCACCACAATCGCGGCGCCCGTCGCCACGAGGACGCACGGCACGTAGATGCGCGTGAAACGCTCGGCCGCGCGTTCGGCGGTCGATTTCGACGCCTGCGCCTCGGCGACGAGTTTCACCATGCGCGCAACGAGCGTTTCGCCCGCACGACGCGAGACTTTCACAACCAGTGCGCCGTCGCCGTTCAAACTTCCTGCGAAGACCTCGCTGCCCGGCTCCTTCTCAACCGGCATGCTCTCACCCGTGAGCGGGCTCTGATCGACGCCCGAGCGCCCTTCCGCAACGCTTCCGTCGGCCGCGATCCGCTCGCCTGGCCGCACAACGACGAGATTGCCGGGCTCTATCTTCTCGACGGGAACCTCGCGTTCGCTGCCGTCGGCGGCGCGCACGCGGGCAAACTTCGGCGCGAGGCGCGCGAGTGCGCTGACGGCCGATCGCGCGCGGGAGAGCGCGAGATGCTCAAGCCCGTGGCCGAGTGAGAAGAGGAAAAGAAGCAGTGCGCCTTCCGCGAACTCGCCGACGAGTGCGGCACCGATCGCGGCGGCCACCATGAGGAAGTCGATGTCGAGTCGGCCACGGAAGAGTTGCTTGAGGCCGTCGCGCGTCGCTTCCCAACCGCCGACGCCGTACGCGACCGCGTAGCAGGCGTAGGCGGCGTAACGCAGCGCGATGTGCGCGGCTTCGCCGGTCGGGACTTCGCCTGTTGTGGCGTCCACACCCGACGCACGATCGAGGAAGAACCCTGCGGCAAGCGCGGCGCCCGCGATCGCGGGCCAGAGGAGCTCGGCGTACGGGCCCGGCGTGTGCGTGGCTGCGCCCGCCGCGCCCGACTCGGACGCGTGATCGTCGTGCGGCGAATCGTCAGCGTGCACGTGCATCGGTGCAGACTAGCGGGTTTGCGTGGGCGAGCATGCGGGAGGGAAACCGCCGACTGCAATCCATCGTGATGCAACGCGGCGGAGTGCGATCGAAAGCTGCCGCGGCGCGTCAGTGAAACGCAGGCGCCGTGCGATCAGTCGCCGCGCATTTCGACTTCGCAGCGGCCAAACTCGGGGAGGAGCGTCGACGCGATGCTCTCCAAGACGAGTTGATCGCCGAGCGTCGACGGGACATTCGCCGCAACGGTGAACGAGCGACCCGAACCGCCAACGCGTTGACCAATCACGCGGCAGCGCATCGCGCGCAGCGCTTCCGAGACCACCAACTGCGCCTTCGCGCGATCAGCACCCGCAGGAACTCGCACCTTGATGCTCGCGGCGCGGCGCGCGTGCAGCCACCAAATCACGATCCAACCCGCGGCGGCCACGATGATCGCGGTCATGAACTGCGTCAGTCCGCAGGCGAGCCCGATCACGACGACCAAAATCGCGCGGCCGGTCATGTGTGGGTTTCCGATGACGGTACGGAAGCGAATCAGCGAACCGATGCCGAAGATCACAAACGCCATCGCCTGATCGATCACCACGAGCGCGGAGACCACCGCACCAATCACGCCAAGAATCACGAGCGTCTTGCGCTCTTCCGTCGCTTCCGCGAGATCACGACGTCGCGACGAACGCGGGTGATAGGCAAGGAGCGACGCGAGTGCGACCGCGAGGCCAACGCCTGCGATCATTTCGGCCCAATTCGCCCACATCGTGAATTGATGCAGCGCGTGTTGGAGACGCTCGAGCGGCGTTTCGTGCACCGAACTCCGCAGCAAACTCTTCGACATCCCCGCTTCTGACGCGACCGCTTCTGAAGCCACGGCCTGCGAAGCCGTTGCCGCGGTTGCGATCAGCGCAACGACCGCGGCCGCCGCGTGCGCGAGGTACGAAGAAGCGACCCGCGCGCGAGGGCGCGAGGCAGCGTTCGCGAGGCAACGACGGGAACAACGAGCGGCACGAAGCGAGGATGAAATGAAAGCCAACATCGCGGTGGATGTCGGCAATTCCTGCGGAACTTCGCGAGAAATCGGGGCTGTTCACTCAGCGTCGACGACGCGTTCCCATCACCGATGGAACAGCGATCCGCTGCTGCTGCTGCGCCTGCGCGCGTTCGCCCGCCGACATGCGCTCGGCGAACTGACGGAACTGCTCGTTCACCTTCTCGATGCTCTCGCGCACCTTCTTGACCTTCTCCGCGTCGAGACCTTGGAGGATGGCGCTCGCCATGCCGTTGGCCGGGTTGAATACGCCGAAGCCAAGCGTGCTCTTCTCAAGGTCGATTTTGACGTGGGTCACGCCGAAGTCGGACAGCATGCAGAGGGCGGTGCGGACCTCGGTGTCCTCGTACGACTTCCCTTCCTTGAGGAGCGTGCCGAGCACACGGCCGCCCGTCATGAAAATGGGCTCGTTGATCTGCTTCACGGCAGAGACTCGCCGCGCCATCGACTCCATCGCCTCGCGACCCTGTCGGATGACGGGGTAAGCCTGGTCATTCACGTAGATCGTGCGGCGGAAGGCGTTGCACATCGCCGCACCCATCGCGAGGCCCGACTCGATCGCCGCAAAGCCGAACGCGGTTTCCAGGCCGGCGGCCGCGTCGGTCGCGACTTCTTCGGTCACGTTCGCCTTCGTTCCATCGACCCAGAGATTCTTGATGCCGAGTGATGAGCACACCTCAAAGCCCGCTTGCACCACGGGATCGGTGTGCGGCTTGCCCTCGGCGAGGAGCCCCGCGAGGACGTCGGCCGCGAGGTGCGGGATCGAGCCTTCGGGTTGGACGCGCGCGATGCAGAGGTTCACAAACGCAACAAAGTCCTTCTTCTCAGGATCTTTGATGAGGACGTACTGGCCGTTGACGCGAAGCGAGCTCATGCGATTCCTTTGGCGCGTGGCGCCGTGCCCCGTTTGGGTCTCGATCGTTCCTGCGTGGAGCGCGACCGATTCCGAGCGATCCCGCGCGTCGTGCCGGCGACCCGTCGTTGGGTCGGCAACTCGGTCGGGCGGGGTGCCGATGGTAGCACCTCCGTTACGCCCGCCGAGGGGCGATGCCCATACCGCGACCCACATGAACGTCCGCTTCACGTAGCATCGCGCCATGCCGAACGATGCCGCGCAGCCGCTGGTCGGGATCATCATGGGCTCGCAGTCCGACTGGGAGACGATGCAGCACGCCTCCGCTGCGCTCGAGTCGCTGGGGGTGCCGTTCGAGGCCCGCGTCGTCTCGGCGCATCGCACGCCCGATCTCCTCTTCGAGTACGCCGCTTCGGCGCGCGCACGCGGCATCAAGGTCATCATCGCGGGCGCAGGCGGCGCGGCGCATCTTCCCGGCATGTGCGCGTCGAAGACCGATCTCCCCGTCCTCGGCGTGCCGGTCGAATCGAAGGCGCTGCACGGGATGGACTCGCTGCTCTCGATCGTGCAGATGCCCGCGGGCATTCCGGTCGGCACGCTCGCGATCGGCCGTGCGGGCGCAGTGAACGCGGCCATTCTCGCGGCGAGCATCCTTTCGCACCTCGACGGCGGAATCGCCTCGCGGCTTGCGGCGTTCCGCGCGAAGCAAACCGCAGATGTCCTCGCGAATCCGATTCCTGGGAACCCCGCGTCTGGGAATCCCGCGTCTGGGAATCCCGCGTCAGGGAACCCCACGTCAGGAAAGCCCGCGTGAGCGTTCGAAAGATCGGCATCCTCGGCGGCGGACAGCTCGGGCAAATGCTCGGGCTCGCGGCTATTCCGCTCGATCTCGAGTGCGTGTTCTACGACCCCGCACCCGACGCGCCCGCGCGCGTCGCCGGTCGTCATGTGTGTGCTGCGTGGGATGATCTCGATGCACTCGCGCGCTTCGCCGACGAAGTCGACGTCGTCACGTTTGAGTTTGAGAATGTGCCAACGAAGAGCTTGGCTGCGGTTGCCGCACGGCGCGCCGTGCACCCCGGGCTTCGTTCACTCGAACTCACGTGCGATCGCATTCGCGAGAAGGAGTTTCTACGCGACGCAGGCGTGCCCGTGCAGCCGTTTGCAGCTGTTTCGACGACGGCAGACATGGACCTCGCGCTCGCGGCGGTTGGAACACACGGCGTCCTGAAGACGCGTTCGCTTGGATACGACGGCAAAGGGCAGCGCGTGGTGCGCAGTGCCGCGGAACTCGCGCCCGCGTGGGACGCACTTGGTCGCGCGCCATCGATTTACGAAGCGTTTGTGCCGTTTGATCGCGAAGTGTCGGTTGTCGCGACGCGCGGTGCGGACGGCGCGTGCGTGGTGTACCCCGTCGTCGAGAACTTGCACACGCAAGGCATTCTGTTTCGCTCGATCGCGCCTGCGCCGATCTCAGATCTGCTCGCGCACGCCGCCGAGCGATACGCGCGGCAAGTGCTCGAAGGACTTGGCCATATCGGCACGCTTGCGCTTGAGATGTTTGTGGCCGATGGCACGATCATCGCGAACGAAATCGCGCCGCGCGTTCACAACTCGGGGCACTGGACGATTCAGGGCGCGCGCACGAGTCAATTCGAGAATCACATGCGCGCGGTCGCAGGGCTTCCGCTTGGTGACACGGGCGCGCCCGAACCCGCGGCGATGATCAATCTGATCGGTGGCTTGCCGCCACTGAGCGAAATCCTCGCGATTCCAGGCACAAACGCGCAGTTCTACGGCAAGGCGCCGCGCGCCGGGCGAAAGGTCGGGCACGTGAATGTCGTCGCGCCAACGCGCGAACTACTCGCGATGCGCCTTGCGGATCTTGAACACGTTGCACGCATACACAATCGACTCGCTTGAGAGTCGTTCGGAGAGTTTCACGATGTCTGTTCGATCTTCGCATGTCTCGCGCGCCGCGCATTTCTCTTTCGTATGGAGCCTCGCATGCGCGTCGTCACTCGCATGGATGAGCGCGTGCGCCTCCACCGTGGATACCGCAGAAGGTGAAACGAAGTCGGCGACGCTCGCCGATGCGCCGTTTGTCGGAACATGGACGAGCGAACTTGACGGTGCGACGATGATCATCGAGCCCACCGGGATTTTCTCGATCGACGTGCCCGCACGCAGCGAGAAGCCCGCGGGTACTTCGGTTGGACGCTGGACATACAACGGCGAGATCGTGATCTTCACGAATCTGTCGAACACCGCGACTTGTGCGGATGTGCCTGGTTCCTACAAGCCCGAAGTTGTGCGCGATGTGCTGCGATTCGAACTCGTGCGCGACGAATGCGCGCCACGTCAGCAACACATGGGCTGGCCGTGGAAGCGCGCGAAGTGACGCGAGCGCTCCAATTCGAGCGCCACGCGCTTGTCACACAATGAAACGCGCCCTGCGGAAACCGCAGGGCGCGTGTGTTTGATCTTTGAAGTTCGCTCCTTACGACGCTTCAGCGCGCGGATGTGCGCCGTCGTAGTCGGCGCGCATCTTGCCTTGCGCGAGGTGCGTGTACACCTGCGTCGACGAGAGCGATTGGTGACCGAGCAACTCTTGCACCGCACGCAAGTCCGCACCGTTGTTGAGAAGGTGCGTTGCGAAGCTGTGACGAATCGTGTGGGGGCTGATGTCGGGGTCGAGACCAACCTTGACGAGATACTTGGCGACCTTGCGGCGCACCGAGCGGCTCGAAAGACGCGAACCGTGCTTGTTCACAAAGAGCGGAGCCTCTTGACCGCTCGTCAAGCCCGCAGCCTTCATCTCGCCATCGAGCATATCGAGGTAGTGGCGCAGACTCTTCAGCGCGTGCGCGCCAAGCGGCACGATGCGCTCGCGACGACCC
Organism: Planctomycetaceae bacterium; assembly: GCA_027483065.1. Lineage (GTDB taxonomy): Bacteria > Planctomycetota > Phycisphaerae > Phycisphaerales > SM1A02 > QWPT01. The sequence continues at coordinate 7,103 of JAIXVI010000034.1, forward strand.
TTGCCACGAATCACGATGCACTCGTTCGACTCGTTCAGATCGCCGCGGTTGATCGCGACCACTTCGCTCACGCGGATACCAGTCGAGTAGAGCGTCTCGAGAATCGCGCGGTCGCGCGCTCCGAGCAAGTCGTTGTCATCGGGCGCCGAGAGCAAACGTTCCACTTCGTCGACCGTGATCGCCTTCGGAAGGCGGCGCGCCTGCTTCGGCGTGCGAATCAGGGTCATCGGATTGGTTGCGGTGAAGCCGCGCTTCTCGAGCCACTTGTGGAAGCTGCGCAACGTCGCAATCTTGCGCGCCATCGTCGCAGGCGAGTAATTCTGCTCAGCGAGCTTCGCGAGGAAGCCGCGGATCTTCTCGACATCGCAGGAAAGAATCGTCGCGGTCGCAGAAGCGGGCACCGGCTTCTTCGCCGTCGACGCTTCGAGTGCGGCCTCTTCGTTCTTCAACTCGACCTTGATTTTGAGGTCGGTCTCGAGGTACTCGACAAACTGCCGCAAATCGAGCCCGTAGCACCGCGAGGTGTAGGGGCTGAACGCGCGCTCGTCGATCAGATACGACAGGAAGCGTTCGACGATGGGGAGATTCTCATTCATGATTAGACCTCTTCGCTGTACTTCAGTGCGTGCCTTGATCGGCTGGCCTGAAGCCTGATGAGCTGTTCCTTCGACGTGCGTGATTGCCTCAACCGAAGTCCCTAGATCAAACACCTAGGACTCATCTCTCTCTAAACCACCTGACGGGAAACTCGTTCCAACGATCGACCGATGCGACGTTGGTCCTCAAACCCGTTTTTCCAAGATGGCTATCGGCCCGAAGGCCCGCGGAGTTCAAGTGTTTTTTCGCGGACCGTCCGAAATCTCTCTCCGAGGCTAGGCCGAGCACCCTGTCGTAGTCGCCTGTCTGAGCGGGATTTACGGACATTTGTCGCGCGAAAATGCGCCCTCTCGGGCGCTCTCACTCCGCGCTTTCGTCGACCTTCTCCGCACGACCTGCCGGCAGCGGCACGCCGAGGCGCGCAGCCTCCTGCTCCAAGAGATCGCGCGTAAGGATCCACGCACCAAATCGGGTGAAGAGGTCGATGCGAATCTCGTAGGCCTTTGGCCCAAGCGCGCTGTTCGGATCTGATCGGCCAAGCGCGTAACGCTCGAGTTCGATGAGCGTCTCGTTGCTACGTCCGTCGAGTATGCGCGACGCTTGTGAGATCTCCGCGCGCGCCGTCTCCGCGCCACCGGGCGTTTCTGCGGTCGGCATCGTGAGCTCGTTCAAGTCGAGCGCGCGATTCTGACCAGGCCCTCCGGCGGAAATGACTTCAACAGCTGCACCGAAGCGCAACGGCTTGTAGGGATCCCAATCCGTCACCGTTCCAAGGACGAGCCCGTCGGCCTGCAACGTACGCATGAGGGTGTAGGCCTGCTGCAAATCGCGCACGTTCGTCATGCCGAGACTTTTCATCGCCGCGAGCGTGCGATTCAAGGGCAAGCAGCGCAAGCCTTCGACACCTTCGACTTCGGAAACGAACTTGTCCGCGACGGCCATCACATCGACCTGCGAGACGCCAGATTCATTCGCGAAGGGCACGATCGCCCAAACGCGTTCGGTGTCGTACGGCGCTCTCAACACGATCGGACGCGCAAGCGGCTTCGCGCAGCCGCCGAGCGCGGCGACAACTGCAAGGCACGCAACGAGCACGCGCACAGGAGCACAGGCGAGAAGAACGGAGGTTTGTGGCCGGTTCATGGTGGAGATATCGGCGGCAAGCCCCGTGCCAACACAATCAAGCCTCGTGCCAACCCAATCAAGTCTCGTGCCAACGCAATCAAGCGTGACGCAGCGACGACGCTCGCGACTTCACTCGGGCACGTTGGCGAGCGTGTCCCGCTTCAAGAGATCGGGGGTCGAATCGGTCGCGCTTGCGGTCGCCTCGCCCGCGGAAGATTCCGAAGACTGGCTCTTCGAAGCCGCAAGTTTCGCTGCTTCGCTCGCTCGCTTGGCCGCGTTCTTGCTTGCATTTGCCGCGAACTCCACCGATCCCGTGCCGTTTCGTGCGCCATCGACCGCGATCGCCCAGATGTTCTCCGTGCCACCGCGGTTCGAAACGAAGTAGACCTTTCCGTCTGCACCCCAGGCGGGCTGCATGTTGCGGAAGCGGCTGTTGGTGAGGCCCACGCGGCCGGTGCCGTCGGCGTTGACGACCCAAATGTCGGATTGCTCAGGCCACTCGCCGTTGCCGTCTGGGTTCACCACCGTCGTGAAGACGATCTTCTCGCCGTCCGGCGACCAACCTGGCTGCAAGATCGCCGCGTTCTTCGCGCTCACGATCTCCGTTGGGTTCATGCCTTCGCCCTTCACAATGTCGATCGTCCAAACGCCATAGAGGCGCGAGCCGCGTTGCCGCGCGCGCTGGAAGAGGAGCGTGTCCTTCTGGTCGACCGGGCTCCAGCGCGGCAAAAAGCCTTCGCACACAAAGGTTCGCACGCCTGGCGCGCTGCTATCGACGATCCAAATCTCCCACGTTCCCGTGCGGCCGTTCTTTCGGCTGAATGCGAGGCGACGCCCGTCGGGCGCCCACGTCGGCTGCACTTCTTCGTCGGCGTCGAACGTGATCTGCGTCGGAGCACCGCCCGTGATCGGCATCGTGTAGATGTCCCAGTTGCCGTTGCGGTTCGAGGAGAACGCGATCTTGGTGCCGTCGGGCGCGATCGACGGCATCATGTCGTCGCTCGGATCGGTCGTGAGCTGCGTGACGGTGCGGCCGTCGACCGACTTCCGGTAGATGTCAAAGGTCGGGCGATGCTGTGTCGACGCAAACACCATAAATGAGCCGGAACGGTCGACATCTGGCGCGTAATCGCCGCCTTCTGCCGCGAAACTGACTTGCGAGATGTTGCCGCCACCCTCGGTCAGGCCGTTGTCATTGACACGGCGGGTGTCGCCGTTGCTCGCAGAGATGAGGCTCGAACGTCGGTTGTTGGTTGTGCCGCCGCGCGGCATCGTGAGTGGCGCGCTGGTCGCGACGGCTCCCCCGCTGGCGTTCTCGTCGGAACCGCCATTCGGCGAAGCGGACGTCGGCACTGGCGTTGCAGAGGAGCCAGTCGTGCGGCGCGTTGGCACCGCAAGCGCCGACTTGTCGCTTGAATCGTTTGGTGAGAGCGTGGAAGAGATCCCCGACGCAAGGCTCGAAATCGCGCTGCAACCAGCCATGCCTCCGCCGAGGAGCGCAACGCAGGCAGAGACGGACACCGCGGCAACAACGCCGCCGATGCCGCGACTTGGAAGGCGCATGGCACGCGAGCGACGAAGAGTTTCGAGTCGAGATCGTTGCATAAAGGACTCCCGCGGCATTCCCCGCATCGGTCCGTATCGGCCCGTTCAGCCGCGAGGTTGAATCGGGTTCTGCGGTTCGGTGCGAGAACTTGCGCTCGTGCTGGGGCGAAACTCCACGCGCCGCGGCAAGCTCCACGCGCGGCGGCAATGTCCACGCGCGGCACCAACACGCACCCGCGGCCGCATCACACCGTTTTCGTCGCGAGAGCGCATCGTCGCCGCGAATCGCGGTCGGGCTCGGATACACTGTTTCCCCCTGTGGGGTTTCCCCGCACGATTGCGTAGCTCAGTCGGTAGAGCAGCGGCCTTTTAAGCCGTAGGTCCTGGGTTCAAGTCCCAGCGCAATCATTCGCGGCCGCCGCGGCCCGCACGTCCCTGACCGCACTCGAGATCGTCTGTCCATGCTCGTCCTTCATGCTGTCTGGACTCGGGAACGCCTCCATCTTTGGGCGGAAGACGCAGCGCTCGCCGCGCAGCCGATCGCCGTTCCCGCGATCGCCGCCGCGTCCCACGCGGAGCACGTTCGCCACCCGTTCGCCGCCGACGAGTCCCAACTGCGCGCAGCGCTTGTTGCCGCCAACTTACTTGCGGGCGACGACATTCATCACGAAGCGGTGCCACTGCGTCTTTCGCTTCCCGCGACCACGACTGAATCAGGCGTGACACCGCTTCCAAGCGACCGACTCGCAAACAAGCTCGGTCTTGCCGACGAAGTCATTCCGCATCTCGCACTGTTGGATGTGCCTGCGCTCGCGATCGAAACTCCCGCGGCGTTTCGGTTTCTCCTCGCGCCAACCGACGACGAGCGCCCGCTTGCGGCCGGACTTCTTGCAGGCCACGAATTCCGATTTTGGCGCGAAATCGCGGCGTTGGCCGCTGATTTGATCGCCGACCAACGCGTCGTGCCGAGTTTGATTCAGGAGAAGACCGGGCGCTTCCGCGCGGTGTGGCAACCGTGGCTCGCCGACGGCGCGCCCGCGCAGCGATTGACCGCGTTGCTTGCCGCGATTCCCGGCAGCGCGCGATGCGTCGACGATGAGTTCCGCGGCCAACCGTGGGCGATCATCGAAGCGGCGCTCTTGGGTTTCGTCGACGCCGAAGCGCGACGCATTCTCGAAGCGGAAAGTTACGGCGATGCGATCGAGGATCGCGATCCGTCGATCGATCCGCACGTCGCGTGGCTCACGGGCCTTCTCAGCCGAAGCGACACCGTGCAAGGGCTCAAGAGTTCCGACACGCACTTGATGCGCGGCGCGCGTCAGTGGCTTTCGAGTCTCGACGCGGCGAGTGAGTCGCGCTTCGTCAAGCTTGCGTTTGAATTGAACGAGCCAGATTCCACAGGCTTCGAATCGAGCGACGAACTCGGTCGCAACGCGCAGTGGTCGATCTCGTTCAAACTCATCACGAACGACGACCCGCCAGTCGTCATCGACGCGGAGCAAATCTGGGCACAAGGCAAAGATGGGCTCAAGGGTCTGCTTGCGCGCTTCGGTGGCGAAGGCGAACCTGCGGGCGATGTGTTGCTTGCTGAACTCGCGCGCGCCGCGCGTATTTGGCCGCGCGTCGAGAAGGCGCTTGAAGATTCGACGCCATGCGAACTCACGCTGTCGACGACCGAGGCCTACGCGTTTCTCCGTGATTTCCGCCCGATTCTGCTGGAGTCGGGTTTCGTCGTGCTCGCGCCGGGTTGGTGGGGCCAACCCGCAAGCCGCCTCGGTGCGCGCCTCCTCATCGATTCGGGCAACGGTCCGCTTCCGTCGGGCGGCGGCACCGGCGCCGACGGCGAAGGCAGCCAACTCGGGCTGCACAGCCTCGTCAATTACTCGTGGCAAATCGCGCTCGGCGATCAGACACTTTCAATCGAGCAATTCCAACGACTCGCCGGACAAGGTTCGCCGCTTCTGCGCGTGAACGGTCAGTGGGTTGAGATTCGTCCGGATGACCTCAACGGCGCAGTGCGTTTCTTGAAGGAACATCCAGGCGGGCAGATGACCGTGATGCAGGCGATTCGCCTCGGCAACGGTCTCGATGGCCCTGACACAGGGCTCCCGATCCTTGGCCTCGACGCGCAAGGTTGGGTCAGCGAATTGCTCGGCTTCAAAGGCGACGAGCGCTACACGCAAGTCGATCAGCCCGAGCGATTCCAAGGCACGCTGCGTCCGTATCAGCAGCAAGGTCTGTCGTGGCTCGCGTTCCTCGATCGCTTCGGCCTCGGCGGCTGCCTCGCGGACGACATGGGTCTTGGTAAGACCGTGCAGCTCATCGCGCTGTTGCAGCACGAACGGCAGAAGGCGCAAGGCCGCGTGGTTGGTCCGACGCTCCTCGTCTGCCCGATGTCGGTCGTCGGCAACTGGAACCGCGAATTGCATCGTTTCGCGCCAGAACTCGTTGTGCACGTTCACCACGGACTCGAGCGCCCGCAAGGCGAGAAGTTTGTGGAAACCGCGCTCGCCGCAGACATCGTCGTCACGACGTACGCGCTTGTCGTGCGCGACAAGGACAGCCTCGGGCGCGTGCACTGGCGCCGCGTGGTGCTCGATGAAGCGCAGCACATCAAGAATCCGCCAACGAAGCAGACTGCGTCGATCCGTGCGCTGCGCACGAGTCATCGCATTGCACTCACGGGTACGCCCGTCGAGAATCGTCTCAGCGAACTCTGGTCGATTCTCGAGTTCTGCACGCCTGGCTATCTCGGAACGCAAGGCGATTTCCGCCGACGTTTCGCGGCACCGATCGAGCGACACAAAGATCGCCGCCAAGCCGATCGACTCAAGAATCTCGTGCGCCCGTTTGTGTTGCGCCGCTTGAAGACCGATCCAACCGTCATCAGCGATCTTCCGCCACTCGTCGAGTCGCGGCAGAACGTGCCGCTCACTGCGGAGCAAGCGCAACTCTACGATTCGGTCGTCAACGACATGCTCAACCGCGTCGACAACGCGGACGGCATGAAGCGTCGCGGCCTCGTGCTTTCGGCGCTCGTCAAGTTGAAGCAAGTCTGCAATCACCCGGCGCACTTCTTGCGACAGGGTGCCGACGACGACGACGCGGTGCCGCTGCCGAAGCTCGCGGCCGGAGACAAACTCTCCGCACGCTCCGGCAAGGCGATGCGCTTGATGGAAATGCTGGAAGAAGTGGTCGCAACCGGCGACCGCGCGCTCGTCTTCACGCAGTACCGTCAGATGGGTCACCTGCTCGTCGCGATGATTCGACAAGAACTCGACAGCGAAGCGCAGTTCCTTCACGGCGGCACGCCGCAGGCGAAGCGCGAAGCACTCATCGAGCGCTTCCAGTCGAACGATCCAACGTGCCCGATCTTCGTGCTTTCGCTCAAGGCTGGTGGCGTCGGTCTCAACCTCACGGCTGCGAATCACGTCTTCCACTTCGATCGCTGGTGGAATCCGGCGGTTGAGAATCAGGCGACGGACCGCGCGTTCCGTATCGGCCAGCATCGCACCGTGCATGTTCACAAGATGATTTCGGAAGGCACGCTCGAAGAGCGCATCGATCAGATGATCGAACAGAAGACCGAGCTTGCACAGCAGATCATCGGCTCGGGTGAATCGTGGCTGACCGAACTTTCGACTGGACAACTCCGCGACCTGCTCACGCTCCGCCGCGACACGCTTGAGGAGGACGCATGAGCGAGGAACACGCGACGGATCCTGAGGCGATGGACGCCGCGCCACCAGAGCCAACGCCAAACTCAAGCAGTACACCCGCGGGCGCTCCTTCCGCGTCGCCCATGGCGGGCTCGCAATTCGCGCGCAATTCGTCATTCAATTCGTCGTTCAATTCCGGCCCAGGCATGCGTCAGATGCGCCGCCCCGACACGCCGCGACGATTGAAGAACGGTATTCGTTTGCGTCGCAAGGAAGGTGTCGATCTCCTCGCGTGGCCCGCGGACATGTGGTCGCAGCTCCTGCTCGATGGCGTGAGCGAAGCCGCGAAGACTGAGGGCCTCGACTACGCGCGCGCTGGACAGACCGCGACGTTGCAGATCACGCAGTCCGGCATCGAAGCGAGCGTGCAAGGCCGTGCGCCGCGTCCGTACACCGTGCACATCACGCCTGAACAACTCACTGCGCACGATTGGGATCGTGTGGTTGCGATCATGGCGCGCGAAGCGGTGTACTCCGCGAAACTTCTCGCGGGTGAAATGCCGCCGCTCGTCGAGCAACCGTTTGTGTCGATCGGAAAGCAACTCGTGCCGACCAATGTTGCGAGCGTGGCGCGCACGTGTACGTGCGAATTGCCTGCGCCGTGCAAGCACGTGATGTGCATATCATCGCTCGTACTTGAGCGACTCGCGGGCGACCCGCTGCTTGCGTTCACGCTGCGCGGACTCGACGGCCAGCGCCTCCTCGAACGACTGCAAGAAGCGCGTGCGATTGCAACGCGTGGTGTTGCTCGCGCGCACTCGACGCCGCCGGCAGCGGATGCAGCACCTGAAGCGATGCCGCTTGAGCGCACGCTTGAGAACTTCTGGCGACCAGGCCGCGAAATCAACGAGATGCCGAGCGAAACCGAACCGTTTGCGCCGCATGCGCTCTTGCGACGACTCGGACAATCGCCGCTGCAAGGGAAGTTCCCGCTCGTCGGATTGCTCGCGTCGATCTACGACTCGATCGCGGAGAACGGCCGCAAGTTGCGCGACGAAGTTGCGCATCGCGAGGATGCGCACGAGGGTGCGGAAGTCGACGAACCTGCCGAGTAACGCGCGGCGAGGCTGCGGCGGCTTACGTGACCTTTGCGATCGCCGCTGCGGCGGCTCCCTCTGGTTGTGCCCTTCGGAGTGAATCCTCAGGGCACTGGGGCGTTGACACGGGTGCCCGATGTCTCGAGACGGAAGCGAAGCGAACGTCGAGAGCCATCGGAACCGTGGACGTCTGAGCTTCGCAGGGAGATCACCGCTCATGGCCGGTCGAAGTCGGAAGTCATCCGTTCCGATGGCTGCCGATCTCACATCGTTCGATCGCCAGACATCGGGCACCCGTGACTTTTGCGATCCA
>JAIXVI010000207.1 GCA_027483065.1 Planctomycetaceae bacterium
AATGCGCTCGCGTGCGTCGGTGTCGTATGCAATTTGCTTTGCTGCCATTGGTGTTTCTCGTTTCTTTCAATGCGCCGAAGCGCGTGTTTGTACTTCGAAAACTCTCGAACTCTGCTTCCACCAGAGGTCGCAGCCGCAGCTGCGACCGCTCAAACCTTGCCCGCTGCCGCAGCAGCGACCGCTCAAACTTCGACCGCTCAAACTTCACTTCGCCTCTGTTGCACCAGAGGGAGCGCCCGCAGGCGCGACCGCTCAAACCTCGCGCGCGCTAACCAATCTCAATCCACGCCACGCGCTCCGCGTCCACGATGTAGACGTGCGAGCCGTCGGTGACCTTCACAAGCCCGTCCGCCTCGGCTGGAATCAGCATCGCGCGCTTCACGATGCAACTCGACGCGTGATCGAACTCGATCCGCAGGTCGCGCTGCCCGTTGAGCTCGCGAAACGCGAGGCGAAGGGTGTCGTGGGTCATACTCATGGGAGTCTCAGTGGAGTCTCAGTGACATGTCATTGGCATCGCGCGCAAACGAAGCGCCGCGAGATCACTCGATCACGCCGAGGATGTCTTCCTCAGTCATGATGAGAAGCGACTCGCCGTCGATCTTGATTTCGGTACCCGCGTAGGACGAGAAGATGACGCTGTCGCCCTTCTTCACGGTGAACGGCGTGACCTTGCCGTTGTCCTTGCTGCGATGACCATCGCCGAGGGCGACGATCTTGCCCTGCTTCGGCTTCTCCTTGCTCGACTCGGGAAGGAAGATGCCGCTTTCGGTCTTGGTTGCGGCTTCGTCACGCTTCACGAGGATCTTGTCGCCGAGTGGACGGAATTTCATGTGTTTCTCCTTCAGTGGAACTTGCTTCTCTTTGGAACTCTCACCTGCGACCGACTCCGACTTCGGCCGCTGGAACTTGACGTGATTTGTGTGGTCCGCGGTCACGCCGCTGGCCAGTGGTCGCGGTAGTGACGCCGCACGACGCGCTCGAGCGCCTGCAGCATCAACTCGATGGGGACAGGGTCGTCGAGCACCGTAAACGCGCCGTCGCGGAGTGCGTCGGCGAGCATGCGGGTCGATTCGGCCGGGTCGACCTGCCGCGGGCGCACGACGATGGTCGGCGGCGGCTGTTCGAGTCGGCGAAGCAGTTGGAGGACGCGCGGGCCTGCAGGCACGGCGCGCGTGCCCGTTGGCTGACTGCGCGTCGGGTGCATGGGGATCGAGAGGTCGATCACCGCGATGTGCACGCGCTCGCTGCGGATGACATCGCTCGCCTCATCGCCGCTCTCGGCGCGGTAGCAGCGGATGCCAAAGCGATTCAGGATCAGCGGAATCTGGTCTGCGAAGGCGTTCTCGCGCCACCCGCCGTAGGTCAGCAGCAGGTTCAGCCGACGCGACGGATCCACGCCGCTTGCGGCGGCTTGGTCGGCATCGGGGCTGTGGAGGCGGAGCACCATGAGGGGTGCCGCGCCATGCAACGGGTGTGCCACGATGTGCGCCGTGGGTTTCGCGAGAACCAACCGCCCGCCGAAACGTACGTCGCGGCGGCGGCAGCTCGACGAGAGGCGCTCGCGCGGCGTGGCAACGCGCATGGTTCTACGTAAGTCTTGTTGTACGTTGGGCTTGTAGATCCACGACGTCATCAGGGGTCGCACCTTCGCGCTTCCCTTCAGCGCCCATGACGGGCCGAAACGTTCGCCCAAGTCACGCCAGCCAGTCCCCCTGTTGGGAGTCATGTCGGGACTTCGGGCCCGCTTCGTCTGCCGAATTGGCACATGAAATGGATGTCAGAGGCCCTCGGGAGCCACACGCGGTGGCGGGCCGAGATGGCGCGCCCCGTTCGACCTGCCACCAATCCTGACGAATTTCGGACGCATTTCGGACGAGGTGGGCCCTCGTTGGCCGACCTATCTTGCCCGCTCCTCTCTCTTGTCACCCATTTCGGATCCCACCATGGCCGTTCGCATCGCAGACCTCTTCAAGAACCACGAATCGCACCTCGGAAAGACCGCGACGGTCCAAGGCTGGGTCCGCACCCGCCGCGACTCGAAGGCGGGCATCTCCTTCGTCGCGATCACCGACGGCTCCTGCTTCGACACCGTGCAGGCGGTCGTGCCAAACACGGTCGCGAACTACGAGTCGGAAGTGTTGAAGCTGACCGCGGGTTGTTCGGTCGAAGTGACCGGCACCGTCGTCGCAAGCCAAGGCAAGGGTCAGTCGGTTGAGATCCAGGCCGAGTCGATTAAGGTCTACGGCCTCGTCGACGACCCCGACACCTACCCGATCTCGCCGAAGCAGCACTCGTTCGAATACTTGCGCGAGGTTGCGCACCTCCGCGCGCGCACGAACACCTTCGGCGCGGTTGGTCGCGTGCGCCACTGCCTCGCGATGGCGGTGCATCGCTTCTTCCACGAGCAGGGCTTCCTCTGGGTGCACACGCCGATCATCACCGGCAGCGATTGCGAAGGCGCCGGTCAGATGTTCCGCGTGTCGACGCTCGACATGATGAACGTGCCGAAGACGCCCGACGGAAAGATCGATTACTCGCAAGACTTCTTCGGCCGCGAGACGAACCTCACGGTGTCGGGGCAGCTCAACGTCGAGACGTGGTGCATGGCGCTTTCGAAGGTCTACACCTTCGGGCCGACATTCCGCGCGGAGAACTCAAACACCTCGCGACACCTCGCGGAGTTCTGGATGATTGAGCCGGAGATCGCATTTGCCGATCTCCACGTCGACGCGAAACTCGCGGAAGATCTGCTCAAGTACATGTTCCGCGCGCTGCTTGCCGAGCGTATGGACGACATGAAGTTCTTCGCCGAACGCATCGACAAGGGCTGCATCGAGCGGCTTGAGAAGTTCGTCGAGGCCGACTTTGCGAAGCTCGATTACACCGATGCGATCGCCGCGCTCGAAGACGCTGTGAAGAAGGGCGTGAAGTTCGAGTACCCCGTCAAGTGGGGCATCGATATGCAAAGCGAACACGAGCGTTGGCTCACCGAGACGTACATCGGTCGACCTGTCGCCGTGATGAACTACCCGAAGGACATCAAGGCGTTCTACATGCGCCAGAACGACGACGGAAAAACCGTCGCCGCGATGGACATTCTCGCGCCAGGCATTGGTGAAATCGTCGGCGGTTCGCAGCGCGAAGAGCGTTTGGAATTGCTCGACAAGCGCATGGATGAAATGGGCCTCCACAAGGCGGATTACTGGTGGTACCGCGACCTGCGCCGCTACGGCACCGTGCCACACGCGGGCTTCGGACTTGGCTTCGAACGCGCGATCATCTACGCGACGGGCATGGCGAACATTCGCGACGTGATTCCGTTCCCACGCGCGCCGAAGTCGGCGACGTTCTAGTTTTTCCCGCTCGCGACTGGCGGGCTGCTGAAGCTCCGCTTCAGGTGCCCGCTCTCGCTCGCTTTCTTCAGCCTCGTCGCGAGTGAATCGCGACGGGCTGAGATGAGTCGTGTTTGAGCGCTCGCGACTGGCGGGCTGCTGAGGCCCCGCTTCGGGTGCCCGCTCTCGCTCGCTGT
>JAIXVI010000005.1 GCA_027483065.1 Planctomycetaceae bacterium
GGCCGCGAAAACGCACGCGAAAGTTGCCACGCTCACAAGCGCGAGAGGTGAAGTGAGGCGAGTCGGTTTCATGGGCGCATTTCGGTTCGAAGTTTGGTTTCGACGATGGAGGTCACAAGCGAAGGACACTCAAAACGATCCCGCGCAGCATTAATCCCACGTGTTCGCAGCCTTGCCTGCGCGAGCGTTGGTCGAGCGTCCCGCAGTCGCCTTCCCAGTCTTCGCCGAAGTCGATACCGCCGTCGAGGCCGCTTTCGTCTCGACGACGCGGTTCAAGTTCTTCGAGCCCGACTTCGCGGTCTTCGCAGACTTCGCAGACTTCGCAGACTTCGCAGACTTCGAAGACTTGCCGTTCGCGTGACCATTCGCGTGACCGTTGGATTCCACCGCGTCCGGCTCCCAACCATGCTCCCACGAACGTGGATAGTTGAGGTCGTCGAGTTCGAGCGCGGCCGTCGTCGGGTAGAGCGGCGCGAAGGTGTCGCACATCACCGCGAGTTCGTTCGTGTGCGTCGCCCCGATCGTCGCTTCGGGCGTACCCGGGTGCGGGCCGTGCGGAATCCCTTGCGGATGCAGCGAAAGTGAGCCAACTTCGATGCCCTTGCGCGCCTTGTAGTTGCCTTGCACGTAGTAGAGCACTTCATCCGAGTCGAGGTTCGAGTGGTTGTACGGCACCACGATCGCCTGCGGGTGGAAATCCAGCGGCCGCGGGCAGAACGAACAGATGACGAAGTTGTGCGCCTCGAACGTCTGGTGCGTCGGCGGCGGCATGTGATGCTTGCCGACGATCGGGCTGAAATCGTCGATGTTGAAGCAGTAGGGGTAGTAGCAGCCGTCCCAACCGACAACATCAAGCGGGTGGTAGCTGTACTCGTAGCTGTGGACGAGATCGCGACTCTTGATGCGCACCTCGTACTTGCCCTTCTTGTCGAAGGTCATCGGCATCTCGGGCGTGCGCAAGTCGCGCTCGCAGTAAGGCGCGTGCTCGAGGAACTGCGCGGTCTTCTTCGAGAGGTAGCGCGGCGGCGGCAGAATGTGCGAGCCGTTCACGCTCTCCATCAAGAGGAAGCGCGGTTCTGGTTCGCCATCCTTCGGCTCATCGAACACGAACTGATAGATCGTGCCCTTTGGAATCACGATGTAGTCGCGCGGCCCGAACTTCAGCGCGCCGAACATGGTGAAGACCGTGCCCGAGCCGAAGTGGATGAAGAAACACTCATCCGCCATCGCGTTCTTGAAGTGATACTTCATCGGCTCTGCGGGAACGCAGACGCTGATCTCGACGTCGTTGTTGCCAAACAGCACCACGCGTCCGGTGACGGCATCACCCTTCGGCGGCAGCGGCGCGCTCTTCACGTGGCGCATGCGCATCGTGTCGCGTTCGACGTACTCAACCTTCGTCGAGTAGAGCTGCTTCCAACCGATGACTTGCGTCGGCGGATTGATGTGGTAGAGCGTCGAGGTCGGGCCGACGAAACCTTCGGTGCCGAACACTTCTTCTGCATACAGCTTGCCGTCGGGGCGGCGGAACTGAATGTGGCGCTTCGAGGGGAGCTTGCCGAGCTTGGTGTAGTAGGGCATTGGGCGATTCCTGCGATTCGATTCCTGCAATTCGATTCTTGCAATTCGATTCTTGAGGGCGACGAGTTTACTCCGCAGAGGTCTGGCGCAGTCGCGGGGAAACGGCGCGTTTTCGGAGTGTCGCCGCTATCGGGTCTTCACCGGCGCGGGCGGGACGGGCGGAATCGGCCGCGGGTCCTTCTCGATCTTGTCCTTCAGGTGCGCGATCGCCGCGTCGAGTTGCGCATCGCCGCCCTTGAAGGTCGCATATGGGAGATTGTCGACCACGATATCTGGATCGACGCCGTGGCCCTCGATGAGCCACGCGCCCGACTCATCGAACACGCCAAACTCGCCAGCACTTGCGAGCCCGCCGTCGACGACCGTGTTGGAAGAGCTCAGCCAGATCTCGCCGCCCCACGTGCGCGTGCCAATCACCTGGCCCAGTCCGAGTCGGCGGAAGCCTTCGCTGAACGCCTCGCCGTCCGACGCGGTGCGCTCATTGCAGAGCACCACCATGTGGCCGCGGAAGGCGTACTGCATGTTCCAATTCGGGCTGCGACCCTCGTGTTGATTCCAGTACATCCATGCCTTGCGCATGAGGCGGCTCAGCACCCAACTATCAATGTTGCCGCCGCGGTTGTGACGGACATCGATGATGAGCCCCTTGCGGTTGAAGACGGGGTAGAAGTCGCGCGCGAAGTCGCTGATGTCTTCGGTGCCCATGGCGCGCAGGTGGACGTAGCCGATGTCGCCGCCGCTTGCCTTCTCGACCTGCTGTCGGCGTTCTACTTCCCACGCGCGGTAGCGAAGTGATGCTTCGGCCTGCGCAGACATCGGTCGCACGATGACATCCCGCGTCGTTTCGCGCGTTGTCTCGGTCGCGTCCGCCGCGTCCGTCGCCTTCGCCACATCGCCTGCAGGCAGGACGGTGAGCAGCGTTTGTCGACCTGCCTTGTTGCGAAGGAGCGCCGAAGGATGCGGCACCGAGAGCGTCGATGTGCCATCGATCGCACGGATGACGTCGCCGACGGCGACGCGTGCTGTCGGCGCCGAGAGTGGCGAGCGCATCGTGGGTTCGTCGGGGTCACTCGCGGGAATCGCAGTCACACGCCAACCACCGCGCTCAACATCGCGCTCAAGGTCTGCGCCGAGCGTGGCGACCGTCACGCGGTCGTTTCCTTCGCGCAAATCGCCACCGCGCACGAAGTGGTGGAGCGCCGAGAGTTCGCCCGTCATCTCTTGGAAGACATCTGAGAGTTCTTCGCGGCTGCGCACACGATCAACCCACGGCGTGTACTTCGCGCGCACGGCGGGCCAGTCGGTGCCGTGCATGCCGCGGTCGTAGAAATAGTCGCGCAAGAGCCGCCACGCATCGACCATCATCTCGCTCCACTCGGCGCGGGGCGTGATCGACAGCGCGATCGCGCTGAGGTCGATCGGCTTGTCGAGTTCGGCCTTCGCTGCTTTCGCGTCGATCACGAACCACGATGTGCCCTTGCGGACGAGTAACTTCTTTCGGTCGGCCGAGACTTCCACGCTGCGGACACCCGTTGCGATCTCTTTCGGCTCGGGCTTCTCGTTGCCGATCGCGAGCGCCATGAGCGTTCCGGTGCGCTGCCACTCGTCGCCGGCACCGACGGGCGCGTAGCTCATCCAGAAGAGCGCGTCGGCGGTCACGATCAGCGTGCCATCGGCGAAACTCGTTGGTTTGACCGGGAGTTGCTCGAGGCGCGTGGCGAGGCCATCGAGGTCGATCGCGACGGCGACGGGTGGCGCGTCGGCGGCATCAGACTTCGCGGGTGACGATTTTTCGTCTTCCTTTTTCTCGTCGGCTTTCTTCTCGTCGTCGTTCTTCTCGTCGTCCTTCTTCAAGCCGTCGTTCTTCTTCTCCTCTTGCTTCTTCTTTTCCTCTTGTGCTTTGCGCGCCTTTTCAGCCTTCTGTGCGGCGGCGAAGACCTCGTCGTTCGGCTCGAACGGCGAACGCGCGTCGGCCTTCAGTGCGAGCGCATAGATGCCGCCAGGCTCTGCAAAGAACGGCTCCGGCGCGCGCGGTCCCCACGGGCTTCCAACGGCGGATTCGAACGTGCGATTCGAGAGGAAGTAGAGGAACTTCCCGTCGCGCGACCATTGCGGATCGAAACTGTCGTAGCGATCGGTCGTTGCTGCGACGGGAGCGCCGCCCGTGATCGGCCACAGTTTGATGACGAGGTTCATATTCGCCGCGGGCGAGACATACGCGAGCCAACGGCTGTCGGGTGACCACGCGAAGTCGGTCGGTTGCTCGATCGAGTTCTGTTCAACAAGCGTGTTGGTGTTGGTCGTGGTGTCGTAGACCCAAATGCGCAGACGTTTGTCGGTGTGCGCGATGCGCGTCCCGTCGGGCGAGGGCACGGCAAACCAGCGCAGGGTGTCGCCGTCGTTCGTCAGACGCTTCGCGGCGCCCACGCCGTTCGCTGGCAGTGTGGTGACTTCAAGTTCGCCCGACTCGTCCGAGATCGTGACGAGCGATGCGCCGTCAGGCATGAATGCCGCGCTGCGATAGCGAATGCCGCTGCGACGATCAGCATCGACGGTGCGGCCTTCCTTCACAGGAACCACGAAGACGCGCCCGCGGATCGTAAAGACGACGCGATCGCCGTCGGGCGAAAGGCTTGCAGAACTCACGGCGGCCGCCGGTTCTTTGACCCACCGTTCGCGCATCTGATCAAAGTCGCTCGCGAGTTGGATTGCAATCGGTGTGTCGCTCCCCGATGCGAGATCGTGCATGCGAAGGTCGGGGCCAAGCTGGTAGACCACACGATCACCATGGATCGACGCGCTGCCGATGTCGAACTCCGCGTGGGTCGTGTGTTGGCGGAGATCGCTGCCGTCGGGCTTCATCGACCAAAGGTTCATGCGCCCGCTGCGGTCGCTGGTGAAGACCACGCGCTCACCCCACGCGAGCGGGCGACGGCTCGTGCCCTTGTAGTCGGCGGTGAGCGGCGCTGCTTCGCGCGTTTCGGCATCGGGGATCGGCAGCGTGAAGCCCCACAGTTGCTGCACGGTTCCACCCGTGTATCGGTCGGTGTGGCTTCCTTGGAACTGGAGTCGCGTGAACACCATCCGCGCTTCATCGAGGAACGCGACTTCGGAGCACTGCGCGAGCGGGATCACGCTGCGCACATCGCGCGTCGGATCGGCGTCGATCGTCTGGCGCCACGCGCGCGTCGAAGGAAGGTCGGAGCCCGTGTCGGTCGCGTACACGAGGACGCCTGCGGGCGTCCAAGCCGTCATGCCCACGCGGCCCGCGTCCCACGTGCGGCGCATCGGCAGGCCACCTGCGATCGGCATCGTGTAAACCTCGCGCGGACCTTCGTAACTCGCGGTAAACGCGAGCGTGCTGCCGTCAGGCGAAATCGAAGGTTGGAGTTCCTCGCCGGGATGCGTCGTGAGGCGCGTCGCGAGGCCGCCGCTCGTTGGAACGCGCCAGAGGTCGCCTTCCGAGACGAAGACGATCGTCTCGCCGTGGATCGCTGGCATGCGGTAGTAGCCGAGCGTCGACGTGTCGTTCGAGGGCGAGAGAAGGGAACTGATCGAAGCGAGGGCGACCGTACACGCGTGAACAAGTGCGAGCATTCGCGCAGCGTAGCGGGGCGCGCAGTACGTCGCGGGTGCTTCGTCCATCGCGGGAAGTCGTTCCGTCGCGCGATGGTCCGTGACACGTCAGCGGGTGGGCGGCGCGGTGAACGCAGCGTCGCGGATGGCTTGGCGCTTCGCATCGTCGAGGACGTGCGTGCGTTCATTCGCCCATGCAATCATCTGCGCGGCGACGAGGCGGACCTCGGGAATTTCAAAGTCGCCGGGGTGGCCGAGCGTCGTGACGGCGATCCGTTGCAGGCGCGGTGGGCTCGATCCACCGCGAAGTTCCTGCGGCGGCTGCTCGCGCACCCAAAGTACCGGCTGCTTCTGCGGTGCGTCCTTCCGCTCGCTGTCGATCGCCTCGCCCCAGAGGAGCACGCGGCAATCGGCGGGAAGCGGCTCGACGTGGTAGAGCCAACTCGGAACAACGATGCCTTCGGCTGGAATGCGCACGCCCGCGAGGATCGGATGCTTCGCGGCCTCGTCGGTCGGCGGCAGCACGCGCGTCTTCGACGAGTGTCCGTGATGAAAGCGCCACGGTGTGCCAAGGAAGCGCTCGCCGAAGCCCGCGTTGAGCGCCGCATGCGGCGAGTCGTCGGGGTAGGCGAAGGCGTGCGTCGCCGTGCGGAAGGCGACGAGCGGCATGCCGCGGTCAAGCGGTTCGAGCAACGCCGTTCGGTCGCGATCGCAGAGCCGATTGAAGCGCATGTAGACGACTTCGCCGCCTCGACCGATCATGGCAGCGTCACTAATCGCGGTCTTCGACGAAACATCGCGCTTGGTTGGGTCCTCTGGATCGGCCGCGAAATGGAGCGTCGCACGCGCGATCCCCGACTGTTCGACAAGGGTTGCGAGGAACGGCATCGTGACCTCGCTCTTGTACTCGTCGTCGGCCGCGATGAACGACACCCAGTGGTCGGTCGTCTGCCAGCCGTTGGGAAACGCAGGCTGCAGGATCTTGGTGGTTCCATTGGCGAAGAGTCTCGCGCGATCGCCCTTCACGGGCAGTCCGTTGAGGCCGCGGAACGGGCCGCGTTGGCCGCGACTTCCGACCGTACCTGCGGGAAGTTCAGACACCTTCGAGACGACCGCTGTCTCGTCGCCTGGCTTGAGGCCGTCGCTGCGCACGACGTGATCGACGCGCACGCGATGCCACACGCTCGTTTGCTGTGGCCCTGGACCTGGACCTGGACCTGGACCTGCCTTCTCTTCAACCGAAAGCACGGTGACCTCAAGTTCGAATGCCGACTGCCGGAGCGACCACATCGGTTGATTGGGGACTTCCGCACACGCGCTGCTCGGAGTCGGCAGCACGGCGCTAAGGAGAAGCGCAACGAGAAGCGCAACGGCGAGAGTGAGATGTCGGTCGAGTCGCATGTCGGGTAGAGTCCTCCGCTGAAGATGGAACCGCAAGTGGGAGATACGCACATTCCCGTCCTTCGTGAGGAGCGCTCGTGGCTTGTGCTCGCAAAGCCCGCGGGCATTCACTCGATCGCGCAACGGGGGAGTGATGCGCCGAGTGTCGAGGCGTGGCTGCGTGCCACGCGGCCCGAACTCGCGGCGGTCGACGAGGCGGGCCTCGTCCATCGGCTCGACTTCGAAACAAGCGGTTGTCTACTTGTCGCGAAAGACGATGCCACACGTGCGTGTCTCCGCGATGCGTTCAGCGGCCGCGGCGGCGACATTCGCAAAACGTATCTCGCGCTCGTCGAAGGACGTTTCCCCGACCGTGTCCTTGCGGGGGCGTTCACACTCTCGTTCGCGAGTCGCCACAAGGGCAGCGCGAAGGTCACGGTGCACACCCGCGGCGAACCCGAGACGATCGGCCGTTGCCGATGGCGTGTCTTGCGCGTCATGGGCAACAACACGCTGGTCGAAGTGGAGCTCCTCGGGCCTGGCCGCCGTCATCAGATTCGCGCGGGGATGGCGCACGAAGGTCACCCGCTTGTCGGCGACACGCTGTACGGCGGGAGTCCACGCGAAGGCGGACTTTGCCTGCACGCGTGGCGGCTGGAAGGTGAGTCGCTTGCGCGCGCGGCGGCGGCAATTTCAAGCGCTACGGACGTCACCACGGACGTCAACCTTTCCGCGGCGCCGCGCATCGAGTCGCCCGCACCGGAGTGGGCGACACTTTCTTCATGATTCGAGATCAATTCGGACGTTCGCGCTTGGCTTCTCGGGCGCGGGCGGTAGTTTCTCCGCACGTGTCGTTGCACCCGAAGGCCGAATTCGTCGGCCCCTGAGTTCACGAAAGGACCGTGATCGATGCACGCGTTGGGCCGACGCAGCGTCATCCTCGGCGTGTTGTCCGCCGCTTCATCGCTCGCTGCCGCCGCGCGGGCCGAGGTCGTTTACTTCACCGAGTCTGCCGCTGCGCGCGGATTCGTCTACTCGAATCTCGAGGGCATGTTTGGTGGAACGGGGCAGTATGGCTGCGGCGTTGCGCTGTGCGATCTCGACAACGATGGCGACGACGATCTCATCGCGACCGGCGGCTCGCCGTCGATGGTGCTCTACGCGAACAACGGCGCGGGCTACTTCACGAATGTCACTTCCACAGCGGGCCTTGGTGCGCCGACGAAACCCTCGGGCCTCGTGTGCGCCGATTACGACGGCGATGGCGACCTCGACATCTTCCTCACGCGCTGGCTGCAACCCGCGATTCTCTACCGAAACAACGGCGGGCTGAACTTCACGAACGTGACTTCCGCGGCGGGAATCACCGGTACGAGCGGCGCGGGCGCAGGCTCGAGTTTCGGCGACTTTGACGGCGACGGCGATCTCGACCTCGCGATTGCGATGCGCACGCTCACGCTCTCAAACATGTTGCGCAATCGGTTCTTCCGCAATGAAGGAAACGGCACGTTCACCGAAATCTCCGCACAACTCGGTGTCGATGACGCAGGCGCGAGTTTCCAGTGTCTCTTGCAAGATCTCGATCGCGACGGCGACTGTGATCTCTACGTTTCAAACGACAAGGGAACGCCCGCGTTTCCCAATCGTTACTTCCGCAATGAAGGCGGCGTGTTCGTTTCAGAACCGAACAACGGTGCGTGTGTCGCGATCGATTCGATGGGCGTCTTCGCGGGCGACATCGATATGAATGGCTACGTCGACATCTACTGCGCGAATACGGGTGACGGTCACGCGCTGCTCCTCACGGATACGGCGCGGAACTACACGGAATCCGCGGATATTGCGGGCCTCGCGGGCAACGCGACCGGTTGGGGAACGGTGATCTTTGACCCTGACAACGATGGCGATCAAGACGCCTTCATCGTGTCCATGCTCGACAAGCCTGACTACCTCTTCTTGAATGAAGGCGGTTTCCCGTTCAACGATCGATCGTCGTCGGTCGGCCTTGGCGATGGCATCGATACGTATTGCATCGCCGTCTCCGATATCGATCGCGATGGCGATCTTGA
>JAIXVI010000146.1 GCA_027483065.1 Planctomycetaceae bacterium
CGGAAGTCGAGGTAGTTGTGGACTGCGGTAGCGGGTCCATGCGTCGATAGTCCAACGGCAATGGACTGGCATGCGACGTTGCCAAAGACCCGCTGCCGACGGCCAATCGACGACAGGACATCGTCGCCGGATCGCCACTCCTCAGCGATGGCCTGCATGAGAGCGCCCGCGCTGTTGGCGCCCTCCTTCTTCCAGCCCACCGCTGCGAGCGCCCGCGTTGCTTCGGCCCCGTGGCTGAGCGACCAATGCAAGACGCGGAGCAATCGCTCACCCTGCTCAGTCGCACGGTGCGCGCGCGGCAGCGCGGTAGCCCTGGGCCGAGCATGTGTCGGACCGCGCACGTCAACGTCGAGCGACGGGCCGCGGTCCATGCTGGAGCAGGCATCCAAAGGCACGGGCGTGATGCCTTCGGCATCGCCGTCGACCGCCGCTCCGGGGGCTGCTTCCACTGAAGTTGCGAACAACCCACGAATCCTCAACATCGCCAGCGCTTCGTCACGGTCACGTGCGGACACGACGCCCTCGACTCGATGCGCCTGGCGATCCAAAGCCGAGTACGTGAAGGGGGTCATGTTCGGTTCCACTAGATTCTCAACCGGAATGCAATTCGGACGAGCCCGCGAGATGCTGCCAGAGCTTTCCCCTACGCCCACGTTTGGTACCCGGTTCCGACCAAGGCGTGAACCCCGCCCGTGGTCCCCGTTCAGAGTACCGGGGATCCCAGGTCCGGAAGACGCGCGAAGCCGGTGGCAGCGCCGGGCTACGCGGGACGGCGCGACACTCGGTCGCCCTCGAGCAGGTAGCGGTCGCCGGTGTGCGGGCACTGGTACTCGCCAGACCCCGTGAGTGGCAGGTCGATGCGCTCGCCTGCGCTGCGGCACCACCGGGTGCGGAGGGGGGGGGGGGCTACCATGCACCAGCTCTTAGAAGGGGTGGCCCGATGAGAGCGACCCGGTCAGTGCAGCGAAGCATCGGGAACGTCCGCAGATTTTCCGGGCCAGACTGCGCACGCAAGACCGAGAGCCTCTACAGACATCTCGCCGGGACGCGTTAGAAATCCCGCGCCACGACTGCACTCCGAGCGCGTGAATTATGCTTGCATGAGGGCGGTGGTGGTCCGATCCCAGACCTGTCGCGACGCCGGTATCAGCAGCACCCCCTACAGACGGCTACTCTCTGCACACCGAGTTCCCCGAGTTGCCTGTTGATGGAATCACGATTTCAACAACTTCGAAGGGCTCTACCCCGACTGACCCGGCGGCTCAGGCTTGTCATGGAGCTACCTGCTCAGATTGAACTATTGCGGGAGGCCATCGGCCGAATCGAGGAACGGCAGGTCCTCTCGCGGCAACAACCCCCAAAGGTTCTTGATGCCGGAACCGAGTTTAAGGCGTTCTCTCAGTGGGGAGAGGATGGAGTCATCGCGGCCATCGTTCAGCGGATTCCCATCCGTAGCCACACCTTCATTGAGTTCGGCGTCGAGACATTCGTCGAGGCCAACACGCGCTATCTGCTCACGCGCCACAACTGGTCGGGAACGGTGATCGACGGATCCGCGAAGAACATCGACATCATCAAGAGGGGGGCCGCGTACTGGAGGCATAATCTGCACGCGCGGCACGCATTCATCACGTCCGAGAACGTCGACGGCATCCTCAAGGGCGCGCATGCCGATGCGGATCTTGGACTGCTGTCGATCGACATCGACGGCAATGACTACTGGATCTGGAAGGCCATCACGAGCGTTCAGCCTCAAATCGTGATCTGCGAATACAACAGTCTCTTCGGTCCCGACGCTGCCGTGAGCATCCCGTACGACGCGAGCTTTTGCCGTCCACAACGAGGCGCGCAGCGCATGTGCTACGGAGCTTCCATCGCCGCGCTCCATCACCTCGCCCGCGAGAAGGGCTATTCCTTGGTGGCCGGTAATGCCGCCGGAAACAATGCATTCTTCGTTAAGGACGACTGCCTCGGCGACCTAACCCCCGTGACGCCACGCAAGGCGTACGTCGAATCGGCATTCAGGGAGGGTCGCGATCACGGCGGTGCGGTGACCCACTTGACGTTCCAGGAACGACAGCGCAGCATCCGTGAAGCGCTCGTGACGGACGTCCGGACACACCGCACCGGTCCGCTCGGGACGTTCCTATGAAGGCCGTGGTCGTCACCGGTTACGACGGCTTCATCGGCCGCCATGTGTGTCGAGTGGCATTGGAGCATGGAACACCCGTGGTGGGGATCGGCCGAGCGAGCCAGTCAGCGGATCCACACGCAGCGCAGCCCGCACGCGTCGTCGAGGAAGCCATCACCCTGCGAGCGATCGAGCGAGCGACCGATGGCATCGAACCAATCGCGATCATCCATTGCGCCGGCACAGGAACGGTCGGACGCGCGGCGGACTCGCCTTTCACCGAATTCGAGCGCAGCGTCGGCGCGACAGCCACGCTCCTTGAGTTTGCCCGAACGCGACTGCAAGCGGCTCCCCGAGTGGTGCTCGCATCGAGCGCGGCAGTGTACGGTGAAACGAGCACCACCCCCGCAACCGAATCCCTACCGTGTGCGCCTATCTCGGCCTACGGCTTCCACAAGGCGATGACGGAGCAGTTGTGCCAGTGCTACGCACAGCAGTTCAACATGCCCGTCACCGTCGTGCGCCTGTTTTCGGTGTATGGCCCCGGCCTTCGCAAGCAGCTACCGTGGGATGCCATGTCGCGCCTCCGCCGCGGCGATCGACACTTTCATTGCACCGGCAACGAATTGCGCGACTGGCTCTATGTGCGGGACGCCGCACAGTTGCTCTGGCGAGCCGCGACCCTCGAACAGGCTCCGTGGGAGATCCTGAACAGTTCTGGCCAGCGGGCAACGACCCGTGACATGCTTCGAACGCTCTCGAGATCCGCGGGCATGAGCGAAGAACCAACGTTTTCGGGAGTTTCGCAGCCCTCCAATCCCATGACCCTGATCGGGTCCTCGGCAAGGGCCGAGCAAACGCTTGGCTGGCGTCCCACGATCACGCTCGAGGCAGGGCTCTTCGAATTCGCGACATGGTGCGGTAGAGTGATGGCGGCATCATGATTCACGTCGGCATCGCCTACACGTTCCACGACAACGACTGGCTCGGCGGACGCAACTACTTCGCGAGTCTTTTTGAGGCCATCGAGGCCCACGCGAAGCCCACGCTTACGGTGACTCTGATCGTTGGGCACCGAACACGGACGACGCTGCCCGAGCAGTTTCCATGGGTACGCGTGCTTCGCACATCGGCCCTTGACCGATATCATCCTGTATGGTGGTTGCGACAGCTCGACCTTCGCATCGGAAACCGGGATCGAGTGCTGCAGGGCATCCTGCAGCACGCTGGCGTAGATGTGCTGTCACACTCCGGCCATCTCGGTGACGGAAGTCCGGTGCCGTGTGTGGCGTGGCTCTACGACTTTCAGTTCATGCACTTGCCAGAGTTGTGGAAGCCTCGACACCTGCGATGGGCGGCGCGGCGCTATCGGGCTGCGTGCGCGGCGTGCGATGGCGTGATCGTCAGCAGCGATTCAGCTCTCCAAGACCTGAGGGCATTCGCGCCGGACTGTCGGGCACGCGCACACGTGCTGCGGTTCGTGTCGAATCGGATCGACGAGCGCAACCTTCCGTCACCCGAATCGCTTCGCGATAAGTACCGGCTCCCGACCCGGTTCTTCTACCTGCCCAACCAGTTCTGGGAGAACAAGAATCACCGCCTCGCCGTCGATGCGCTGAAGCTGCTGAAGGATCGCGGCGAGGAGGTTCACATCGCGTGTTCCGGGAAGACAGCCGACGGCCGACAGCCGCGATATTTCCCCGAACTCCTCGAGCATGTCCAGCGGAGCGGCGTCGCCGATCGCTTCCACATCCTCGGCATCATCCCGCGCAAGGACGCCCTTGGCCTGATGCGTGCGGCAACCGCAGTGCTGAATCCGTCACGCTTCGAGGGCTGGAGCACGACGGTCGAGGAGGCGAAGACGCTCGGCGCACCGATGGTGCTCTCAGACATCCCGGTGCACAGAGAACAGGTGACGACGAAAGGAACCTTTATCCACCCGGATCGTCCCGATTCCCTTGCAGAGGCGCTCACGACGCATC
>JAIXVI010000119.1 GCA_027483065.1 Planctomycetaceae bacterium
CTGCGGAAGGCAAACGAAAGCGATGCCTCAGACGTTCACCTCGTGGCCGGTCATCCGCCCATGGTTCGTGCGCAGACGGTCATGCAGCCGTTGGAAATGCCCGTCCTCACCAGTGAGGACATGTGGCGCGTTCTCGCGGGGATGACCAACGAGATTCAGCGCCGCCATTTCGAGCAGCACCTCGACCTCGACTTCTCCTACGAAATCCCCGGCTTCCGCCGCTACCGCGTGAATGCACACATGCAACGCGGCATGGTTGGCATGGCGATGCGTGCAATTCGCACCAAGGTGCCGCCGCTCGCAACGCTGAATCTTCCGGAAGTCATCTCGCGCCTCACGTATCTGCCACGCGGGCTTGTGCTCGTGACGGGCGATACCGGCTCGGGTAAATCGACCACGCTCGCCGCGATGATTCAGGCGATGAATGAGCGCTATCGCAAGCACATCATCACGCTTGAAGACCCTGTCGAATACACCTTCGCGAGCCAGAAGTGTTTGATCGAACAGCGCGAACTCGGCGCCGATATGCCGACCTTCGCCAGCGGCCTCAAGCACGCGTTGCGTCAGGACCCCGACATCATTCTCGTCGGCGAAATGCGCGATCTCGACACGACTGCACTCGCGATCACCGCCGCTGAAACCGGCCACCTCGTGCTCTCCACGCTGCACACCGTGAACGCTTCGCAAACGGTCGAACGTATCGTCGACATGTATCCCGCGAATCAGCAGAACCAGATTCGCGCGATGCTTGCCAACACGCTGCAGGCCGTCGTTTCACAGACACTTTTCCGTCGCGTGGATAAGCCTGGCATGGTCCCCGCGATTGAAGTCATGCTCTGCACGCCCGCCGTGCGCAACATCATTCGCGAAGCGCGTACCTACGAAATTCCGAACGTCATCGAGACGAGCCGCTCGATCGGCATGACGACGCTCGACAACGCGATTGCGGAACTCTACTTCAACGGCATGATCTCTCGCGACGACGCGGTCGCGCAGGCTGCCTATCCAGACAAACTTGATCGCATGCTCGCGGCGTAACCGATGGCAACGCAGCACTACCGATTCCAAGCTCGCAACGCTCGCGGCGAACTCGTCGCGGGAACGCTCGTTGCAGACAGCGTTGCTGCAGCGGCGCAAGCGATTCGCGCACGTGGCGATCACGTAGTGCAACTCGTGCCTGTCGCAGCTGCGGGTGAAGATCTCCGTGCGGCCATCAAGCGCTTCAACTATTCCTCTGGTCCTTCGCAGAAAGACATTCTCGATTTCACCACGCAACTCGCGGTCATGATCCGCGCAGGTATCTCGATTCGCGCCGCACTTGAAGGTATTGCCGAGCAAGTTCAGAACCAGAAGTTCCGCCGCATCCTGATGCAAATCAAGGCGGACGTCGAGAGCGGCAAGCAATTCTCCGAAGCGATCGCCAAGCATCCGAAACTCTTCGGACCGCTGTATGTGAACATGGTGAAAGCGTCGGAAATGTCGGGTTCGTTCGCGAAGATGCTTGACCGCATCGCGGCGTATCTCACGCAAGAAATCGAAACGCGCAAGATGGTGGTCGGTGCGTCGATCTATCCCGGCATCATCGCGTTGATGGCGATCTCGACCACCGTCTTCCTCCTCACGTTTGTTTTGCCGCGATTTGCTGGTGTGTTCAAGGGCAAAGAAGACGCACTCCCAGGGCCAACCAAGTTCCTCATGGCACTCTCGACCTTCATGGTTGAGTGGTGGTGGCTCTTGCTCATCGCCGCCGTGGTCGGCATTGGCGCGTTCATTGGATTCATCAAAACTGAGTTCGGTGGATTCTGGTGGGATCGCTTCAAGATCTCTGCACCGATCGTGAAGCGCATGTTCCGCGCGCTCTACATCAGTCGCTCGCTGCAAACGATGGGCGAACTCCTGAATGCAGGCGTGCCGATGCTCGACACCATCGCGATTACCGGCGATATCTCGGGAAATCGCCAGTACAAGCGACTTTGGCGCTCGGTCTATGGCTCCGTGAAGCAAGGAAAGAAAGTGCAAACGCAGTTGATGCGTAGCACACTTTTGCCGCGCTCCGTCATTCAGATGATCGCGGCTGGCGAGGAGTCAGGAAAGCTCGGCGAAGTGCTCGATGAAATCTCTGTCTTCTACGCGAAGGCGCTGAAAGACGCGATCAAAGCAGTCACCAGCATGATCGAACCGATCATGATCGTCTTGATGGGATCGGTCGTTGGATTCATCGCGATGGCGATCATCCTTCCGATCTTCAAGATGTCGAACTTGGTCTCAGGGTGAGGATGCACGCATGCACGCGAACCATCAGCATCAATGCCAGGCTGCGCGCTGCACGCGTCGCGGCTTCACCCTCATCGAAACCGCGCTCGCGACGGTGATCGTCGGCACGGGCGTCGTTGCGATCGTGGCTGCACAGCAAGCGTTCTTTCGTCAGAACGAATGGTCCACGCACGCGTCGACCGCACAGCGACTCGGCAACGAAATTCGCGAGTTCACGCTGCATTTGCCTCGACATGACCCTGTCACAGGACAGGCGTTTTGGGGCCCGGAGAGCTCAGAACTCGACGTCTTGGACTTCGACGATCTCGACGACTTTGACGGCGAGGATGGCGAAGGAACCGTCTTTTCCGCAGCACTCGGCAGTGGGCCAATCAGCGCACTCGGCGATGTCTTCCCCGACATGGCGGGTTGGTCGCAGCGCGTTTTCGTCGAGAACATTGATCCGTTTGAAGTGACGCGCACTGTTGCGGATGGCGCGAGCGATCTTCTTCGCGTTCGTGTCATCGTCGAGTATCAGGGTCCGACCGATGATGCGCCACGCGAGATTACGCGTGTGACCTGGATTGCGCCTGGATGAATGCGGCGAGTACGCCGCACGCAGGATTGCGTGTGAGGCGAGTTTGGAAACACCTCATGCATCGACGTGCCACCATCTCTTGTCGGAATCGCGTGCGACAAATTCGTCCCGCGCATCGACGTGGCGTCGCGAGCGTGCTCGCCATGATGTTTCTCGTGATCTTCGGATCGCTCGCCGCCGCGATGGCGGTCGTTGCACAAGGAAACATGCGAACTGCAGATAGCTCGCTCAAAGTGTCGCGCGCTCAAAGCGCAGCCGAGAGTGGACTCGTCTTCGCAGAGCGCCGCCTTGCCAAGGAATCCAAGCGTTTTGTCGTTGAAAAGGGCGTCATTGATGCCGGATTCGCTTCGCGACTTTGGACTGGATCGTGGAGCGGAAGCGATGGAGAAGTCGAAGTCCTTCCTGCCGAAGGATTCGACGGACCAGCGTCGCCAGATGGACTCGTGGAAGCATTACGCGACGCGCACATCGCAGATGCCTCGTCGTTCGCAGCGCTCGCAGAACACGCTGGTTTGCCTGAGATTTTCGACAGTGGCGCATTGGTCACGCTGCCCATGCGGCTTGAATCCGGTGTCGATCGACTGTGGTTCCAACTGATGTACGAGCCGGTCGCCGGAACAAATCGCGTGCGCGTCACGAGCCTCGGCGTCGATGGTGAGATTCGACGTACGATTTCCATTGAGTACGAAATCACCAAGCGCATCGAGTATGCCGTCATCTCACCAAACCGCGTGATGATCGGTAAGAACGTGCTCGTCGAGGGACCACTCGGTACGCGCTACGGAACGGAGCCTGGCGAATTGACCGAAGCCAACGGCGATCCGCTCGTGATGCGCTCCGACTTCCGCTACCTCTCCGACGCGCTGAACACCAAACTCGCAGAACTCGCCGAGCGCATTGCGGAGTATGACGTCGATGGAGACGGCCGTCTTCGTCCGGCGCATCCTGTCGAAGGGCCAGCACTCGCAGACAGTGGATTCACCGATCTCGATGGCGACCAATTCGTCGATGACTTCGATCTCTTTCTCTCCGAGTACGACGCAAATGGCGACGGTGCAGTCGTGTGGGATGTTGCGCGAGCGACCGCTGCTGGAATTCCTGACGCAGCGGAATTCTCTGGAATTGACGATCAACTCGCGCGACTCATCGATCTCGCGCATCCAGATCGAAACGGCGACGGCGCGATCGATGCGCGCGACGTGCGTCTCGGTTACTCCGACGGCGTCCTCAACACCTTCGACTTCTACGCAAAAGTTGCGGGAAATCTCGTGTTTGGTGTTGGCGTTTCCGCGTGGGAAAGCGCTGCGCAAGACGATTGGCGCAACATCGCGCAAGGCCCCGTGCGTCCAGCAAACTCCGCTGGGCCCGCTCGATTTGAAGTTTCCACTGAGGAACTTCGCGTCGTCACGACCGCTGACTTTGCAGACAGCGCAGCGTGGTTCTCCACGAATGTGACCGCGGACTTCGCTGCACAAGCGACCGCGGGTGTCGGGGCGGGCGGAACGATTGTTCCCGTGGCATCCGCGCCTTACGAATCCGTGCCCTACGGCTCACCTGCCGCGTATGACCACTATCGCCGGCCGATCTATCGCAACATGACCTTCCGCGACGTGCGAATTCCAAGGGGAACGAACGCGCTTTTCGAGAACTGTCGCTTTGAAGGAACGGTCTATCTCGAAACTGAAACTGGCTGCACGGATGTCAATTGGAACTACACCGGCGCATTGAAGACTGTCGACGTCGCCGGAGCGATCGTCTATCTGCCGCGCTTCCCAACGATCACTTCAACACTTGGCGGCACAACGATCACCGACACGCGGACGATTTCGAACTCGATTCGCTTCCACAATTGCACGTTCCTTGGCTCCATCGCGGGCGATACGCCCGGTGAATTCACACACTGGCGCAACAAGGTGCAAATCACGGGCGCCACGCGTTTCTACTCAGATCCCGAGGATGCGGAGCTCGATCTTCAACCGGACGGTGATGAGTTGCGCGACATCCTCGAGTCGTTCGGTACGGAAAAACTCGATCGCCTGCAACGCAGTTCGATCATGCTTCCAGGCTGGTCGGTCGACGTTGGAAACTTCTCGAACGAGGTCGCCGCGGATCCAGATCTGACTCCGCGCGTCAAACTCAAAGGAACCGTGATCGCTGGAGTCATGGATATCCGCGGTACCGCAGATATCGCAGGCACGCTGCTGATGACGTATCGACCCGTCGCAGGCCAAGGCGCACTCGCGTACAACGGACAGCCTGAGAGTTTCAACACGACGCTTGGCTATTTCGGTGCGCTTGACGGTGACGGCGAAGGCGCACTTCCTGGCGATGCGGGTTTCAACGGATTCGGCGAGATTCGCCTTCGCTACGACCCGAACGCGAAGTTGCCAGACGGAATCCCATGGCCTGTTTCCGCGGAGCCCGTTGCTGACAGTTACCGCGAAGGAGGGCTCGCGGGATGACGCTCTCATCGACACACGAACGCTGTTCCACGCATGTTCTGCGTCGTCGAGACGCGCGATCGACCAATCGCCGCGCATTCTCGCTCGTCGAAATGCTGATCGCGCTCGCGATTTCCGCCGCACTGCTTGTCGCAGTACTTTCTGCACTGGTCGCGAGCTTCCGCGCGTATCAGGCAACAACCGAGCAAGCCTCAACGCACGTGGTCGGTCGCGTCGTCATGCACCGCATGATGGCACTCGTTCGAAACGGCGTAGATTTCGGCCCACTTCCTGAAGACGCGCGCGATCGCTTCGTTCTGACTGACCAGTTTCTTTTCGTCGACGATGATGGAAACGAGATTCAGTTCCGGCTTGATCGCGCTGCCTCCGCACTCTTGATGCAGGTTGACGAAGAAACCGAACAACTTCTCCTCGAAGGAGTGCGCGGACCGACGGACGAGCTCGGCGCACCGCTCGGTGCCTTTACGCTCGAGTATGAAAATGGAACGAAGCTCGTCCGCGCGAGTTTCGATCTCACCGTCGAAGCAGATGACAACGCAAGTCTGACGCTCGAAGGCGACGAAGTCGTCCCGATCCGACTGATCGGCTCCACTGCGCCGCGTCGACTTGTGTGGTGAACTGCGCGGAGCTGCGCAACACGCACCGCGCCAACATCACGGCAACATCATGCCAACCTTCGCGTGGATTCGCGGAGTTGCGCGTTGATTTCAAGCGTCGTGCGCATGAGATATTGGTGCGTTCCTACGAAAGCCGGATCTGAAATCGTGCCGCTTGGCGCGATCTGAGCTGGATCACTCAGTTGATAGGTGCCGTCTGCGGCCATGAGCCAACGCTGTCGGCGATCGGTGAGATGCAGCCGAAGAATCTCCCAAAGCCGCGCGCGATGCGCTCGCGCTTGGATCGGCGCGGCGCACTCCACGCGGGTGTTGAGATTGCGATACATCCAGTCCGCGCTGCCGATGTAGAAATCGCCGTCGAGCGGATCTGCTTGCCCATTTCCGAACCAGAAGATTCGGCTGTGTTCCAGGAAACGCCCAATCGTCGACGTCACGCGAATGTTTTCGCTGAGCCCCTTCACGCCGGGGCGAATACAGCAGAAGCCACGAACGACAAGATCGATTGAAACTCCTGCACGCGACGCGGCATACAACGCATCCGTGACCGAGCGATCTTCAAGCTGATTCATCTTGACGATCACGCGCCCCGGGCCTCCGCTCTGCGCAATCGCTGCTTCACGCTCGATCAACTCGATGAAACGACGCTTCATCGCGACTGGTGCGACGAGGAGCTTTTGATACTCCGTCTTCCGACTTCGGCCCGTCATGTAATTGAAGAGCTCGACGAGGTCTTCCGTGATCGCCGCGTCGCAGGTGAAAAGGCCAACATCCTCGTACAAACGCGCCGTCTTCGAGTTGTAGTTTCCCGTACCGATATGCGCGTAGGAGCGAATGCCACCCGGCTCTTGTCGAACGACAAGCGCAACCTTTGTGTGCGTCTTGTAGCCAACAACGCCATACGCCACGTGCACGCCTGCATCTTCCAGTTTGCGTGCCCACACGATGTTGCGCGCTTCATCAAATCGCGCGCGCAACTCAACGAGCACCGCAACCTGTTTTCCACTTTCAGCGGCGCGAATCAAACTCGGAATGAATGGCGAATCGCCACTCGTTCGATAGAGCGCCTGCTTGATCGCGAGCACTTTCGGATCCGCTGCCGCTTGCTCGATGAATCGCTCGACGGAGTGATCGAAACTCTCGTATGGGTGATGGACGAGCACATCGCCTTGTCGAATGAGGCTGAAAATGTCGGCATTTTCATCCTCGAGCCCATGCGGCGCGACGGGAGTCCACTTCGGCCAGCGTTGTTCGGGAATGTCGATATCCGCGATTTCGTTGAGCGTGCCCCAGTCGAGCATGCCGTCGGTTTCGTAGAGGTCATCATCCGCGAGACCAAGTTCATCCTCGAGGAATCGCATGATGCGATCGTTCGGTCGCGCGCCAACTTCGAGCCGCACCACGCGCGCAAAACGACGCTCGCGCAACTGCTGTTGAATCTGCTCGAGAAGATCTTCGGCATCTTCGTTGTCGCGTTCGGTTTCCGCATTGCGGGTCACGCGGAACGGAAGCACCTCGACAATCTCCATGCCGGGGAAAAGGTCGTCGAGATTGTGCGCAATGATCTGCTGGAGCGAGATAAATCGCTTCGTCGCGCCAAAGTGATAGAGACGCCCACCGATTTCTGGAACCTTCACGCGAGCGAAGAGTGCTTCACTCTCGCCGGGGCGCCGCAGCAACACGCCGAGCGACACCGACATGTTCGAAATGAACGGAAAACGGTGACCTGGATCGACGGCGAGCGGCGTGAGAATGGGGAAAATATTGCGGCGATACCACGCTTCGACTTCCGTGCGCTCGGCGGAACTGAGCGCACTCCAATCGAGAAGTTCGATCGCTTCCTTGCGGAGTTCAGGCACGAGCTCATCGCGGAACACACGCGTTGCAAGCGCAGTTTGCTCACGCACTTTCTCGCGAATCAGAATCATCTGCTCCGACGGAGTCAGCGGCTCCCACGGCGGACTTCCCACGCCTGCATCGATCTGCCGACGCAAGCCACCAACGCGTTTCATGAAGAACTCATCGAGATTCGAGCCGAAAATCGCGAGAAAGCGCACACGCTCGAGCAGCGGATTACGCGGGTCGTAGGCCTGCGCCAACACGCGACGATTGAACTCAAGCCACTGGATGTCGCGATTCAGAAAACGCGCCGGATCATCGGGACCTGAGGGAGTGATTTCGTTCGGAGGCGTCGGTCGCATAGCGTCAATTCTGCGTGCAAGAGTCTCGGACAAGTTTCAAATCAGCGTGTCATTCGAACGATCGCTGTACATCGCGGCGCTTCCGTGACACGCACCCACTCAAGATGGACGGCCGGAACCGCGCGCGCGAGTTGCTCCGTGAGTTCGGTCGCGACGAATCGTGCAACCGCCTCTGCCGTTGGGTTCACACGGTCAAACGGCGGTGTCTCATTGAGATTGCCATCGCGAAACGGCGCGACCGCTTCTGAAAGCAAACGCTCGACGAGATGGAAGTCACAAAGCAGTTCCTCGCGATCGAGTTGATCACCCGCGATCGAAATCACCACACGCCAATTGTGCCCGTGAAGTCGTTCGCGCACACCACCGAGGAGGATCGCGTGGGCGGCCGCAAACTCACACTCGACCTCCAACGCATACGTGGCCACATGACTCGTCGCATGTGCGGCCGCAGATTTGGCCGCAGATGTGGTCGCAGACTCAAGCGTGCGCGTGCGGCTCGACGCAATGCCCTCAAGACCACCGTCGCGACCGTGGGTTTCCCCACCAGTACGCGTGCCGTCACTCGCATCGGATTGCGTGTCGTTTGCCATCGTGAGGCGCGAGTGTATCGCGGAAAACCCGCGCCCTCCGCGCGCGCATCCGACCGTACACTCGCAATCTATGTCCTCGCACGCTTCTTCACCGATTCCTGATCCAGCCCCGCTCATGCTCTCCGTCTCAGGTGCTCGCGGCATCGTCGGCAAGACCATGACTCCGGTGGTTGCCGCGACCTTCGCTGGAGCTTTCGGTTCGCACATCCGCACGCTCGTGCACGGTCGTCGCCCGCGTCTCGTTGTCGCGCGCGACGGCCGTTTCGGTGGAGAGTCGCTCGCCCGCGCAGTGCAAGGTTCACTTGCCGCGACGGGCGCCGATGTGATCGATCTCGGCGTTGCGATGACCCCGACCGTGGGTCTCATGATTCGCGCGCTCGGTGCCGATGGCGGTATGGCCATCACGGCGAGCCACAACCCGATCGAGTGGAACGGTTTGAAGTGCCTCGATGGCGACGGCCTCGCGCCGCCCAAGGAGATCGCGGATGCGATCATTGCGCGATTCAAGAGTGCCGACATCGCGTTCGCGAAACCGCTTGAAATCGGCACGGTGACGACCGACACCTCTGCGAATGAACGACACGTTGCACGCGTCATCGAAGTGCTTGGTGGCGCGTCGGGCGCTGCGGCACGCATTCGCGCGCGCGGACTGTCGGTTGTT
This sequence comes from Planctomycetaceae bacterium, assembly GCA_027483065.1. GTDB lineage: Bacteria > Planctomycetota > Phycisphaerae > Phycisphaerales > SM1A02 > QWPT01. The sequence goes on from JAIXVI010000119.1 coordinate 9,380, forward strand.
CTCGACAGCGTCAATGCTTCCGGCTGCATCGGTGGCCGAATGCTCCTCGACGCGCTTGGCTGCCACGTCACGCACATCTATGGCGAACCAACGGGCATCTTTGGCCACACGCCGGAACCAACCGCGGAGAACCTGCAAGAACTCGCCATGAAGGTGCGCGCGCTCCGCGACGCAGGCCAAGCCGTTGCCTGCGGATTTGCGCAAGATCCAGACGCGGATCGACTCGCGATTGTCGACGAGAACGGCCGCTACATCGGCGAGGAATACACGCTCGTGCTCGCCGCGCAGCGCATGCTTGAATTGCGCGGGCCGTTCGCGCTCGCGGCGAATCTCTCGACGTCGCGCATGATTGATGACGTCGCAGCGAAGTTCGCGGGCGCGAAAGTCCTTCGCACCGCCGTTGGTGAAGCAAACGTTGTCAGCGCGTTGAAGCCCGCCGGCGGACTTCTCGGCGGCGAAGGCAACGGCGGCGTGATTTTCCCTGAAGTGTGTTGGGTGCGCGATTCGCTGAGCGCGATGGCCCTCGTGCTCGATCTTGTCGCCAGCCGGAAAGAGCCGCTCTCACAAATCGTCGACGCGCTTCCCCGCTACGCCATCGAGAAAACCAAAGTCGATCTCGCGGCGATTGGCGGACTTCCCGCGGTCGCGGGCGCACTCACGAAGATGAAGGCCGCATTCGCCAACGAGCGCGTCAACGACTCTGACGGAGTACGCGTGGATTTCGCGGACGGATGGGTGCACCTCCGCGCTTCGAACACCGAGCCCATTGCGCGTGTCATCGCCGAAGCACCAACGCGCGATCGTGCAAAGGAACTCATCGCGCTTTGCACGCGCGCCGCAGGAATCTAAGCAGTTTCGCCGCGTTTTCTTCGGTTTGCGCCTCGCGCGTGAAAGCTGCCACATGCGAATCTTCGCCCCGGCAACTTTCGATCGTGCGCGGATCCGCCGCAACGGCTGAGTGCGTCCTGCTACATTTCCGCCATGCGTCGCGCTGCCATCATCCTCGCACTTGCGGTTTCAGCCACCGGCTGTGAGACCATGCGCTACGAGCCTTCGAAGGCCACGCGCGCGTATCCGTTCGGCACGCCGCAGGAACGCATCGCGAACGTACAAGTCTTCAACGACGGTGACGCGATGCTCATCGTGAACCCGACCGCCGAAGGCTGGACCGACGTCGATGTTTGGCTCAATCAGCGCTACATGAAGCACGTCACGCGACTCGACGCGGGACAAACGCTTCGCATCCCGCTCGGCGATTTTTGGGATGTGCGCGGCGAAGGCCCCTTCCCGGGCGGACTGCTCCGCTACTACCCGCCCACGCCAATTCGACTCGTGCAGATTGAAGTCGCGCCAGGCAAGCCACTCGTCGGACTCTTGGCCATTCCAACAGAGCAGGAACTCGAAGCGACGCGCATTGATGCAGAGCCGATGTAGTTCGCGGCGAGCGCACGAGCGCGTGACGCGAACGTCGTGTGAGATTGAAGCGCGAGATTCAAGCGCTGGAGTTTGGCGTGCGTGTACGGCAAGTTCACTTGCTTACGGACGCCTCAGCGAGTGAAGAAGCTCGGCACGTAGACGTGATATGTCGAACGAAACACCACATGCTTTCTCCGCTTCGAGCAAAGATACGTTGCTCACGCGGACAGACTTCACTGGCCAATCGCGCGCGGTTGTCGTTTCATGGCACGGTGTCCTCTTCGATCGCGGCCGCCGCGCGATCAATGCAGCGGTTGGTCAAACATTCGCGCGATGGTCGGTGAACATTTCAGAGTCCGCGCTCATTGCGACGCGAGGGCCAACAGGTCGCCCGCACATCGAGCGACTCTTCGCGCTTCCCGAAGTTTCTGAGGCATTTCGCGCGAAACACGGTCACTGGGTGACCTCTGACGAGATCGACGCGATGGTCGCAGACCTCGAAGAACGCCTGATCGATGCAGCGAAAGAGGCGCGAACACCGAACGCCGATGCGTGCGACGCGCTTCGCAGATTGCACGCGCATGGCATTCAAACCGCCGTGATTTGCTGCACTCCGCGTCGATTACTTCAACCGCAACTTGATGCACTCGTCGCCGCCGAAGTACCGCTCGATGTGATCGTTACCGCCGATGAGGCCTGCGCACCCGTGCCTGCTCCGTGGGGCATTTTCGAGGCGTTGCGTCAACTTGGATTGGAGCGCCCGAGCGATCTCGCGTTGATCGACGATTGCGAAGACGGCGCGCGTGCAGCGCGAAACACGGGCGCGCGCATGGTTGCCCTGGCAACGCCTGGTGCGCCGCCGATCACTGCGGATGCAGTCATCGAGCGCCTTGAAGACCTTGCGTAGCGCATAAGTTCTCGTGAGCAATCCGCGACCTGCAACCGCACGAGTGCGCCAAACACGCGCGCTCTGCGCATCGGTCCACACGGGCCCTGCGAAACGTCGCCATGCTCGTCGTCTGGCTCAAACGCGACCTTCGCATCGATGACCACGAACCGCTCGCGGCGGCGGCGAGCGCGTGCATGACACGCGGCTCGACCATGATTGCGCTGTACGTCTTCGAGCCCGAAGTGTGGCAAGCGCCCGACGCCGATGCATCGCAACTTGCGTTTGTTTGCGAATCGCTCGAAGAACTCGCGCGAGAGCTCCACACGCGCGGCGGACGCCTCGTGTGTCGATACGGCGAAGTCACCGAGTGCCTCGAGAAACTGCATCACGCGGAGTCGATCGACGCGCTGCTTTCTCACGAAGAAACGGGCAACGCGATCACCTACGCGCGTGATTTGCGCGTGGCTCGTTGGTGTAAGAAACGCGGGGTGCTGTTTCGCGAGTTCCAACAGCATGGCGTGAGTCGGCCAAACCCTGGTCGCGATGGCGGGCCAGGTCGTGATGGTTGGGCAGCGCGCTGGGAGTCGCACATGGCGCGCCCTCGAACAGCGCCCCTCGAGCGCCTTTGTTCGCCAAGCGAATCGTGCGTTTCTGCGGGATCGATCACGCTCGCGCAGGAACTCAACATCGGCTCGGATACGCGTGCCGCACTTCGACAGCGCGGCGGCGAACGCGAGGCAGGCCGCTTGCTCAACTCGTTTCTTCTTGAGCGAGGCCGCGACTATCGCACCACGATGGGATCGCCGGTTTTCGCGTGGGATTCGTGCTCACGGCTCTCACCGCACCTCGCGTGGGGCACGTTGAGTGTTCGACGCGCGTATCAAGGTGCGCAGCGACGATTGGCGCAACTCGCCGAGCCCGCACGCGTCGCTCAAGAAGGAATGCACGAAGACGACGTCGGGCCGTGGCGCGACTCGATTCGGAGCTTTCTCTCTCGCCTCTCGTGGCACTGCCACTTCATCCAGAAGTTAGAAGATGAGCCCGACATTGAAACGCGCTGCATGGCGCGGTCGTGTGAAACGCTCCGCGATGATCTCGCGCCGGATGTGCGCGACGCGCGATTGCTCGCGTGGCAACGTGGACAGACGGGCTATCCGATGGTCGACGCATGTATGCGCGCGCTTGTTGCCACGGGCTGGATCAACTTTCGCATGCGCGCGATGCTTGTGAGTTTCGCGAGCAACCACCTTTGGCTTGATTGGCGATACTTCGCGCCGTGGCTTGGTCGACAGTTTCTCGACTACGAGCCAGGCATTCACTATCCCCAAATCCAAATGCAGTCGGGGACGACGGGAATCAACACGTTGCGCATCTACTCGCCGCGCAAGCAGGTCGAGGATCATGATCCGCACGGTCAGTTCATTCGGCGATGGATTCCCGAGCTTGCCGCGGTACCTGATGAGTTTCTTGCCGAGCCAGAGACAATGCCCGGACTGCTGCAGACCATGATCGGCTGCAGGATCGGCGTCGACTACCCGGAACCCATCGTCGAACATCGTGCGGCGTATCGACACGCGCAGGACGCTCTGCACGGACTGCGCGCGACGCCGACCGCACGCGACGAAGCACGCGCGGTGTTTCAGAAGCACGGAAGCCGGAAGCGCAAGCGGAGTTGATCGCGGTCCACGCCAAAGCGAGCAAGTTGCGAAGCAGGTTGCGAGCGCTCGTCGTTGAAGCGGTCGCCGCTGCGGCGGCGACCTCCGGCGTGGCCAACGCCAAAGCGAGCGAAAGCGGGCATATGCCATTCACGCCAAAGCGAGCAAGTTGCGAGCGCTCAAACCTCGGCCCCCGAGGATTCACTCCGAGGGGCGCCGGCCAAAGCGAGCGAAAGCGGGCACCTGACGCGCAGCGTCAGC
>JAIXVI010000106.1 GCA_027483065.1 Planctomycetaceae bacterium
ATGATTTCCTCACCCGCTCGTGACGTTCGACGGTCAGAAATTGGCGCGCATGACAACGCCTGACGCACAGTTCCCTCACTCTGAAGTTCGCGAGACGGAGCATCGCGTCGTCGAACCTCGCGAAACCAACGACCACGCTGCGCGCGCGGCGGCGGAAGTGGCGCAAGCGACGCGACGCACATTCCTCGGAAATCTGGCGGGCGGCGCGGCGAGGTTCAGTCTTGGTGGCATTGCGTTCGGTCAGTTGTTGAGCGAGTCGTTCGCGCGCGAATCGCGCGCCGCGGGAGGTGCGCGTGAGGCAAACGCTTCGGAAGACCCGCTCGCGCCGCGTGCGCCGCACTTCGCTGCGCGTGCGAAGAATGTGATTTACATCCATCTCGCGGGTTCGCCAAGCCAACTCGAGTTGCTTGATTACAAGCCGAAACTCGCGGAGTTCCACGGCACGCCATGCCCAGATGAGTATCTCAAGGGCGAGAAATTCGCCTTCATCAAAGGCCATCCCACGCTGCTCGCACCGCAACACAAGTTCGCGCGCGCGGGGCGTGCCGGTCTTTGGACGAGCGATCTCTTGCCAAACTTCCGCACGATTGAAGATGAGGTCTGCGTCATCAACACGATGACGACCGATCAGTTCAATCACGCGCCTGCGCAGCTCTTGCTGCACACCGGCGAATCACGGTTCGGTGCCGCGAGTTTCGGCTCGTGGGTTGGATATGGCCTCGGCTGCGAAACGCGCGATTTGCCCGCGTTTGTCGTGCTCGTTTCCGGCGATAAGACGCCGGACGCAGGAAAGAGCGTCTGGGGAAGTGGCTTCCTTCCGAGCGTCTATCAAGGTGTGCAATGTCGTGCGTCGGGCGATCCCGTTCTTTACGTGAAAGATCCCGAAGGCATGCTGCGCGAGACGCGCCGCGCGACGATCGACGCAATCGCAGCGCTCGGACGCATGGGCTTCGCGCGGCATGGCGATCGCGAGACCGAAGCGCGCATTGCGCAGTATGAACTCGCGTATCGCATGCAAATGGCGGTGCCTGATGCGATGGATCTCACACGTGAATCGCAAGCGACGCTTGAGGAATACGGTGCGTCGCCAGGCAACCCAAGCCTCGCGAATTCATGTCTCCTCGCGCGTCGACTCGTCGAGCGCGGCGTGCGATTCGTGCAACTCTACGATTGGGGTTGGGACGGACACGGCACGGGCCCGAACGATGATCTCTTGACGCAACTTCCGAAGAAGTGCCGCGAAATGGATCAGCCTGTTGCGGCCCTCATTCGCGATCTCCGCCGACGCGGTTTGCTCGATGAAACGCTCATCATTTGGGGCGGCGAATTTGGACGTACGCCGGTCGCCGAATTCCGCGATGGAAACAAGAACTTCCTTGGGCGCGATCATCATCCGCACGCGTTCACGATGTGGATGGCAGGCGGCGGCGTGAAAGGAGGCACGACGTACGGCGAGACCGATGAACTCGGCTACGTAATCGCGCGCGACCCTGTGCGCGTGAAAGATCTCCAAGCGACGATCCTTCACCTCTTAGGGCTCGATCACTTACGACTCGGCTACATGCACGCAGGCCTCAACCATCGGCTAACAGGCGTGCAGGGTGACGCGAAAGTCGTGCGCGGGCTGATCGCGTAAGAGTTCACCGCGAGCGTGCGTTCTCAACGTCGATCGCGTACACGCCGCCAGTCGCCGTGACGTAGAGCGTCTTTCCATCTTTGCCGCCGAGCGCGCAGTTCGAAACGCGCTCTGGGAAACGGATCTGGCCGAGCGGCTTTCCTTCTGGCGAAATCACAAAGATCGCGGCGCGCGGTGGAACTGCGACGTAGAGATTTCCCTTGGCATCCACCGTGCAACCATCGCCACCGATGGTTTCGCGCGTACCGCCGGGAATCGAATAGAAGACCTTGCCCGCGCCGAGCTTTCCGGGGCCTTCGATCGGGTACGCCATGATGTCCATCGTGAGGTAGGGCACGACGTAGAGCGTCTTTCCATCGGGTGAAAGTGCGATGCCGTTCGGGGCGCGCACCTTGTCGTCGCGGACGACCTCGGTCGCTTCGCCGCCTGCGAGTGGCACGAAATAGACCGCATCGGGCGGCATACCCGCGCGCTTGCGGCCGATCACGGGCGCGGTGAACCACACGCCGCCATCGCCGATGACGAGATCGTTGAGGCGACCAAGTGCACGGCCGGTGCCTTCGGCATCGTTCGAGCGCTTGTCGCAGAGCACGGTGATTTCGCCCGACTTCGGATCGACGCGCGTGATCGCTCCCGGCGATGCCTGTGCGCCGTAGAGGTTGCCATCGGCGCCCACGAAGAGGCCGAAGGTTGCGTTCGCTTTGCGCGTGACTGCTTGCGCGCCGTTTGGATCGACGCGAAGGATTTCATTCGCAGGAATGTCGACAAACCACACGCTGCCATCGGTCGCGCAAGCGGGGCCTTCGGTGAAATTGTGACCTTCCGACCACTTGTAGATCGGCGTGCCCTTGGCGACGACACCAACGATGTCTTCGTTGGCTTCGGCCACCTTTTGTGGCCACTTTGCGGCGAGCGTGGCCGGCGGCGTCGCGGGCGTGCTGGGAATCGCGGGCGCGGTGGTCGGTGCGTTCTGCATGAGGAACGCTACGGCGAAGAGTTCAGCGAGCATGGTGGGAACGGTACTCGATAGAGTTTGGAATCAGGAGAAGATTGGCGAGCGCGCGAGCGGGAGAACGTGGCAGTCGACGGATACGCGTTACTTCGTCGCGGTTTCGACAGGCTTCGCAGCGACCGCCACGTCGACCAACATGCCTGGCTGCAAGAACGCCGGCGGATTCTCGAGCGCGTAAATCACCTGCACGACGCGCGTATCGATGCGTTCCGAGTTCTCGCCGGTGAGCGCCTTCTTCGGCGCGACATCGGGGATGACGCGCACGAAACGCAGAGCAACTTGTTCGCGACTTCCGCCGCGAATCGTCGCGACTGCGCGACCAGATGGATCGAATCGCCACGCGTCGAGTTCATCGATATCCGTGCGGACGTGCAGCGTGGAGATGTCGCCGAGTCGAAGGAGCGCGCCAGCATTCGGGCCAGCGGCTTTGTATTCACCAGGTCGCGCGTCGAGTCGAAGCACGGTTCCGGCGATCGGTGCGCGCACGATGAGGAGGTCGCGCGCGACTTCTGCTTGGCGAATCTGCGCATCGGCGGCGATGACTTGCGCGACGAGCGCGTCGACTTCGCGCGCAGCGGCCAACTCTTCCGCCTGTGCAACGGCGAGATCTTCGGGATACGTGCCCGCCTTCGCGCGGACGAGTTTCGCTTCCGCTTCGGCGACTTGGGCTGTCGCGAAGGCAACCGCAAACTCAAGCGTCGGTTGCTCGTTCGCGGTGGTGCCGCGATCGCTCACTTTCAACAAGCGTTCTAGGCGTCCGCGCGCATCAGCGAGTGCAGACTTCCGCGCATCGACGAGCGCGGTCGCTTCGGCGACATCTTCTGGACGCGGGCGCGCGCGGAGTTCAGCAACGCGCAAACCGGCGATGGTTGCGCGGGCGCGCGCGGTTTCAACTACGGCCGCGGCGGCAGCTCTCGCGGCCTTCGCGATCTCAATGCGCGCATTGGCGTCGCGCGTATCGAGTTCGACAAGCGGCGCGCCCGCTTCCACGCGGGAACCCTCTTCGACGAGCACCTTTGTCACGACGCCGCCCACGTGCGCGCCGATGAGAATTGTTTCGCTCGCTGGTTCCACAATGCCGACGCCCGCAACACGATCAGGGAAGGGAATCGACGGTGGAGCGACCGGCGCGGGCCCTGTCTTTGGCGGCGTGTTGAAGCGCGCCACCGCGAGACCTGTCAGGGCGAATCCGCCAAGCGCGAGAATGGGGAGAGCAATGAGGCGGAGTTTCATGGGTGGACTCCAGAGGCGAAGTCGGGATGAAGGTCGGAGTGAAGTCGGAGTGAAGTCGGGCTTCAGTTGGGATTGCTGCCGGGCGTCGCAGACGTGGAAGTGGTGGAGCTCGGTACCGTTCGCGCGTAGGAAGCGCCTCGCGTGAGTTGATCGATACGTCCGTCGTTCACATGCGCGATCGAATCGGCGAGATGGAAAATGCGATCGTCGTGCGTCACCACAACAACGGCGCGATCGGGGCGTGTCGAGCGACCGCGGATCAACTCCATCACCCGTCGGCCGAGTTCGGCGTCGAGCGCGCTCGTTGGCTCATCGCACACAAGGAGTCTTGGCTCGTGAATCAGCGCACGCGCAATCGCTACGCGTTGCTGTTGCCCGCCCGACAGTTTCAGCGGCCCACTCTTGCCGCGACCTTCGAGCCCAAGCGTCGTGAGGAGTTCGTTCGCTTTGCGAACCGACGCACTCACCGATTCGCCCTTCAAAACGAGCGGCACGGAGACATTCTCGGCAACCGTGAGTTGCGGCACGAGATTGAACTGCTGAAAGATGAAACCGACGTTGTCTCGGCGCCACGCCGCGAGGCGATCGCGGCGAAGCGTGGCGAGATCCGTACCGAAGACCGTCAACTCTCCACTGTCGCGCGACAAGAGGCCCGCAAGAATTGAGATCAGCGTCGTCTTTCCGCAGCCCGATGGGCCGACAAGCATCGTGAGTTCGCCGGCGGGGACGTCGAGGTCGATGCCTTGCAGCGCTTTCACAGCGCTTTCGCCGCGACCGAACGTCTTCGTCACGCCACGCAAGCGAATCGCCGTCGCGTGTGCGGCGACGGTTGTGTTGGTGGAGTTGGATGAACCGAAAGTCATGGCAGTACAGTCATGGAAGGACAGTCATCGAAGGACAGTCATCGAAGATCTGTCACGCGCTTGGCGCGAATTCACGGTCCCTTGAATCAACGGGCCTTTGAATTCACGATCCCTTGAACTCATGGCCCCTTGAAGACATCTGCGGGATCGAGCCGCACCACTTTCCACATCGAAATCACACTGGCGAGAATGCAGATGATGAGGACCGCGCCAGCGGCAATCAGCGGAATCTGCCACAGCATCTTGAAGGCCAGCTTTCCGCCTGCTGCGTTCAGGCCGAACGCGCTGACGGCGCCGAGACCGAGGCCAAGCCCGAGGACTCCAGCGACCAGCGCTTGCAACGCCACCATGCCGAGCAGTCGCCACGTCGAGGCACCCATCGCTTTGAACGCGCCGAAGTAGCGCAGATTGTCGAGCGTGAAGTTGTAGAACATCTGCCCCGCGATCGCGACGCCAACGAAGAATCCGAGCGCGATAGCGATGCCGAAGTTGATCGGAATGCCGGTTTCACGCATCCAGTAACTCAGCGTGCGCATCGCGTACGCATTCGGATCAAGCGCTTCGAGACCTGTTTGTGTGCGAATGCGTTCGGCGAGCGCGGCGACGTCTTCGCCTTCATTCGCCGTCACAAGCACCGCGCTCATCACACGTCGAGATTGCGGCGCGTAGGAAAGCGCGCGCGCATATGTCGTGTACACCGTCGGTGCCGCGACGAACGTCTCCGCGCACTTCACAAGTCCGACAACGCGTGCGCGGCGTTCGTTCAGTTCCAAGATGTCGCCAACCTCAACGTCGCGCGTCGGTCCGTTGGGATCGAAAACCTGCCCGGGCGCTGGAATCGCGCCAGGTGCGAGATCGGCAGGCAGTCGCAACTGCTGCTGACTCGAGCCAATCTCAACCATCACGGCGTCAGGCAATCGCAAATCCGCAAGTGAACCCGCGACGACTTCTGCGGGGCCGCCCGCGAGCGTGTCGGCATCGATGCCAACAACGTCAACGCTGCGTCGAACGCCGTTCGGCAGCGTCGCGACGAGCAAACTCTTGTAAAGCGGTGCGGCCCACGCGACGCCCTCGACGCCGCGCACGCGGTCAATCGCGGTGGATCGCAACGGCTTCTGATCGTCGACGAACGACTGCGTTGGATCGAAGACCCAGAGGTCGAGGTGCCCAACTTCTCCAACGAATGCAAACGTGCGGCTCATCAAGCCCACGAAGATCGACGCTTGCTGCGCAATCAAGAGCGACGCGAAGCCGAGACCGAGGAGGATCCCGTAAAACTTCGCGCTGTCGCCGAAGAGCATTTTGATTGCGAATCGCCACATGCGCGTTTTCTCGATCGAGCGCGAATGCTACGCGTTCGGTCGCTCTCCCGTCGTCGACTTTCGGGCTGCGCGCCACGCCTTCCACCACTCAAACACGATTGGCAACACGCTCACGATGATGATGATGAGAATGACCTTCGAGAAGTTGTTCTTCACGATCGGAAGATTGCCGAAAATCGCGCCTGCGCCAACGAAGCCGACGACCCAGACAAATGCGCCAATCACGTTGTACGCAAGAAACCGGCCGTAACTCATCGTGCCGACGCCTGCAACGAACGGCGCGAATGTGCGCACGATTGGAACAAAGCGCGCGTAAATGATGGCTTTGCCGCCGTGCTTCTCGAAGAACTTCTGCGTCTTCTCAAGGTGTGACTTCTTGAGAAAGCGGAACCGCCCGCTGAATGCTGGTGGGCCGATCTTCTTTCCGATGTGGTAGTTCACTGCGTCGCCGAGTACCGCGGCGATGAAGAGCAACACCATCATGAGCGGGACGCTCAAGCCGCCTTGCGAGGCAAGTGCGCCAGCCGCGAAGAGGAGCGAGTCGCCCGGGAGGAACGGCGTGACGACGAGTCCTGTTTCGGCGAAGACGATCGCGAAGAGAATCGCGTAGGTCCAGAGGCCGTGCTTCGCGATGATTTCCGCGAGCGCGACGTCGAGCTCGGTGAAGAGCCGCAGGAACTCGTGCCAAAGCTCAAGCATTGGTATTGCCTCCGTTGTCGCTTTCTGTCGCTGGCGATTCCTCTGCGGATGCGCGGGCTGGAATCACCAGCGACAGAATCATCGTGCCTCCGATGAGCGCGATGATGACTCCAAGCGAGAGCGGAATCGGCACGTGGCCTTGAGGATTCGTGAGTTCATCCTTGAAGAAGTAGGGGAGGACGGTCATCTTCATGCCGACCCACACGAGGACGAGGCCGAGGCCGTACTTCAAGAGATGGAATTTCTGCATCGCCTCTGCGACGACAAAGAACATCGCGCGCAGTCCGAGGATGGCGCAGATATTCGAGCCGAAGGCAACGAACGGTTCTTGCGAGATCGCAAGCACCGCGGGAACCGAATCGACGGCGAATGCGACGTCGGTCGTCTCGATCACGAGGAGCGCAACAAAGAGCGGCGTTGCGGCGAGTTTGCCGTTGAGGCGGGTGAAGAAGCGCGTGCCGTCGAAATTCTTCGAAACCGGGAGCACACTTGAGAGCATGCGAATCAGCGGATTCTTCTCAGGTTCGAGTTGTTTCTCTTCGCTCGCGATCAACTTCACGCCCGTGACGATGAGGAAGACGCCCATCACGATGAGTACCCACGCGTAACTCACCAGGACACTGCCGATGCCAATGAAAATCGCACGGAAAACCACCGCGCCGATGATGCCCCAGAAGAGGACGCGGTGTTGTTTGTCGTGATCAAGTCCGAAGTAACGGAAGATCACGAGGAAGACGAAGAGGTTGTCGATCGAGAGTGAGAGTTCGACGACGTATCCCGTGAGGAACTCGAGAAAGAGCGTGCCTGCAGCTTGTGCGGGTTCAAGTTTGAAGTAGCGCGTGTCTTCGAGCAGTGCGGGATTCGCGGTGATCTCAGAGAGCGCGAATTGTCGGAAACCCCAGGCGACTCCAAGTGCAGTAAGCACACAGATGACGGTCCAAACAGCGGAGACCTGCATCTGCCGACGTGCTTGCGCGGCGGGCGTGGTGCCACCATGCGCGAGTCGTTCAATCACGAAGAGGTCGAGGGCGAGCAATGCGGCGACTCCTCCGAGGAAAGAGAGGAGAAGCGGCCAATAGTCGAGCGGATTGAAGATGGCGTAGGCGAGCAACGGAAACCTCAAAAGTGGGGCGCAGTGTAGGGGGGAACGTACCCCGTTCGCGGCTCGGGCGCGATGCCGTGTTGAAGTCGGTCTCGCGGAGGGTCGATCGCCGCTCGGACGAGTTGAAAGGGCGCATTCCCTTTGCTCGTCGAGTTCCCGGAGGCCAGTTCATGTTCCGTTCATTCGACAATTCGTGCCGTAGTGCATTTGGTGCAGCAAGCGTGCTGCGGTCCACACTGCTCGGTGGCGGACTCGCCCTGAGTTTCAACGTCGTCGCGGCCGCGCAAGACGATGTCGCCGGAGTCGGCGACACGTTCGATGCCGCGGAATTGATCCCCGCGGCTTCCTCGGGCTTGCCGCCCATTTTGCCAGGTCAAGAGCCAGGCGCCCGCGAGCGCGGCAGCGTGAGCCCCGTGCCGCCGCCCGCAGACAGTGCGCGCGAGTGGTTCGGTCACTCCGATTGGTGGACGTGGTCACGCGCCACGGGCGATTGGGGTGGCGCGCGCAGCACCATCGAGGACGCCGGCTTCATCTTCAACGGATCGGCGATCACCGAATGGTCGCGCGTTTTCTCCGGTGGTCTCGACAACGCAAGTGCATTCCGCTTCTTGCTCGACCTGAACTTGACGGTTGAGCTTGAGAAACTCGTAGGACTCAAGGGCGGCACGGTCTTCGCAGACTTCCAAAACGCCGACACAGGTGTGGGCGCCCTTGTCCACGGTGGATTTCAGCCGTACTCGAATATCGCGATCGACGGCAGCATCACGCAGCTTTCACAGCTGTGGTACGAGCAGTGGCTCTTCGATGATGTCTTGCGCGTGAAGTTGGGCAAGGTCGATGCGAACACAGAGTTCGCATACATCCCGGCCGCGGGCGGCTTCATCAACGCAAGCGCTGGCTTTACGCCCACGATCTTCGCGCTGCCGACCTACCCAAATCCGTCGACGAGCGTGAACGCCTTCCTCTATCCGACGGAAGAGTGGTACATCGGATTCGGTGCCTATGACGGCGCTTCCACACTCGATGGTGTTGCAACGGGCTCGCGCGGACCGTCGACTTTCTTCAGCGACGATCTCTCCGACGATTGGTTCCTCATTGGTGAAACCGGTTTGACCTTTGGTGAAGCTGGTTTCTTGCGCAATCTTCGCGTTGCGGCAGGCGGTTGGTGGCTCATTGGTGATGTCGACACGTTTGACGGCGGCACCGATGATGGCACTGGCGGTCTGTATGCGCTCGCTGAGACGCGGGTGTGGACACCGGAAGGCGTGGACTTTGCCAACGAAGATGACACGCGCGGGCTTTGGGCTTTCTTACAGGGAGGTTGGAGTGATCCGAATGTTGCGCTTGCTGCGCAGCAGTACGGCGGTGGTCTCTCGCTGACGGGCACGTTCCCTGGTCGCGATGACGACTCCACCGGCATCTACTGCTCGTACGTCGTCTTTGGCGACGATCCAACCTCTGGTCTTGGCGACGACGAATTCTCAATCGAAGTCTTCTACGACATCGCGATCACGCCGTTTCTTCACCTGAAGCCGGATCTTCAGTGGTTCAACGATCCCGCGGGTGATGGGTCGGTCGACGACTCGCTCGTCGGAACACTCCGCCTCACCATCACGTTCTGAAAAGCACCGAAAATCCGCGTTCGCGCGTACGAAACTGGATTGACTCATGCATATCTCAACACGTCTTGCCCTTGGATTTGCAGCGACTGGCACGCTGGTTTTGGCCTGCGCTGCGACGGGCTGGCTCGGTGCGCGCAGCGCGGAAAAATCTGTTGCACAACTCACGGGTCCTGCATGGACGACCGCGAATGGCGCGATGGAATCCGCGATTGGTGTGGGCACCGAAATGCGTGTGGTCTCGGACATGCTCGCGCGCGGTGATGCGCGAGCGTCGGGATTGCAGCAAGCTGAAGATGAAACCGACGCTGCACTCGAATCAGCGCTTGCGACGGGACTCATTGACGAAACACTCTCGCAGCGCGTGGAAGAACTTCGACAGGCGCAGTTGAAAAGCGCTGGACAGTTGGCGAAGAGCCAAGAATCATGGGCTGCGGCGCGTACGGCCTTCGATGCGACGACCGCGGATTTTGTCGCATTCGGCCGCGAGGTCGAGCGACTCGGTGACGCGCAGGTTGAGAAGATCGAATCGAATCCAGATCAAGCGTTCTCTTGGAACGGTGGTCTTTCCACAGCATGGGAAGCTGCAGACGGCGGCATGGAGTCGAACATTGGTTTGCTCACTGTGCTCTATCACCTTCAGCGAGCTGTTGCCGGTGAGCCGCTTGCGACGTGTCGCGCAGGTATCGATGAAGGGCTGACGTTTCAGCGCGAAGCTTCGGAGGGCATGCTCGGAACCGGAGCGTTTGATGTTCCGGTGAGCGAGGGCGCAACGGAACGGGTCAGCGATCGCTATCGCGCGACTTTCGCGCGCTTTCAAGCAGAACTCGAAGCGTATTACGCGGCGACCGTCGCACGACACGAAGCCGAGTCCTCCTATCGCCTAGCGTCGACAGCGTTGCTTACTGAAATCGCACGCTTTGAAGAAGCGGGTGATGGTGCGATGGAAGCGGAGGCCGCTGTGGCCGCTGCAGGAATGCGATCAACCGCAGTGTTCGCCGCTGGACTTGGCGGCGTTGCGCTGCTCCTCTCGTTTGGATGTGCGTGGCTGATTTCGCGCTCGATCGTGCAGCCCATTCGCGTCGTGAATGCGGCACTTGCAGACATCGCTTCGGGCGAAGGTGATCTCTCGCGACGCCTCGATGGCTCGCGTTCGGATGAGCTTGGTTCAGTTGCACGAAACTTCAACGCGTTCGCCGAGAAGATCTCGCGTTCGATCGGTGAGATTCGCACGCAAGCGCTTGAACTTGCGTCGGGTGCTTCGAAGATCGATGGCACGAGCCGCAGTTTGGCGAGCGACGCAAGCGAGCAAGCTGCAACGCTTGAGCAAGTGACCGCAAGCATTGAAGAACTCGCGGCGATGGTTTCGAAGACCGCGACGAACTCTGGCGGCGCTGCAGAAATTGCAGGTAAAGCGCGCGCAGACGCCGATGGCGGTGCAACACGCATGAAGGAACTCGTCGCAGCGATGGACGGTATTCGCACCTCGAGCGAGAAGATTGCGAGCATCATTCGCGTGATCGATGAAATCGCGTTCCAAACCAATCTCCTCGCCTTGAACGCAGCGGTTGAAGCGGCGCGTGCAGGCGACGCTGGCCGTGGTTTCGCAGTCGTTGCGCAAGAGGTTCGAAGCCTCGCGATGCGTTCGGCCGAAGCCGCGCGTGATACCGCCGCGCTCATCGAAGAGTCGGGCGAGCGGGCTGAGAAGGGCGTGCGCCTCGTTGGCGACGTCGAAGGCGTCTTCGATCGGATCGTCGGCGGTTCGCGTGAAGTTGCGGAACTCCTCGCGGAAATCTCGCGTGCGAGCAACGATCAGTCACAGGCGATTCGCCATGTCTCGTCGAGCATGCAAGAGATCGATCAAACAACGCAAGGCAACGCAGCCGCGAGCGAAGAGTTGGCCGCAACGGCAGGCGAAACCAGCGCGCAAGTGGCAGTCATCACAGAAACATTGAAGGGCTTCCGAACGCAGTAAGGCTCCTTGCTCCTCCTTGTTCCTCATTGCTCCTCATCGCTCCTCATCGCGCAGTTTCGCGCTGGTTGCGCGGCTTCACCGGCCGCGCAGCCAGCGCGAGAGCACAACGCGTCCGAGCAAGCTCACGCTCCCGAACAGTGCGAACCCAACGCACGCTGCAAGCAAGACGCTTGCGAAGACCGCCGCGGTTTGCGACGAGCGCAAATTCGACGTGATGAGTACCCCAAGTGGCTTCTGATCGCTTCCGATGAATTCACCGGCGATCGTCCCAATCGTCGCGAGACCTGCAGCAATGCGAAGGCCTGTGAGGATCGACGGCACCGACGACGGCAGCGCAAGTTTCCACCAGGTCGTGAGTCGACCTGCGCCGAGGATGGTGAAGAGTTCTTCGAGGCCTGCGTCGCGTCCGCGAAGTCCAGCGAGCGTATTGGCGATCACGGGAAAGATCGAAACGATCGTGGCGCACGCGATGATCGAAGGTCGGCCGTATCCAAACCAAATCACGAGAAGCGGCGCGATCGCGATGAGCGGCACCATCTGAAAGAGCAGTGTGAGTGGGTAAATCCCGCGTTCAATGACGCGGAAAATCGAAAGCGCACTCGCAAGTGCGATGCCACCTGCGGCAGCGATGGCAAAACCAAGTGCTGCGCAGAGTGCGGTTTCTGCCGTTGCGGAGAGATACAAACTCGGCTGTTCAGTGAACGCGTGGAGCACCGCCAATGGTGATGGCAACAAATAGTCGCTCACGCCAAAGACAACTTTGATTCCCGCCCAAAGCGCGACGGCACCCGCCGCGGCGAGGCACGGGACCCCATATGCGGCGAAGGCACGCATCGCAGGTTGATCAGCGACAGAGCGGCTCGCGTTTGATTTGGAGCGCGTATTCATGCGCGGCTCTCCGCGATGGCGCGAAGCAGCGCGTCACTTGCGCGTCGCACGCATGCGCCGAGGTCCTCGTGTGTCCAGGTCGTTGCGTCGCGTGTCAAAGTTGGAGTCGTGATTTCCGCCACGACGCGCGCGGGTCGCGGGCTGAGCACAACGATGCGCTCGGCGAGAAACGCGGCTTCAGGAATCGAGTGCGTGACGAGAATCGTCGTGCAACGCTCTGCTTCCCACAGCTTGCGGAGCGCGAGATCGAGTTCATGTCGCGTGACTTCGTCGAGTGCACCGAACGGCTCATCGAGCAGCAAAACTCGCGGCCGCGAGATCAATGCACGCGCGATCGCGGCGCGCATTTTCATGCCGCCCGACAACTGATACGGAAAGCGCAGCGCGGCATCCGCGAGTTGGACACGCTCGAGCGCCTCAAGCGCGCGTGCGCGACGCTCGCTGGTGGCAACTCCCGCGAGTTCGAGCGGGAGTGCAACGTTGTCTCGAATGTTGCGCCACGGAAGAAGCCTTGGCTCTTGAAAGGCGAACCCGAGTGTCGCAGTTGGGGCGCGGTCGAGTGAGCCAGTTTGAAGTTCTTCGAGCCCGCCGATCAGGCGAAGAATCGTGGTCTTTCCGCAGCCAGACGGGCCGACAAGCGCGGTAAACGAACCCTCTTCGAAGCCGAGTGTGACATTGCGCACAGCCTCCACCGTGCCAAAGGCGCATGAAACACCCTCGAGGCGAATCGACGATTGTGAGAGCGGCGTGCTGGTCGCAGCGGTGGGGATCATTCGTTCGGGTTCAGGAGACTCGGTCGTCTGAGGGTGCAAGGTTGTCCATTCGCGACAGCTTGTTTGTGGATTCTCTGCGAGATGGGCGCTTTGAACGTCCGGCCGACACCTTTCGCGCGAGGCGGCACACACCTTACACTCTTCGCATGACCTCACTTTGCGCGCACCTTCAGACTGGACTTGGCGCCGTCGCCACGGCGTTTGTGTTTCCAACTTTGTCACAATCGATGAAGGCCGTTTCGGCGCTCGCACTCGGGTTTGTGGCGCTCGGCGGTTGTGGCAGTGAAGCCCCGTCGGCCGCGCCAAGCGAAGGCGTTCAGGCATCGGCGGCTGACGCCAAGCCCGTCGCCGTCAAACTGCAACTGAATTGGTTGCCAGAGCCCGAGTTTGGTGGGTTTTATGCGGCAAACGCGGACGGGCTCTTCGCAAAAGAAGGTCTCACAGTCGAGATCGTTCCTGGCGGACCGAACATACCCGCGCCACAACTTGCGGCAAGCGGCAAGGTCGAATTCGCGATCGTCTCCGGCCCGCAGGTGGTTGAACTTGCTGAGCAAGGCGGCGATCTCATCGCGCTCTTTGCGGTGTACCAAGGCAATCCGATGGGCGTGATGGTGCACGCCGACTCGCCGTACGAGACGCTCGGCCAACTTTGGGAGTCGGACGCAACCGTTGCGATGGAGCAGGGGCTCGCGGAATTCGCGTGGCTTTCAAAAACATATCCCGGTGGGAAACTTCGGATGGTTCCGTGGGGCGGCGCGACCGCGCAGTTCGCAGCCGACAAGTCGCTCGCGTGTCAGTGCTTCATCACAGCCGAGCCTGTCGCGCTTGAGTTGCAAGGGATTAAGACGCGCGTCTTCCGCATCGGTGAGAGCGGCTTCGATCCGTACAACGCCGTGGTCGCGACAAGTCGTGCGTACTACGAGAAAAACCGTGCCACGTGCGAGAAGTTCGTGCGCGCGTGTGCGGCGGGTTGGCGGGCGTATCTCGACAACGCGGGACCTGCCAACACGACGATGAGCACGCTGAATCCAGGCATGTCGAAAGAAGCCATGGATCGCGCCGCGGTCGTCCAGCGCAATTTGATTGAGAATGACGAAACCAAGCGCGTGGGTCTCGGCGGCATGCGACTTCCGCAATGGGAAACGATGGTTCAGCAACTCGTCGAGATCGGTCGCGTCAAGAAGGCGCCCGATCCATCGAAGCTCTTCGTGTGGGACCTCTCCGCAGACACGGCGCGTTGATCGCGGAAGGGGTTCCCGCGCGTGGAATCGCTGCGCACCATTCTTCATGTCGACATGGACGCGTTCTACGCGTCGGTCGAACAGCGCGATGACCCGGCATTGCGTGGAAAGCCCGTACTTGTGGGTGGGCGCGAAGGTCGCGGTGTCGTGTGCGCGGCGAGTTACGAAGCGCGGAAATTCGGTTGTCGCAGCGCGATGCCGATGTCACAAGCGATGCGGCTCTGTCCGCAGGCCGCGGTCGTGAAGCCTGATTTTGCGAAGTACACGACGGCGTCGCGAGCGATTCGCGCGATTTTTGAGCGGTACTCGCCCGAGATCGAGCCGCTCGCCCTCGATGAGGCGTTCATCGATGTCACAGCATCGCTTGCGATTTTTGGTTCAGGCCGCGCAGTTGGTGAAGAGATTCGCGCGGCGGTTCGCAGCGAATTGCGATTGACGTGTTCGGTCGGCGTCGCGCCGAACAAGTTCGTTGCGAAGATTGCGAGCGATCTTGAGAAGCCCGATGCGCTTGTCGATCTGATGCTCGCGCCGGATGCACTCGCCGCACGACTCGCACCACTTCCTGTTGGGCGAATGTGGGGTGTTGGCCCAATCACTGCGCAGGAACTTGCGCAGCGCGGATATGCGACGTTCGGCGATCTGCAACGCGCTGGTGAGAAGCAGCTCGCGCTCTACTTTGGCGACGCGGGTCGCTCGTGGTGGCGGCTTTCGCAGGGGCTTGATGATCGCGCGGTCGATTCGGATCGTGCGGCAAAGTCCGTCGGTGAAGAAGAGACTTTTCACGAAGATCTGGTGTCGGTCGCGCAAGTCGAGGAGCGACTGCTCGTGCAAGCAGATGAAGTCGCGCGACGACTGCGTGCGAAAGAGCTCTTTGCAAAAACGGTGTCGATCAAGATTCGCTTCAGCGACTTCGAAACACACACACATGAGAAGACGCTCGCGATCGCGACAGACCAAACGGTTGAACTGCGCGAAGCAGCGCGTCGTCTACTCGCAAACTTCGCGGCGAAGCGTTGGCGCGCCGTGCGGCTCTGCGGATTCAGTGCGTCGCGCGTGGTGGAGTCGCCCGGTCAGTTGCCGCTCTTCGGCGACGGCAAACGCGAGAAACTCTCGAAACTCGACGACGTGCGCGATCGAATTCGCGAGAAGTTTGGCGGATGAGCGTGAGTCGCATCGCGCCTCACCGCGCTTCGAGCAACTTGATGAGGTCGGTCGCAGTCGCGATACCGAGCGGTGCCTCGTCCGCGCGGCCACGCTCGGTGATGATGACCGCTTCCAAACGCGGGTTTTTCGACCAAAGTGAGAGCGCTTCATCGGCGCTCGCTGTCCGAGGAACGAGCGCGAATTCGTCCTTGCGGTGATCACGCGCGAGCGCTTCTCCAACCGTCACCGACGCAATGGCGCAAATGATGCGTTCGCCGTCGCTCGTTGCATCCATGGCTGACGCATCGCCTGCCGTTGCATCGCGGATCTCACTCGACGCTTTCCGCGGCGCGGTGCGCGCATCGAGTGGGCCGGGCGCGGTGCGCGGTGGCGCAGCGTTGGGCAGCACGCATGACTCGATGTCATGCGAGGCAATCCAACGGACGATGCCGCTCGCGGTGAGGAGCGCCACGATGCGTCCATCGCGGCGCACAGGAAAGCGAACGACGCCTTTGTCGCGCACCAGCGCGAGCGCATGACCGATCCGATCGTTGACCGAGAGTGTGACGACGTCCTTGGCCGCGAGCGTTCGAAGAGGAGTCGGCGTGCGAAGTTCCTCTTCGATAATCTCGAGCTGCCGTACCGTCGCCTCAGTTGGCACCGCGATGTACTCGACATCGCCGAAACGATTGTGGACGAGCGCGTTTCGTAATTCGCCAGTTTCAAGCAGAAAGTCGAGGTGCCGCGCAAAGTGGCGGCGCTCGGCGGCGATTTGTCGCACTGATGCCGCGAAGCCGCGGCGGCGTCCTTCACGCGGCTCATCGAGGAGCCGTTGCAATTCGCGATCG
>JAIXVI010000110.1 GCA_027483065.1 Planctomycetaceae bacterium
ATGGGATTCGTTGATACGCCCGCTGAAAAGGAGCAACTCCAAGAAATGCTCCGCGAGGGCCGCGTGCGATTGGTCAAGCCCGAAGAGATCGATGCGATGTTGACCGACGAGCAGCGGGCGCTCAACAAGCGTCGGTGAGTGTTCTGCTGGCGTCACAGCGCGATGTTTCTTTTGCGGGGAGCGACGTGCCCCCAAGGAGACCTGCGCAGCTTCGCCAAGTCGTCCGCGTTCGAATCCGGTCAACTTCGTCGACCGGATTTGAACCCACGCGAGCGAAGCGAGCCAAATCCCACCCAAAAACGAATCAGCCCCGCCTGAGCGGGGCTGTCGAGAGAGGCCGCGGTGGGATTTGAACCCACGAATCACGGATTTGCAATCCGTTCCCTTAGGCCACTTGGGTACGCGGCCAAGTGGTCAAGCATCATGGCAGCGAAAGCGCTGTCCGTCAAACCTCACTCAAGACTTGGCTTGTGTGATCTCGACCGAACCACGCGACCGTATTCACCCAACTTGCGGAATCCACGCGATCCAACCCTTGCCGGATCGCGCGACACCCCCGAAACTGCCGAAACACACTCCATGGAACTCGCGACAACCACCGCGCTTCTCACGCTTCTCTTGCATGCCCCCTTCGCGGGTCAAGCGGGACAAGTCGCCACGCCGACCGCGTCGCCGGTGGTTCCACCCGCGCAATCGAGTTCGCCAGTTCCCGCGACGGATCTCGGTGGTTATCGACTTCCGCTGCTGCGCGAAGGAAGCGTTCTCTCGCGCGTCGAAGGCGATCTCACGCAAGACCCCGACGAGAAGCTCTGGCTCTTCCGGCCGACGAAACCCGAGTCGGGCGGCCTTCGACGTGAGTTCGTACTCATGCCTTCGCCCACGCTCGAAGACATGTTGCAGACGATCCGCGTCTCGGCGGTTCCTGTCGAATTCGAAATGACCGGCCGCGTCTTCATCTATCGCGGTCGCAACTTTCTCTTGCCCGAACTCGCGCCACCGATTGTGCGCTTTGATGCGCGCGTCGGCGCGACGCCTGCTGCGAAAGCTGAAACGCAAGTCGCGCCGAGTGGTGAGGCAAAGTTCGTCCCACCGACCGGCAAGACGGGCGCGGGCGCGAGCGACGATGCTGCAGAAGACGCGGCTGTTGAAGACATCGAGAAGCGTTTGGAAGAGCGCATCGGTCGCGCACCGACGCGACGTATCCCTGAGTCACCGAGCGCTGCGAATGCTGAAGCGAAGCGAAGTGCGACGACCACCGCGTCAGCGCCGGTTGCAAGCGGAGAGCGACTGACGCTGCGACGCGGCCGACTCTTGCGCGATCCGCAGGCGGGCTCGTGGCGTTTCGTGCCCGAGCAATTCACAGGGAACGGCGACGGATCCATGGAGATTCTGCCGTGCCTGCTGCTCGAACAACTCGAGCGTGCAGCGCGCGAGAGCGACGCGCCGCCCGTGACGCTCATGTCGGGCACGGTGCTTGCGTTTGAAGGACGAAACTTCCTGTTGCCGACGAGCTTCCGCCGCGCCCGCGAGGGGCGTGGCTTGAGTGGCTGACGTTGGCTTCAGTGGCGAACGCGCGTTGAGCGTGAACGCCCACGCTCCCCACGCAGCGCATCTCTCCTCGCGCCGACGTCAACGCATCATCACGCCATCCACGCGGCGAGCAGCGCCGAGAGATCGGCGGCGCCGACGGTTCCGTCGCCATCGATGTCACCAACACCCGACGCGCCCCAATTTGAGAGGAGCAGCGCGAGATCGGCGGCGTTGATCACACCATCGCCGTCGAGGTCGGCAGGATTCGACGCAGGTGGAGGTCCGAGTGAGCCATCCGCGTTCACGCGTGCGCCAAAGACGTCGCTCGCGCCCGTTGTCGCGCCGCCTTGCCAGAAGAGCAGCGAACCGTCATCCATGCCATCGACGGCAAGCAGGCGGTACTTCACGCCGCTGTTCACCGCGACATCGATCGTCGAAGTGACGGTGCCCTTCGCGTTGAGCAATCCGCAGCGAATGTTGTCTTGCGTGGCGCTTGGCGAATCGTCGTAGAAGCATGCAATGCCGCCGTTGACGCGCGCCGCGGTTGCCCACGTGCGCGAGTACGTCGTCGCGAGAGGCGCGACCGCGATGCCGTTCACGCCCCACTGTCGCGCACCTGCGTCGAAGCATTGACCGTAGATGCCGTAAATCGACGAGTTCGGAGTGTGCTGCGACCAGAAGACGTAGAGCCGACCGTCACCGCCGAGCACCATCGATGGCGAGACGCGCTCGGTCGTGGAAGTGGTGGTCACGGCGATGCCGCTTGTTCCGTACTGCACGGCGCCCGCAGCGTTCACGCGTTGCGCGAAGCACTGCAACGGACTCGACGTGTACCACGTGAAGTACGCGCCGCCAGCGCCGTCGGCGATGAACGATGGGAAGTTGCCGAACTGCAACGAACCCGTCGTGAAGACGCTCGTGCCGGCCGCAGCCCACGGCTTCGTGCCGTCAGCATTCACGCGATGTGCACGCAAGATCTTCGCACCAGAGAACGTGACGTAGCGCACGCACGAGACAATGATCGCGCCCGCTTCCGAGGGCTTCAGATCAGCGCAGAACATGCTCGCGCCCGTTTCGTTGAGAAGAATTCCGAGCGGGAACGAAGGATTTCCGTCTACATCGAGTCGTTGCACGCGTGTTGCTGAACCTTCGATGAACGCGACCCAGATGAAGCCGTCGTTGGCGACGGTCACGCGTCCGACGCTGCCGCCAGCAGCAAAGCTCACCGTCTTGCGCCAGCGAATGGCGCCCTCGGGCGAAACCGATGTGCAGATGATCGAGGACCCAACCTCGTAGGCGACGTATGCGTTGCCGAGCGCGTCGCTCGCGAGACCGTAGTCGGTGGTCGATGAGTTGGTGCGATCTTCGATGAGTAGATCGCCGGCCTTCCAGACCGCGTTGCCATTCGCGTCAAGCCGCGTGAGCCGCACGTCGTAGCCCGTTCCCGAGAAGTAACTGAGGTAGGACCCACCGTTCGGGGCCGACGCGTGTTTTGGTTGAACGTCGTCGCTCGTGGTCGCTCGGATTGCAAGCGGCGCGGATGCGTCGGTCGCGTATTGAGCGTGCGCGACGACGGGGAAGCCGATCGCGGCGAGGAGCGAGTAGGTCAGAACGCGGAGCGAGAAAGGACGCATCTCTGCAGGATGCCCGAAGACGCGCTCCGCACAAACTCGGACCTCAAATTCGATGCACATTCCCGAAGTCGGCGCGAGGGCGCGGCGAGACCCAAGACCGCGAAAGGGTTCGGCCGTCGGTTTTCGCAGAATTTGTCGGAATACGGGACCGACCGCGCGGCTTCCTTCGGGCGCGCCAAGATTCTCGAGCGTGAAGAAGGCGTTGCGCGAGTTGGGCACCCCACCATCCCGGCAGAACCAATCGAAGAGGTCAACGAGAGGTACTCCATGCGGCCTGAGTCGAACCCCAAATCGAATCCCGAATCGAATCCCGAATCGAATCCCTCTTCGGAATCAGTCTCCGCCCTGATTGATTCCGAACCGACTCTTCGTCTCCTCGCCGGTCACCAGCGCTTCCTCACACAGCCACTTCGTGCGGGCTTCGGAGTACGCGCGATGCTTGCCATCGCGACCACGTTTTGCCTCGCAACGACCCTGTCCGCAGCACAGAAGGAAGCGTCGCCGCGCATGCCAAGCCCGCCCGCGGGAGTGACTCCGCGCGCACCGATGCCACCTGCTTCGCCGAATGCGGCGCCGAAGACTGCACCAAGCGCCGCGCCGAGCGCAGCACCCAACGCCGCGCCGAGCATGAAGCCGCGCGATATGCCGAGTGCCCCCGCTGCGCGGCCGGCGACTCCCACTGCGAAGCCGAACGGTCCCGCTGCGCGGCCTGCGACTCCCACAGCGAAGCCTACGACTCCCGCCGCGCGGCCTGCGACTCCTGTCGCGAAGCCCATCGAGACTCCGCGCGCACCAACTGCCAAGCCGAGTACGCCAACTGCGAAGCCGAATGTTCCCGCTGCGCGGCCTGCGACTCCCACGGCGAAGCCCGTCGAGTCACCACGCACGCCAACTGCAAAGCCGAACACGCCCACGGCGAAGCCTGCGCCTCCCACGGCG
>JAIXVI010000147.1 GCA_027483065.1 Planctomycetaceae bacterium
AACTCGCCGTGATGGAACGCACCGTGCTTCTCGTCGCCTGAAAGTCGTCTCCCGGTGCTGCGAAACCAATCAGTGTTTGTAGTGGCTTGCCTGTTTTGAACCGATCGACGATCGCTCGCTGGCCCTTCCCAAAGGTAAAGACAACCTCGGTCTTCATAATGCCATCCCATGCGCGCATGACCTTCAGCGGAGGCGGTTTTTCGGAGGTCGCTTGGAGGTCTTTCAGAAGTTCCTTGTTCCTCCGAACGCGTTCCTCCGGCGTAGCTTTGCGGTAGGCCAACTTATCTGCTTCGGTGGGAAAGTAGACCCTCATGTTTTCAGTGTTCGCCCCTGCCACCGTTGTCGTCCACATGGGATCAAACGGCAGCGTATAGACCTCGATCACCTCAAGCCATCGTTCTTGAGATTCGAGCGATTCAGAAGGTCTCAATCGAAGAGTTGGGTTGGCGGTCAGCGCCCATTTCAACGAAGCACCGCTGTTCCATGGCGCGAGCGGTGTGAGGCCAATCAGTGCGCAGGTTGCAAGTGCGAACACAGAGTCTTCTCCAAACGATTCAATCGTGACGATCGACGCAATGCGTTTACGTCTGGAGAAGATAATCCATACCCGGTTGCTTGGCGTTTGGAACAGTCACGGTAAGGCGGATCCACCGGTTTCGTTCGCGGCTCAACTACACCGTTTCCTCACGAAAAACCGTTACACCCCCTCGCCTCACCCGCAGACGCGGGCGGCGGCGCGCACGGCGTCGCTCGCGCTCAACGCGCAGCCGTCGGCGCCGACGACTTTCCAGAGATCTGGAATCGCGCGGAATGGACCGCCACCAACGAGGATCGCGGGGCAATCGGTGCCGCATTCGCGGCGGATCGCCGCGATGGCATCCGCGATCGAACGGACGACGAGGCCCGTGCTCGCGGAGAGGCAAATGAGATCGAACTTTACGCGGCTTGCCGTGCCATCGCCAGTGTCGGCGACGTCATCGCGGATGTGATCGAGGATGTCGATCGTCGGCATGTTCGCGCCGAGGCAATCGACCTGCCAACCATCCGACTCAAGCAAGTCAGACACCATGCGAATACCGACGTCGTGGAGGTCGCCACCAACACTCGCGGCAAGAGCCCACTTTCCGTTCGAGTTGCCTGCGGGCAGTTTCGCGCGCAACACCGACATCGCTGCTTGCGTCGCAGTCGTCACGTAGTGTTCATCCGCAACCGTCGCCTCGCGCAGGTGCCACATGCGGCCAACTTCGACCAGTGCCGGCGCGATCACACTTTCGTAGACCTCCGCCACGCTTCGGCCACTGCGAACAGCTTCAAGCAGCACATCGATCGCTTTCGCTTGTTTCCGCTCAAGCATGTGCATGAGGTAGAGACGCGCACGCGTGCCATCGACATACGGCGCGTCGAGCAAACTCGCCACCACGCCGTCGTCCTTCGGCGAACGCTCGAGCGCGGCAATTCCTTCCGCAATGAAGCGACCAGCGCGTGAGGCAACCTGCGCGGGCAACTCCGCACGCACGGTTTCTTCGAGTGCTTTCAAACTCTCGAGAAGATCGTTCGGCTCCATCTCACGCGCGAGGAACGCCGCGCGCGCCCACTCGACGCTCTCGAGGAAAATGCCAACACGATCCGCCGCAATCGCCTCCGCGAGATACTGGAGGCGATTCGTCATCTCGCCCTTCCAGAGCGGCCGCGCTTGACTGCCGTAACGCGCTTCGAGGCCAGGATTCCGTTCGAACAAGAGCCCAAGCGACCACTCTGCGAGCGCGCGGGACACGCCGTCGATCGATTCTGCGAACTGCCTGTCAAGAGGAAGCATGTTGGTTCAGCGCGAAGAAGGGAAACAGCCGAGCGAATCGAGCAAGTAGACCGCGGGCAGCGAAACGGAAACGCGCCCGCAACTCTTGCGGGTGCGGTGGGTTCGGGCGTTTCCCGCAGCGGATTCGCGGGAAACCTTCCTCATCATCGCGATTTTCCGAATGCGCGCTCGGCGAGGCTGCCCGATGGGCGCCCCGTCAGTTGCGCGTGCTTCAACAGGTACTTAATCGTCACCGTCATCACCGTCGCGTGCGACCACGTCAGCGGGCTCACCGACATCGGCGCGCCCGTGTACGGGTCGAATTGCTCGGCAAGGACACCCGACGGGAACGCGCGATCCGCGGTCCAGTGCAGGTACGGCAGCGCGAGTTCGAGTTGCTCGACGGTCTCGGCGCAGTCGATCAGCCACTGCGCGACCCACAACGTGCAGATAACCCACGGGTTGCCCGGCACGTCCTTGAGATTTGAGTGTTCGACGCGGTGGTAGTAGTCGTTCTCGTAACGCGCGAGGCCGCCGATATGGGTCTTCACCCACAGCCGCTCGCGCACTGCTTCCATCATCGAAACGACCTTCGGGTCGCGCGCGTCCATCGCGCCGAACGCGAACAGTGCGTACGCACTCGAATCGATCGTCATATCGAGGCGATATGTGCCATCTGAGAGCGGCGTCGCCATGCGGGCGAAGCGGCCGCGTTCCGGTTCCCACATGTGGCGAATCATCGCGCCGCGCATGCGCTCCGCGCCTTCGTTGAACTCACTCGCGCGGTCGTACGCGCCCATGTCTTGCGCGAAGCTCGCGGCCGCTTTCAACGCGCCGATCGTCGAGGCAACGGTGAAGAGATGTACACCGCGTCGCTCTTCCCAAAGATCCCACGAGGGCAGCGGCAATCCGTTGTGATCGCGATAGCGAAGAATCCAGTTCGCTGGCTCGACCACGAGTGTGTTGTAGGTCGTCTTGATGAACTCGACGTCGCGGAACACTTGGAAGTGTCGTCGCAGCGCCCAAATGACGAGCGACGTTTCGTCCTGCTGAATCGGGAGTACGCGCTCGCCGTCGAGCACCGCCGGATGCCAACTCGACGCGAGTGTTCCGGTCGGGTTGTACTTGTGCAGGAAGTAGCCGTCTTTCGTGATGACCTTCTCGCAGAAACGGAAGAAGTTTCGCGAGAGTTCGCCGTGGCCTGCGAGCACAAGCGCGTGCGACACAAGCGCGCCGTCGCGTGGCCACATGTACGAGTACGTGTCGCCGGCGAAGTGCGTGATGTCGTAATCGTTCGCGGCGATGATCGCGCCGTTGTTGTCGATCTGCGTGCGGCAAATCACTTGGCTTCGCACGAACATGTCGCGCAAACGCTCGGGCAACGGCGACAAATCGAGCGGCTCTTTCAATGCCCAAAGTCGCCAGTACGCCTCGGTGCGATCCATCATCCGTTGCGGCGATTTGATGCGGATCTTGTCGTTCAGCGCAACGACCTGCTCGTGCGTACGTCCCGCAGCGAGCCAGCAGTGCATCGAGCCTGAACCCCACGGCGCGAGCGCGAGGCCAAAGCCGATCGTTGAGTCGACCGAACCTTGCGCGATCGAGTGCCGCGAAAGCAGGCCATCTTCCGCGTCACGCCATGTGCCCTCTGCGTCGCCGATGCGCTTGGCACCGGTCGCCCAGTGATCGACGCCGAAACGGCCCGACGAGCAACCATTCAACAGGAAGTAGACGTTGTCCTTGTAGTGAACGAGGCCGCCCGTTTGCGGGTCGAACATCACCGTGTCACCGACAGGCGACTCGTTGACGCTGATGTCGTGGTGGAAGAAGACGCGCACATCGCGCGGCTTTCCGAGGATGTCGGTCACAACCACGCGGCGAAAATAGACGGGGCTCCAGTAGTCGACGGCGTCATTGCAAATGACTTCGACGCCGAGTCGCTCGTGGCGCAGGCGCACTTCCGTCACCATCGTGTCGGGCTTGTAGCGAAGGTCGCGCATCCAACCTGGTGAATCGATCCACGCGAATTGCCCGTCCGCCCAAATGCCGAAGCGTTGCAGATGGCCACCGGTGTGATTCGGCTGTCCGACGTGCGGCCAATAGAGGTCGCGCATTCGGTACTGATCGTCGAACGCGACGAGCATTTCGCCGTTTCCGACAGGGATGTTGCGTGGCATAGAGGGACCTTACTCTCAGCGCTCGCGAGCGAGCGGGGGACAATGCACGTGTATGGAAACGAGTCTTCGACTTGGACGCGGATCGAGGGGAGTGTGGCGGTTGAGGCATCAACCCCGCATCAGCCCCGCATCAACCCCCAAGCGCCGCGACGCGATCGGTGACGGCACCAACCTGCGTCATGCGAACGCCAAAGTTCTCACCGACTTTCACCGCGCGACCCGAGCCAATGCGACTGTTGTTGACGAGGACATCAAGTTCCTCGTCGATCTGCTTTGGTAACTCGATGATCGAACCGTGCGTGAGCGCGGTCACCTCGGAGAGCGGCATACGGCGTTCCGCGATCTGAACGATCAGCGGCACTTCGAGCCGAAGGATGCGGGCGAGGTCATGGGACATGGGGCTCTTATCGGCCAAGGAGCGGCGGCGCCTTTGGTCGGGCTCGCGGCATTCGGAGAATCCGCGGAAGTGCGGCGGCCGTTCGCCTCGCGGCCGACTTTGTCGCGGTCGGGACGTGAGAAATCGCCCTGAGAAATCGCCCTGAGATCGCTCCGCGTGGGGGGCTTCGAAGGAGGAGTCCATGGAAAGGGCGACTCGGCGCGGATCGGCCGCGACGAGCAAGGCGCGTCAACCGACGAATTGCCTCAACCGACGAATTGCCTTAGCCGTCAAAGCGCCTCAGCCAACAAAGCGCCTCAGCCAACAAAGCGCCTCAGCCAACAAAACGCTTGAAGACAAGGCTCACGTTGTGGCCGCCGAAGCCGAACGTGTTGTTCAGCGCGACGTTGACACGGGCTTCCTGCGCAACGTTCGGGACGAAGTTCAGATCGAAGCCTTCGTCGGCGTTGTCGAGGTTGATCGTCGGGGCAAGGACGCCCTCGTGGATCGCCATGATGGTCGGAATCGTTTCGATTCCGCCCGCGGCGCCAAGCGCGTGGCCGGTCATGGACTTGGTCGAACTCATCGCGACCTTGTACGCGTGATCGCCAAAGAGCCGCTTCACCGCGCCAACTTCAGCCTTGTCGCCGAGCGGCGTCGAGGTGCCGTGCGCGTTGATGTAACCAACGTCCGACACGGAGAGTTCAGCGTCGCGCAGCGCGGTTTCCATCGCCTTGTAGGCGCCGGAGCCTTGCTCATCGGGCGCCGCGATGTGGAACGCGTCACCCGTCGCGCCGTAGCCAGCGAGCTCGGCGTAGATCCGTGCGCCGCGCTTCTTCGCGTGTTCGAGTTCTTCGAGCACGACGATCGCCGAGCCTTCCGAAAGCACGAAGCCATCGCGATCTTTGTCGAAGGGTCGCGAGGCTCTGGTTGGATCGTCGTTGCGCGTCGACAACGCTTTCATCGACGCAAACGCGGAGAGGGTGAGCGGCGTGATGGCCGCTTCCGCGCCGCCTGCAACCATGACGTCACAGTCACCGCGCTGAATCGCTTGCATCGCGATACCCATCGCGTGACCGCTCGACGCGCAGGCCGAAGCGACAGCGGTGCTCGGCCCGCGGAGATTGAATTGGATCGAAACGTTGCCGGGCGCAGCGTTCACCATAAGACGCGGCACAACGAACGGACTCACGCGGCGCGGGCCAGTTTGCAGGAGCTTCGTGTGGCCCTCTTCCATCGTGAGAACGCCACCGATGCCCGAACCGATGATCGTGCCGTTTCGGTACGGATCAGCAGCGTTCTTGAGATCGAGGCCGGAATCTTGCACGGCTTCATGCGCCGCAACCATCGCGAAGAGCGCGACGCGGTCGATGCGCTTCTGCTCGCGGCCATCCACAACGTGCGATGGATCGAAGTCGTGGATTTCGCCCGCGAAACGGACGGTCCAGTCTTCGTTCTGAGGGAAACTCCGCAGGGGCGAGATGCCGGACTTGCCGGCCTTCATCGCCGCCCACGTCGCGGTCGCGGTCGGTCCGAGGTTCGAGATGGCGCCGATACCGGTGACGACGACTCGGCGGAGCGTGATGGTCTTCATCGGTACGTCCCTCAGCGGCCGCCTGCAAGCGTGCGCTGGATGAACTCGATCGCGTCAGCGACCGTGGTGAGTTTGCTCGCGGCTTCGTCGGTGATCGAGATTTCGAAGAGGTCTTCGAATTCCATCATCAACTCAGCCTTGTCGAGGCTGTCGCAGATCTTGTCGAACTCGCTCGCGCGAGTGACATCCGTCCGGGCAACGCCCAGTTGGTCTGCGATGGCCTCGACGACCTTCGCCTCAATTTCAGATTCAGAAAGTGAAGCCGACATGGACTTCGTCCACCCGTGGCGGTTTACAGAGCGCGAGCGGCCAATCTCTTGGGGCGCATCGCGGATCTACCGCCACCGGGTGGAGCACCTTTCAGCCCTGCGGGCGGTTCGCCTTGATGAAGTCGATCGCTTGTCCGACGGTGTGGATCTTCTCCGCCTGCTCGTCGGGGATCTTCGTACCGAACTGCGCCTCAAACTCCATGAGCAACTCGACGATGTCGAGGCTGTCGGCGTTGAGGTCGTTGGTGAAGCTCGTCTCGCGGGTGATCGACTCGGGCTCCGCATCGGTGTGCTGGGCAACGATGTCGATGACCTTCTTTTCGATCTCGGCGTCGGTCACGGTCTGCTCCTTCGTAAGGCCCCTTGGGGGCGATTTGCTGGCTGCTCGTCTCGGTTTTGTCTCGCGTGATCGGCGATTTGGACCGCACAGAGTGTGGTCCTCAAGCTGTCACGAACTTTCACAATCTGATTCTGTCGCACACTGCGCCTGGCACCGCGCCTGAACAAACGGCCGGTCTTTCGGCGTCCTCGAAGCGGTCTTGCGACCATCGATGGGTTCTGGAACCCGCCACTGTCGAGGGGGGCGGAATATAGCGAAAACGCTTCGCGCTTGCCCTGCCCGCTGCACCCGTGCGCAGGAACTGCGCGTGATGCTTCGCGGGACTCGCTGAACGCTTACGCGGCCATGCCGCCATCGACCACGATCGTCTGCGCGGTGAAGAAACCCGCTTCATCGCTCGTCGCGTACGCAACCGCAGCGGCGATTTCTTCGGGCTTACCAAAGCGGCGCACCGGGATGTTTGGAAGGACAGCGGTCTTGACCGCGTCGCCGAGGATGTCGGTCATGTCGGTCTCGATGAAGCCAGGGGCGACGACGTTCGCGGTGATGTTCTTCGCGCCCATTTCCTTCGCGACCGTCTTCGTGAAGCCGACAAGCGCGGCCTTCGCGGCAGCGTAGTTCGCTTGGCCCGCATTGCCGGACAGTCCCGAGACGCTGCCGATGTTGACGATGCGGCCGAACTTGCCGCGCATCATGGGGCGCAGCGCGGCGCGGCAGGCCACGAAAACCGAGCGAAGGTTGACGTTGAGCACTTCGTCCCACTGCTCGTCCGTCATGCGGAGAAGCAGCGTGTCGCGGGTGATGCCTGCGTTGTTGACGAGAATGTCGAGGCGACCGTGGGTTTCGGCGACGCCGTCCACGAGTTGCTGCACGTCGGCGGAGTTCGCGATGTCGCAGGGGCGAACTTCACAGGATCCACCGGCAGCCTTGATGGCCGCGTCGGTCGCGGCGAGTCCCTCGGCGCTGCGTGCGACGAGAACGACGTGGCGTCCGTCCTTGGCGAGACGTTCCGCGATGGCTCGACCGATTCCTCGGCTTGCTCCGGTGACGATGGCGACGCGCTTCTCGATGACTCTAGCCTCCAGGTGCTGCGGCATGCAGCGAGGGCAACGAGTCTAACGGAAGCGATGCGGCGCGTGGGAAGCAGCATGCGTGTCGAAAGCGACACGAGGCATGATGATGCGAACAAAGAAGGCACAAGCCAGCAAGACACGCGCTCGACACGCGCCAAAAAGACACAAGCCGTCGATCGCGACGGCTTGTGTGTATTCATCGTGTTTCTTCGAGCGATCCGCTCACTGCTGGCCGAATCCTGGTGGCTTCGGTGGCTTGATCGGTGCGCCCGGTGCGCGCTTACCAGGAGCGCCGCCCGGTGCCGACGGTCCGGTTGGTCCCGGAGTCTCGCCGCCGCTCTCACCGCTCGACGCGGTTTCGACTTCGGTGAAGTCCTTCTGCGGGATTTCGAGCACGACGTCGGGCTCGTCAGCCTTCGCGAGTTCCTTCTTCACGATGTCGTACCACACGGCGATGTGATCGTCGCCGCTGAGTTGATTCATGATGTTCGGTGGCGAGGGAACTGAGTCGAACTCAGCACTCGTCGAACCAGCGCTGTAGGTCCAGAGTTGAGGCTCGAATTCATCGCCGACGTGGAAGACGGCGAGCGAGCAGCGATCAGAATCTTGGCGACCGCAACGGACGTCGATGCGCGTGACCGCGTCGGTCGATGCCTTGAACGCTCCCGACTCGACGAGTCGATCGAGTTCGGCTTGGTCGACGCTCGAGAGCATGCCCTTGAGCGACTCGATGTTGCCGCGCGCGAAGGAGTCATAGAACTTGAGGACCGCGATGCGCTCGACGTCGGTCGCAGGGGCGTCGGCCTCGGGGAGGTTGACGCGCTGATCGATGTCGTGCTTCGCCATGAGTTCCGAAATCGGAGTCACCGGCGGTGGCGGCGGGGCGGTTGGCTTCGGCGGCGGCGGGGGAGCCGTCACAACCGGCGGCGGTTCTTCACCGCAGGCAACGAGTGCGCTCGACGCGGCGAGCGCGGAGAGCGTGAGGATGAAGCGATTACGGCGCGTCATGTGGAAATACCTCGCAGGTCTTGTCGATTCGTCGCATCAGGCCCTTCAACACGGAGCCAGGTGCGAGTTCATGGAAGGCAGTCTCAGCGCGTGTCCCGTCGGCGGTCATCGCCGCGAGCATGTTCGCGCAGGACTGTGCCCATCGTACCGGGGAAACGAGCTGTTCCACCAGCAGCTTGCGGAGAAGTTCCGGATTCGAGGCTTGATGGGGTTGCGCGGTGACGTTGGACCAAACCTCGCAGGCGAGCGGTTGGATCGTGACGTTCGCGAGCGCCTCTGCCAACTTCTCGGCCGCCGGGGCCATGAGCGGGCTGTGGAAGGCACCCGCCACTTGGAGTTTGGTGGCGCGGCAGATGCCGTCGGCCGCGGTGACCGCCCGATCGCATGCCTCGATCGAGCCCGAGAGCACGATTTGGCCGGGGGCGTTGAAGTTCGCGGGGACGAGGCATTCGCCCGCCGCTGCTCCCACAGCTGCTCCCGCGAGGGCCTTCGCGCAAACCTCATTCGCCTGCGCTTCGTCGGCGCCGATGAGGGCGACCATGCCGCCCTTCGAGGCTTCGGCCGCCTGCTGCATCAGTTGACCGCGGCGCATCACGAGCCGGAGGCCAGTTTCAAAGTCGAACGCGCCCGCGAGATGCAGCGCGGTGTACTCACCGAGCGAGAGGCCGGCGGTCGCACGGAGCGTGCCTTGGCGCACGTCATCGGGCAGCGCGTGGTAGCACGCGATGGCCGCCGTGTAGAGGGCCGGCTGCGAGATATCCGTGCGGCTCAAGACTTCGATCGGGCCGTGAAACGCAATGTCACTGAGCGTGCGTCCATCGGGGCCACTGCCGAAGATGCGATCGGCCTCGTTGAGCACGTTGCGCGCGGCAGGGCTCGCATCGGCCCAAGCCTTGGCCATGCCGATTGCTTGTGCGCCTTGACCAGGACAGAGAAGAACGATCTTGTTCATGTGCGTGTTTTTGAAATGCGTGCGTGACGCGAGTCAGGATGCAGTCTGGTGTCTGTTCGAAGGGCGGACGCCGCGGGCGGTCACTCAAGCCTCGAACCATTCATGCATGGAGAAATTCAAGCATGGAGAAACTCAAGCATGGAGAAACTTAAGCATGGAGAAACTCAGGCATGGAGAAACTCAAGTACTCCACACCGATGACGCCCACGTCAGGCCGCCACCGAAGGCGACCATCATGAAAGGCTTGCCCTTCGTGATCTTTCCGGCGCGCCACAGTTCGTCGAGACAGAGCGGCACGCTTCCGGCGCTTGAATTGCCGTAGCGATCGATGTTCACATAGATTTTCGCTGGATCGATGCCGAGTTTCTCGCGCGCGGCATCAATGATGCGCACGTTCGACTGATGGCAGATGACCTGGCTCACGTCGTTCGGCGTGAGACCAGTCTTCGCAAACGCATCTTCCATGACTTCCTTGAACTTCGTCACCGCGAATCGGAAGACTTCCTTGCCGTTCATGCGGAGGTAGCCAAGGCGAATCGGGTTGTCGGCGTCGTCGGCCGGAACGTCGGTTTCGCGCTTCGGAATGTACAGCGCGTGTCCACCGATACCGTCGGCACCCATGTGTTGATAGATGCAGCCCTTGGTTGGGTCGGCGTCGGCTTGAATGATCGCGCAACCGGCCGCATCGCCGAAGAGAATCGACACCGTGCGATCGGTGTAATCGAGAATCGAACTCATCGCTTCGCTGCCGATGACGGCAACGGTGCGTGCGCGTCCGACGCGCACCATGGTTTCCGCCATGTTGAGCGCGTAAACGAAACCGCTGCACGCCGCGACGAGGTCGAAAGCCGCCGCGTTCTTCGCGCCAACCGCGCCCGCGATGCGACACGCGACCGATGGGCACGTCATCTCCATCGTGACGGTCGCCACGATGACGAGATCGAGATCTTCAGCCTTGATGCCAGCGTTTTCGATCGCGCGCTCGAGTGCGCCCTGCGCGAGCGTCGAGCAACCTTGCGTGCGGAGATCAAGGACGCGTCGCTCCTTGATGCCGGTGCGCTGCGTGATCCACTCGTCGCTCGTGTCGAGCATGCGAGAGAAGTCGTCGTTTGTGAGGCGACGCTCGGGGACCATGGAACCCGTGCCGAGGATACGAACGCCACAAACACCCGCTGGGAGGGGCTGATTCATGCGGCGGGCTCTTGGATCGTCTCAAGGCGTGCGTTGATGACGTCATTGAGGCCAGTCAACACGAACTGGCGGGCGCGGAGGACTGCGTTCATCATCGTGCGCGAGACGCTCGATCCGTGCGAGATCAGGCATGTGCCGTTGACGCCGAGGAGCGGTGCGCCGCCGTACTCGTGGTAATCGTGCTTCGCGTAAATCGCCTTCACGACAGGCTCGAGTCGCACCGCGAGTTCAGGATCGGTTTCAAGCACTTGCTGGGCAATTGCTTGGAACAGGCCTTTCGAAAGACCTTCTGCGAGTTTGATCATCACGTTGCCGACGACGCCGTCGGTGATGACGACATCTGCTTCGCCGTCAAAGACGCCGCGACCTTCGACGTATCCAATGAAATTGAGCCCTTCGGCGCCACGAAGAAGATCGCGCGCGACCTTCATTTCAGCAGTGCCTTTCTGCTCTTCGCCACCGACGTTCATCATTGCGACGCGCGGATTCTTGATGCCGAGCACGCCGCGCGCGTAGGCATCACCCATGACGCCGTATTGAGCAAGGTGAACGGGCTTTGGTTCGATGTTCGCACCGACATCGATGAGAACGATCGGGCCTGCAAACGTCGGAATAGTGACCGCAATGCCCGGACGAATGACGTTCGGGAGACGACGCATGTACATCTGGCTCGCCGTCACGCAAGCACCAGTGTTTCCTGCGGAAATCCACGCATCGATGCGATTTGGGTGACGCGGGCTCGCGTACTCCGCCGCGCGCGAAATCGAACTATCGCGCTTCGATCGAACTGCTTCAACAGGCGCGTCATCCATCTCGATGACTTCGCTGCAGTGAATCACTTCGACCTTGGCGCCGGAACCGCTCTTCGCGATGCCGCGATCCTTGATCGCTTCTTCAATTATGTCGCCCTTGCCAAAGAGAACAAGGGTGTCCTCAGGCGGGAGCTTCGCCAACGCGGCGAATGATCCCTTGAGGATTTCATCGGGCGCGTTGTCGCCGCCCATCACATCGACACCGATACGCATGGCGTGAATCCTTCGGAGTTGCTCGCGTGCGAATCGCCGAGAAGCGGCGGGGCGCGCGAGGGACGCGTACTTTACGGGATCGAAACGAACACGCGCCGCGAGGCGGCGCGTGACGAAGAACGTTTTCTTGCGAGAGTCGCAGCGAGCGCGACTCGCCGAGGTCTGCGGTTCACCTCGCCGCGGCTTCGCAGCGACAACGGGACGACAGAAATCGTCGCATGCCCGAAAGAACCATCGTGTTGCGATGCAGTCCGTCGTCGCAAACCGTCGTCGCAAATCGTCGTCGCAAATCGTCGTCGCGATCCGTCATCACGGATCGCTGTCGCGAATCAGGCGGTCGGCTTGCTCGTCTTGATCTGCAGGCCTGGACGGACGTAGCCGCACGAGGAGCATGCAGTGTGCGAACGCTTGGCAGCGCCGCAGTTTGGGCAAAGCGTCGTGTGCGAAGCCTTGATCGCTTGGTGCGAACGACGACGACGGGTACGACCTGGGGAGCAGCGGAATGGAGGAACCATGATTGCCTTCTTGCTATCTCGCGGCATTGCCGCGTCGCCGGACCGAGCATCGGTCGGGCGTAGGGGGAAGGGACAGTCTAGAGAAACCCGCGCAACTGTCAAGGTTCGCGTGTGCGAGGTGTGTTGCGCGGCGCGATGAAACGGCTTGAAAGACCGTCAAATCCTCATTCGCGTTGCCGAACGCGATTGTGCGAGCGTGCGAAGGTGCGCGCGTGTGGACAATAACTCGCCATGTGTGTCGCGCACATTGAGTATGCAGAGTACCTTCCGACGCATGGCGACAGGCTTTGACGTTGAACTCTTCACCGATGGTGCATGCTCAGGAAATCCAGGTCCAGGCGGCTGGGGCTTTGTCTTACGGATTGCGGGCGTTGAAACCGAGGGCGCTGGCGGCGAGCGCACGACGACAAACAATCGCATGGAACTTCTCGGAGCGATCGAGGGCCTGAAGCGGCTGGAACGACCGTCCACCGTGCGCCTCGTGAGCGATTCGCAGTATCTCGTGAAGGGCCTCAATGAATGGATGGACGGTTGGAAGCGACGCGGTTGGCGCCGCAAAGAGGGGCCAGTGCTCAACGTTGAACTGTGGCAAGAGCTCGATCGACTGCGTTCGATCCATCGCATCAAGGCGGAGTGGGTGCGCGGACACGTCGGGCATCCTGAGAATGAGAGATGCGATCGACTTGCTGTGGCGGTTATCGACCAATATCGCTGAGCGCGGAACGCCACAAGTTTCGCGGCCTTTTGCGAGCTCTTTGGTTGCTTCTGTCTCATCGCGCACAAACACCTTGCGCCGCGCCACGGCTGTCGGTACGCTTGTCGATCCAACTTTCAAGAGTTCACGAGTTACCGCATGCCCACGATTAATCAGCTCGTTCGTAAGCCACGCGTTGTGCAGGCCTCCAAGTCCAAGGTCAAGGACCTTGGCGCGTGCCCGCAACGTCGCGGCGTTTGCCTTCAGGTTCGCACCGTCACCCCGAAGAAGCCGAACTCGGCGCTTCGTAAGGTTTGCCGCGTGCGTCTCACGAACGGCAAGGAAGTCACGGCGTACATCGGTGGCGAAGGCCACAACTTGCAAGAGCACTCCATCGTGCTCGTGCGCGGTGGTCGTGTGCGCGATCTTCCTGGTGTGCGTTACCACGTTGTGCGTGGCGCGCTTGACTGCCTCGGCGTCGACGGCCGCAAGAAGGGCCGCTCGCAGTACGGCGTCAAGAAGAAGGCCGCTGCTGCCGCGAAGAAGAAGTGATGCGCGTTCGTCGCGTGACGCGAGGCTGATGATGCGATCGAAGTTTCGATCGATCCTCACTCCTCCGCACGTGTGATCGTTGCAAACTGCTGAACCAATCTGCGGCACGCGTTGACGCGCGTGCTGCAGCTTTCACGACATAGTTCTAGAGGTGGCTCTAGAACGCTGAGTAATCGCGGATCCGAACGCACGGGAATGTCCATCTCCCATCCGCGGTGAAGAGTGGCAAAGGCCCGCAGGCCAATGCCGTCAGCCACAGGAGTGTTCTCAATGGCACGTCACTACAAGCGTCCCGACGACTACTGGCTCAAGCCCGATCCGCGCTTCCAGGACAAGATCCTTTCGAAGTTCATCAACTGCGTCATGATCGGTGGCGAGAAGGCAACCGCGCAGCGCTGCGTGTACGGCGCACTTGAGGCGATTCAAACCCGCCTCGAAAAGGAGCGCGCTGCGGACAAGGAAAAGGCCGAATCGATGCCGCGTTCGTCGATCGAACTCTTCCACCTCGCGCTCGAGAACGTGCGTCCAGCGGTCGAAGTCCGCTCGAAGCGCGTCGGTGGTGCGAACTACCAAGTTCCGATGCAACTCAACAAGCGTCGTCAGCAGTCGCTCTCGTTCCGCTGGCTCATCGAAGCCGCGCGTGAAGAGAAGGGCCGCCCGATGCACCTCCGCTTGGCGAAGGAACTCTGGGACGCTGCGAAGAACGAAGGTAAGGCCGTGACCACGAAGGAAAACACGCACCGCATGGCGGATGCGAACAAGGCCTTCGCGCACTTCGCGTGGTAATGCGCGAGATTGAGCGCTCGCGAGGTAGTTTGAGCGCTCGCGACTGGCGGCGGGGCGGCTTCGCCGCGTCCGCCGCTCTCGCTCGCTTTCTTCGACGCCCCTCGGAGTGAATCCTCGGGGGCCGAGATAGGTGGTCCGGGTTTTCGCGACTCGCTCGCTCTGGTGCTAGGAACAACAAAGCCCTCGCGGACTCAAAGTCCGCGAGGGCTTTTTTGAGCGCTCGCGACCTGCTTCGCAACTTGCTCGCTCTGGTGTTGACTACGCCATAGCGAGCCGCTGCAGCGGCGAGCGCGACCGATACGGGTGCCCGATGTCTGGCGATCGAACGAAGTGAGATCGGCAGCCATCGGAACGGATGACTTCCGACTTCGACCGACCGTCAGCGGTGATCTCCGTGTGAAGCTCAGACGTCCACGGTTCCGATGGCTCTCGACGTTCGCTTCGATTCCGTCTCGAAACATCAGGCACCCGTGCTGTATGTGCCGTCGCCGCGATGAACGTTTCCGCCAATCGAGCACTTCGTTACGCTGTCGATATGTACGGACTCATCAACAAAGCTGTCGAGGGGCTCGTTCGCACCCGCTTCGGAGACGCGGCGTGGTCGCGAATCCTTGCAAAGGCCGGACTTCCCGACGAGCCGTTCATGTCAATGGAGCAGTACCCCGACAAGACAACCTACGACCTTGTCAGCGCGGCGACCGAAGAACTTGGTGCACCCGCGGAATTGATTCTCGAAGAGTTCGGGCGATTCTGGACGGTCTATACGGCGGAGGCTGGCTACGGCGAGTTGATGAAGAGCGCTGGAAGCACATTGCCTGAGTTTCTCGGCAATCTCGATCAACTCCACACGCGTGTGAAACTGTCGTTCCCGCATCTGAAGCCGCCAAGTTTCTCGGTGAGCGAGCAAGGCACTGAAAGTCTTGTGCTCCACTACTACTCCGATCGGCCAGGACTTGCGCCGCTTGTCGTTGGACTTTTGAAAGGACTCGGCGATCGATTTGGTCTTGAGGTCGAGACGACGTGGGAGCGGGTCGACGGCGGACGGCCACACGATCGATTCCGCGTGCGTTGGCGTACGAAGGGCGCGGCAGCGTGAGCGATGGTGCCACGAGTGAGGTGCATGGCGCGCGCGACGAATCGTTGATTCGCACGTTGTTTCCGTTCTTCATCGCGATTGATCGCAGAATGTGCGTGACCGCGGTTGGCCCGCGTTGGCAGACGGCATTGCCTGAGTTAGAACTCGGCGCGTCGTTTTCTGAACACGTGGTCATCGACCGTCCAACAGACGTGACTGGGTTCGATGCGATCTCTACGCACGACGGCGCAATTTTCATGCTGTCGCTTGCGAAGCGGCCGCTTTTCAAACTGCGTGGGCAGTTTGTACGCGTTGAAGGCGACGATGGCGGCGATCGGTTGCTTTTCGTCGGTGGGCCTTGGTTTACGAGCATTTTCGATCTCTCAGCGTTGGGCCTGACGATGCAGGATTTCCCGCCGCATGATCCGCGCGGCGATTTTCTGGTGCTACTTCAAACGCAGGAGTCGACCAATCGCGATTTGCGCGAACTCGCGGCGCGGCTGCGCAGCGAGATGGCGAAGCAGCGACAACTCGAAGAGGAACTGCGACAGATCCAGAAGATGGAGCTTGTAGGTCGATTCGCCGGTGGAATCGCGCACAACTTCAACAATATTCTGATGGCGATTCACGGCTACACCGCGCTTGCGCTGTCGCGCGCGCCGGCTGGCGAGCAAGTGCGCAACAGTCTCGAGCAAATTCGATTGGCGACGGATCACGCGGCCACGCTCACGCGGGCGCTGCTTGCGATGAGTCGCCAGCATCCATTGCGCATCGAATCGCTCGATTTGCGACGAGAGGTTTCAGAGTTGGAACGTCTCGCAAAACCGCTTCTTGGCGAGCGCGTGGAACTCGTTTGCGAAGTGCATCCCGATGCCGGACGCGCGCAAGCCGACAGCGCAGCGCTCAAGCAGATTTTGATGAATCTTGTGCTGAACGCGCGCGACGCGCTGCCGAAAGGCGGGCATGTACGGATCGAAGCGCGTCCTCCGGAAACAGCGCCGAGCGAGTCGTTGCGTCACGGAGACTTTGTGGAGTTTCTCGTATCCGATGATGGAATCGGTATGGATGAAGCGACAAAGGCGCGGATTTTCGAGCCGTTTTTCACAACCAAAGAAGTCGGCAAGGGCGTCGGACTTGGGCTTTCTTCGGTGTACGGCTTGGTTGAGCAACTCGGTGGCAAGATCACCGTTGAAAGCGCACGTGGCGTTGGAACGACGTTTCACGTCTTCCTTCCGCGGATTGTGGGTGTTGCGGAGACGAAGCAGGTCGCGCCGCCGATTGCGCACGGCGGTCGCGGCGAACGCGTGTTGCTCGTCGAGGACGAGTCGATGGTGCGTCAACTGCTCGAGCGCGTGCTCTCGCAGGCGGGCTATCAAGTGTCATCGAGTCTCACGTCGGAGGCAGCGCTCAAGTTCGCGACGACGGGGAGGCCGTTTGATCTGGTTGTGACCGACGTTGTGATGCCTGGCCTCACAGGGCCGGAACTCGCGGCGAAGATCGAGCAAGCCTGCGGAGCGACACCGACGATTTTCATGTCAGGCTACAGCGAAGATCCTGCTCTGCGCGA
This sequence comes from Planctomycetaceae bacterium, assembly GCA_027483065.1. Taxonomy (GTDB): domain Bacteria; phylum Planctomycetota; class Phycisphaerae; order Phycisphaerales; family SM1A02; genus QWPT01. The sequence goes on from JAIXVI010000147.1 coordinate 16,990, forward strand.
GGGACGTCTTGGATCGCATCAACGATTCATGCCGAAGCCGTTCGCACCGCCAGATCTTCTTGTCGTCATTCGCGAGTTGCTCACGCAGTATCCGAGGCGTGACGGCGCAATCGTTTGATCGCCTGAGGTTCGCGCGTGTTGTAGCCACCGCACGTGTTCAACGTCGCGCAGATCGCATGCGTCGCGAGGTTCGTGCGTGTCGCGAGACTCGTGCATGTCGCGAGGCTCATCGACTTTCGAGATTGGATTGCGGGGCGAGTCTTTGCCACGAATTTTGCGTTGATTTTGCTCCGAATTTTTCGCGTGGGATTTTCTGCCACACTTTTCGAAGGTCGGATGTTGACGCAGTAGATTTGGTGGCAAGAAGTCGCGTTGAACGCGCTTCGGTCGATGTGCGCGCTCGGAGAGGCGCCGCGCGACGAGTATTGGTGGCATGAGTTCAGAACGTGATCTGTACGCCAGATCAAGAAACGTGATCGGGGGAAAGAATGTCGTCTCACAGCTTGGGGAAGTGGATTTGGGCCGTAAAGCCCGCGCTATGTGCTGTTCACAGGAATCTCGGTGCCGCGATGCGATGGATTTTCCACGGATCGCTTCGACGCACCGCTTCGGAGGTCGGCGGTGCGGTCGGCTGTCCTCTGAGTTTCGCGATGACGCGAGAATCAAGGCAGCGCGATGCGCGGAAGCGCACTACGGTAGGTGCGCAAGTTGATGCGTGGAACGCGAGTCGTGCTGGTGTACTTTGCGCTCTGACGTCTGTTGGACTTTCGATTGCGGGGTCCGCGAGCGCGACAACGCATGCAACGACACATGCAACGCCGCATGCAACGACACAGTTTGGCTCGCACGTGATGCTCTCACACGGTTCGTCTGTGCGCCGGTCAGTGGGAATGGATGCAGCATTACGGGTGCGCTTGACTGAACTCACTTCGCAAGCAGCCGAGGCACTGCGTATCGCTTCATGGGCGGACGGTGTCGCACCGACGATCGAAGCGCCGCTCGACCTCGAACGGAGCGAGTTACTGCTGGCGCTCGTGAGTGATGTTCCACCGCCACCGCGCGGAGCGTGGGCGGTACTGCGTGCAGGACGCGAGCCGATAGGCGGTGTTCCGCCGAGTTCGAACCGTGGCGACGATGACACGCAAAGCATCGCGCGAACCGGAAAGGCCGCGTCTGCGCTGCGAGGCGCGAGTCTCTCGAGAGATGAAGATCTTGATCGCGCATGCGCGCTGCTTGTCAAGCACGCGTTGATGCATGCGCTCGCCCGCACGATCGCCGCGCAAGCGGAGGATGGCCTCGGTCCAGCAGGTCCGCTTCCGGCAGACATTGTTCGCCGCATCGTCGAGGCGCTGCCGCTGCCACCCGATCATCCTGGATCAGATCCAGCGCGCCACCGTTTGCTCAAGCGGCTTGAGCGCCAGCGCGCGGGTACACGTCTTCCGAAATCGATCGAAGTCGAGGTGCGCGAGGCTGAAGCTGACTTTCGCGAAGCGCACGCCGTGGCGCGCGCGTGGCTCGCACGACTCGACGTTGTTCACGGCATGCTCGCGCGAATGGCAGACGTCGAGGGTGTCGCAATCATTCGTGTCTCACGCGCGATCCGGCTTGCCTCTGCGGGCTGGGATCCTGAAATAGCCTCGACGATGGACGCGCGACCGCTCAGCGACGATGGCGCTACACCGTTGACGGGTACGGAGCGGCCATTCGACCGCGTGCTCGCCGAGATCCGCGCGGCACGAAACAGGGGCTTCGCGTGTGGCGCGCTTGCGGAAAGTTTGCAAGCTGCACGAGTCGTCGACGTCGAAGTGATGGAATCCGTTGCTGCCGATGGAGACGGCGTTTTGCAGCTCGGACGTCGCCGCGTGCGTGTCACGGGTGAGCGTCTCGATGATTGGCGCCGCGCGTGTGGAGTGCGACCGAATCCAACGCAGAGTCCGCCGCCAGCTCGCGGTTCTTCTCCATCGCGTCGAATTCGTGACGCTCCGTTCGGAATCAAACCGCTGGGATAACGGTGACGACACGCGCGGAGGGCGCGCACGGACTCAGCGTGCGGCCTCGCCCGGGGCATTGCGCACCGCGAGTGACGGCCATCGAAGGCCGCACTTGCGGACAGACGTGCAACCAACGCCTCGGCTACCCTCGCGGGCTGTGGAAAAATCCCTCGACCGTTTCGCCCGTCAGATGAGACTCGCCGGATTTGGCGAAGCGGGTCAGCGTCGCCTCGGTGCGGCGCAGGTGCTGGTTGCGGGATGCGGCGCGCTCGGGACTGTGGTGTGTGAGCAGCTCGTTCGCGCGGGTGTGGGGGCGGTGACGATCGTGGATCGGGATGTGGTCGATCGTTCGAATTTGCAACGTCAGACGCTCTTTGCAGAGCGTGATGCAGATCGTGGCACTCCGAAGGCGGAGGCCGCAAAGGCGCGGTTGATGCAGATTCGGTCGGATGCTCGTGTACGCGCGATCGTCGATGATCTTCGAAGTGACAACGCTCTTCGCATCTGTCGCGAGCATCACATACTCGTCGACTGCCTTGACAACTTTGAAACGCGCTACATCCTCAATGATTGTTCGGTCGCTTTGGGAGTGCCTTTGGTCTACGGTGGAGCAGTCGGATTCCGCGGCATGGCGGCACTACTTTCACCGAGCGCGCGTGAAACACCGTGCCTTCGCTGCATTGCTCCGGAGCCGCCTGCCGTCGGCGAGGTCGAAACGTGCGACACGGTGGGTGTTCTCGCGGCGACGACCGGAATCGTGGGCTCACTTGAGGCAGCCTTTGTGCTGCGATGGATCGCTGATGGCGCGAACGATTCGAGTTCCGTAGACCCAAGCCTCATCCGCTTTAATCTCGCGACTGGTGCGTTTTCGTCAGCGACGCTCCGTGGCGCGCGCGATCGTGCATGTCGGTGCTGTGGCGAGAAGCGGTTCGAATTCCTCGACGCCACGCATTCGTTGGCACAGCGGGTACGCGTACTTTGCGGTCGAAATGCGGTCGAGGTACCCGTTGGTGAAGTGCTTGATGCACAGGGAATTGCTCGCGTGGAGGCACGTCTCGCGGTGCGCGGTTTGGTCGAACGCCTTGCATACGACGGCGTGACGACGTTGGCTGTGCACTGGAAGGAGGGTCAAGCGGCTTGGAGCCTGCAACTCGTCGCCTCGCAGGATGCGACGCGCCTTGTTGTCGGCGGGACCTCCGATCCAGAAGTTGCTCGGGGGGTCATCGCGCGGGTGCTGGGATAACGAGGGGAGTGCGGGTCGAACACCGCGACCCAATCGCAGGCCGTAACGAGCGCATGCTTTCCGCAGCTGTCGCGCTCATGTGTGCGCTCATGGCGAGGGTAAGAGCTTCGCGGGTTCATCCCTGCAAATCGCGTGACATTTCGCGCGCTGATCGAGGATCCCGCTTGGCGTCGACCGCGTGAAAGCTACACTCGAAAAGTCGCCCGGAAGTAGGGGAACGAGCGGTTCGTGCGCCTCTCCGAGAGAACATGTGGGTAAGTCGCGGAGTACCGAGATCGAGCGCGGAGCCACGACAGGCTCGAGATCCGCGCAGTCGTTGGGACCGGAGTGAGTCGGCACTCGAGCTCGCCACGCACGAACGTCTCTCCTGTCGTGAGACTTCAAACGGGAACGAACGTATGTCTATGACCTTCGCTGAACTCGTGGGGCGTATCGCTGAGATCGGCTGTGATTTCCGCGCGTCTCGGGAACACTCGGAGCTCGTTGTCGCGGTGCCGACGCAAAACTACGTCGACCCCCACGACGGCGAGAAGAGCCTGCTTCTACACGTCATGCTCCAAGACAACGGCCAGATGCTCCGCATCTGCGTCCCTGAGGTCTACGCGATGCAGTCGTTCGAGCACCGCGGGGCGATGTGTGAGGCGATGTTGGCCGTGAACTGGCGCGTCCGCGTCGCGAGTTACGTGCTCGACGAATCAGATGGCGAGGTGCGCGTGATCTGCGACCTACCGCTCGAGGACGGCGTCGTGACGAGTCCGCAACTCGGTCGGATGCTGACGCTCGTCGCGTGGACCGTCGATCAATTTGATCCAGCCATTCGCGAAGCGGGCACTTCGGGCAAAATCGATTTCAAGGAAGTCGACGCGCGCGTCCTCAAGAAGACCCAAGAGCCGCGTCGTCGGAAGTCGCGTTCGCCGCGGGAGAAGCGCGAACTCGCCGACCTGATCAAGGCGGCCGGCGGCGTTGAGGGGCTGCGGAAGATCCTCGAGGAGCACGGGCTCTAGGCTCTGTCTGACGGATCCCCGGCCGTCGATCCACGCGACATCCCGGCTGGCCGCGTCGACTTCGACTCGCTGTATCGCTGCGGATACAGCTTCGTCTCGCCTCCTTGCCATCCGGGCGCCGCGCGGATCTTTGGGCTTCGGTGATCCGTCAGACAGAACCTAACGAGTACGACAGAACGGAGAACGCTGGGAGAAGATCGTTGCTCGACCCGATCATCGATCTTCTTGCAGAGGTTTCGCAGGGCTTCGGCCGCATACATCGCGGCGGACTCGGCGATTCGCCACGCGGTCGCGCAGATCTGCGAAGAAACCGCTGGATGATGGCCTTTCTCCTTGGGCTGCTCTTAGCGGCGGTCGCATGTACTTGGTGGCTCGCGCGACGCTGACCGCGCGGACTCTCGCCTACACTGCGCGCCCTATGACGACTTCCACCGCCACGGCCAACAGCACCGGTTCCATGATCGCCTCGAGCCTCGCGCTCTCGCTCCGCTACACGGACGATCTCGTGAAGAGCATCCCAGCGGACCGCTTCTGCGAGATGCCAACCAAGGACATGAATCACCCGGCGTTCTGCGTTGGCCACCTCGCGATTTACGCGAATCGCGTGCTTGAAATGATCGGCCGCGCGGATCTCAAGATTGCGATGCCGTTTGGCGACGAGCACTTCAAGAACGGTGCACCCTGTGTCGCGCAAGATGGTCGTTACCCGTCGAAGGACGTCATCTGCGACACCTTCACGAAGGGTTGGACCAACGTGCTCAAGGCGCTCCCGGAAGTCGATGACGCGGTGTTTGCGCGCGAGAATCCGGCAGAGGGTCGCTTCAAGGAGATGTTCCCGACCGTCGGCGGCGCAGTGAACTTCCTCTGCGGCGGCCACAACATGATGCACCTCGGGCAGATCTCGACGTGGCGTCGTGCGGCCGGACTTGGCTCCGCGCACTGACTCCTGCGCGATCGGCGCCGTCGGATGTTTCGAGCCATGCTCGATTCGACCCCCGATGCGTGACCTAGAGCGTCCGCGATCGTGCGTGGCGGCCTGATGCTCGGGGCTCATGAGGGTGCCCTTGCGACTTCGGCCATGACTCCCTTTTCTCGATTTCTCGGGCGCGTGTTGACGCGCTCGATTTCTTCTGTGAAACGGGTATTTTTCGACTCTCTCCGCGATCCGTGCGCGGGGCGTCGTTGTTCGTCGCATACCTTGATTGCCCTACACGTTGGATCTACTGGAGTCGAATATGAGCACGCGCCACGTTCAAACGCTCGTCACCTCGCGCATACTGCCACTCCTCGTCGTCGCCATCGGTTGGCTTGCGGGGCTGGGAGCGCTGGAGTCGTTCAGCGGATCCGCATCCGCACAATCGAGCCGTGACGTGGTCGGGGGGCCAATCACGACGCAGCGACTCGAGCGTTTCCTCGCGGCGTATGTCATGCCCACCGACGCGGAAGCGGAGGCGATCGACCGCTTGCACGAGTCGTACCTCGACCGCTATCGCGCAGAGATCGAGCCAGAGGCGTCGACCGTCATGGCGAGCATGAGTGGCGGACAGCCGACGAAGGACCAGTTTGAGAAGTTCCTTCGCGATCTCGAGCGCATCCAAGCAAAGCTTGCTGATGCGGACAATCAGTTTCTCGCTTCTGCAACCGAACTTGTGGCCGAGTCACGTCGCGGCGGCATGCAGCGTGTGCGCGAAGCACGCGAACGCCAGCGACTCTTGGCGGGCATCGTTCGATTTGCGCCGATGATGCTCGGCGGCGGTGCTGGATTCACCGATCTTCCCGCGCGCGCGATTCGCGAAGAGTACTTCGGTCGCGTTTCCGCGGAGAATCGCGAGGCATTCGATGCGGCGCTCCGCTCGCAAGAGCAGCGCACGCTCTCACAGGCGCGTGCGTACAACGCCGACGTTCGCAAGGCGCTCGTCGGATTCTTCGACATCATGACGGAGATGCAGCAGGCGATGACTGCAGCGGGTGCAGACCCGAGCAATCCAGACATGGCCGCGATGGAGCAGCAGCAGCGTGCCATGATGGAAAAACTCACGGCGCTCGGCGCTGACATTCGGAAGTCGGTGAAATCGAACTTCGAAGCAAATCGTGCGGGCGCGGCGGCGCTGGCCGCACTACTCCCTGAAGCGGTTGGGCTTGGGCTTCGCCTCGACGTCGCGGACACCACCGTCAACAGCGTTGGCTTTGCCTCCAACAACATCTCCCGCACGCGCATGCGTTCGCTGGGAGGTCGCATCGAACGCGACCCAGATATCTCGGCGGAGGCCAAGTCGGAGATTGCGCGCGTTCTGTCGAATTGGATGCGCGAGCAAGCGCAGGCAAACGAGAAACTCGCCGAGGTGATGCTCGATGCACCAGGTCGCGAGGGCATGTTCGGGATGTCGGGTGAATCCGAAGCGGTCGCCGCCGCGCGGAAAAGTGCACGCGATGTTGGCGACTCGGCGCTGAAGGCGATCAGCTCGAAACTTGGTGACAAAGCTGGCACGTACGTCGCGACGTTCACAGGCTATGAAGAAGACGGCACCGAGCGCGAGTATTACCGCGTGGCGAGTGCTCCGAAGCTTGCGGAGAGCGATGCGAATGCCGACGCGATGGCGCAAGCAGACGCGCAGCGTCGTTCCGCATTCTTGGACGGCAACGCCTACTTTGCGCCCGATGCTTTGACCGCCGCAGACGTCGTGCGGATCGGGCGCGTGGTTGGGCTCGACAGCACGGCACAAAGCGTGGTCGAGGCGATCGTCGAAGGATGGAAGACGACGCAGTGGGACGCGCAAATGCAATCGATGGCTGATCGGATGGAAGACCTTGGCCAGAAGCGTGTGTCCACTGATGGCAGTGGGGCGATCATCTACGACGAGGCGGCGACGCGCGCGTTCGAAGATTTGCGCGTGCAAGTCGCGGCCTTGACGTTCGAACTCGACGAGAAGTTGTACGCAGATCTCGCGAGTGCGCTCGGCCTCGCGAGCGACGATGCGCTTCTCACGCTCTTGCGACTCGAGCGCTCGGACTTGGCCATTTCGCGCGCGACGGTCGGATACGGCGGGACTTCCATGGGTATGCCATTGCCGCTCTCGCGGACACTTGCGGCGGCATCGGTTGATCCAGCCGTCGCACGCGCTGTTCTCGATGGCGCGAAGGCTGAGCTCGGCGCCATCGCGAAGGCACTCCCCGCGCGCGTCCGTGAGCGCATGGAACTGAACCGCAAAACGCGTCAAGTCGAGCAGGTCTTCTCGACACGCGATCAGGCCGCGGTCGAGCGCGCATCGCGTGAATACGGCGAACTTCTGCTGAAAGCGCAGCGCGACGATCGCGCGTTTGCCGAGTCGATCGTGAAGGCATATCTCGATGCGTTCCAAGCGCACGCTGGCGATGCGGAAACAGTTTCCGCCGTTCGGCGTGAGCTTCTCCGAGGGGCCTATCCCGACATCTACAAGCGCACGGAAACGGCACAGCCGCAACTCGATGCCGCCGCACGCTTGCCTGCGCTCTCGGAAGATCAGCGCGCGCGTATCGCCGCGCTGTCAGCGGAGTATGAAGCCGTTTACGACAAACTCAGCAGCGAAATGGCCCAGCCATCGGGCATGCCGATGACGGGTGCCATGGACGAGGCAGGTTGGGCGGAGTACCAGAAGCGCGCCGAAGCGATTGAGAAAGCCCGCTTCAATCGCAAGGAACGCACGGAGAAGGCGCTTTCCGAACTGCGTCGCGTACTTGGTGCGGAGAACGCGGCGCTTGTGCCAGGGCTCGTCAAAGACGACGCCGCAACCGCCACGGACGACGAAGACATGAACCCGTGGATGGGACGCGAAGAAGATTGATCGGAAGTCCGCGTGGCGCAAATCGAACTTCTCGCGCATGATGCGCGAGGAGTTTCGCGCGCGATTTCGGGCCGATCGAGGGGAATCGCGAGATCGTCGAACTCCATCCACATTCCCCGCACCTCACGATGCAGGCGATGCGAACGAGCGGAACCGCGATGCGCCCGGCGAACCATCCGTCGTGAGAGTCGCCGCCATGAGCGCCACCGTCGTGGGAGCCCTCCGATGAAACAGATCATCGCGAAACAGATCATCGCAAGACCGGCCTTTGCGAAATCCACCTGTGCGAAGCCCGTCGTCCTCGCCGCAATGATCGCTGCGCTGGGCGCGATCGGATCGGCGGGCGCGGCTTGCGCCATCGATGCGTCCGCAGCCCGCGCCGTCGCGCCAGTCCTTTCCCGCGCTTCCGGTCCTTCGACTGCCGCGGGACATGCGTCGTTTCCGTCCGCGTTCGGCCGCAGCAACACGCCGCTCGATCAGGCTCCGCGGCCGGTGAGCCTCGTCGAGGTGCTCTACGAGGCGACGCGCGTACTCGATGCCGGCGGCACGGCGCTCGAGGCGATCGAGAAGGCGTACGCCGAGTTCGGCGCGCAGTGGCGCACGCGGCTTCCGCCCAAGAATGCGCGCCTCGCGGAGTCGGACGCAACCGCGGACGCGCGCGACGACGATGCGGTCGAGCGGGCTCGACTTCGCGCGTTCGAGTCGGCCTGGGCCGATGCCGACACGCTGCACGCGGCGCTCGCGGAGCGCGTGATCGCATCGTGCGTCGAGGAGGGGATCGAACGCGCGCGCGATCCGGTCGCGCAGGCGAATTTCCGCGGCCGTCTCGCGCATCGCGCCGCGTTCTCCGACGGCGAGTGCGTCCCGCTCGAACGGCTGCCGATCCTCACGACGCCCTGCGTCGATCTCGCGATCGCGCTCGGTCATCCGCGCGTGATGCAGTGCGTTCCGGCCGAGCGGCGCGCCACGGTCGAGGCGCTTCTCGCCGCCGAGTGGCCGCGCATCCTGTCCGAGCACCAGATGGTGCGCGGGATCGGATTCGCACTCGCCGAACAGGAGCGGCGCGCGCAGAGGGTCGACGGCCACACCGCCGGACCGATCGGAAATGCCGCCGCGATCGAGGCCTGCGCGTCGATCGCGCGACTCGTCCGCGCGAATCTCGACGCGAACATGCGCTTCACCGCGCGGATCGAGGCCGAGGTCGGCGTCGACGCCGCCGACGCGCTGCGCGTCGAGTTGATCTCGAACGCCTGTCGAGACGGCGGATTCGCGGAGGGGATCGTCGATCAGTGGGGCTCCGTCGAGCGGCTTCTCCGTCGACTTCGCGACGACCGTGGGCTCGACGAAACGGCGCGCGCATCGGCGCTGCGCCTCGTGCGGGAGGAGCGACGGCGCTTCATCGCCGAGTGCGTGGCGGCGTATCGCAGCGTCCTCGCCGACGAACGCAGCTTCTCGCCCGGGATCGAGGTGCCGGGCGGCAGCGGTGTTCCGCTGGACCTCGCGTTCATGACCGGGTCGCCGGGTTCCGAGGAGCTTCGCGCGCGATTCGAGCGCGCGGCGCAGTCTTCGGCGGCGGAATCGTTCGATGCGCGGCTTGCGCGACTTGCCGGTGTCGCTGCGACCGCGCCGCGCGACCGGGACGATGTCGGCGGCGCTGGCCCCATCCTGCACTCCGACGTGGATGCGGACCGCGAGCGGCTCTTCCGCACGAACTTCGAGCATCGCTTCCTTGACGAAGGCGGTGGCCACGACGAAGGCGGTGGCCACGACGAAGGCGGTGCGTCGGGGATGGGTTCGGCCGACGACGTTGCTGCGGACGATGGCGGCGATGCCGAGGCGCCGCGGCCATCCGCGTCGGACCTCCGGCGCGTCGGCGCCGCGCTCCGGCTCGACGGGATCGATCGGCCGCGCCAGGAGATCGAGCCCGTGCTCGACGCCTTCCTGCGATCGTGGATCGCGTCGCGGCCCGACGGTGATTCCTCCGCTTCGGCGATGTTCGCGCGTCGGCGCGTCGAGCATGCCGCGGGCGCGCGTGGACGCGACCTCGAGGCGTGGCGCGAACTTCCCGACGTCGTACGCTGCGAGGCGGAGTTCGACGACGCGCGCGCGAAGGTGCTGGCGGCTGCGTTCGGCATGCCGCTCGATGCCGCGGCGCGCACGGCGCTGCGCCTTGAACAGGTCGGCCACTTCCTCGCCGCCCGGGAGCCTGCCTTCGGCGGGTTCCTCCCCGACGGGATCCTCGCGACCGCGACCGCGTGCGGTCTCGATCGCGCCGGGCAGCGGGCGTTCCTCGTCGAACTCGCGCCCGCGGTCGACGCGCTCGCCGACGCGCTTCCGGCGCTGGCCGATCGCGCGCGTGACGCGGCCGCTTCCGATCTCGCCGCCGAGCGGGCGCTGCAGGCGCGCGCGGAACGGGAGTCGGGCGACTCGGAAGGCGTGATGGACCGCGTCGAGCGTGGGGGACCGGTGCTCGACGCGACGAATGCGTTCGAGGCGGAGATGGAACTGCGCATCTGCCGCATGCTGCTCGATGCCCTGCGCGCGATCGAGATCGATCCGCTGGTCCGGCTTCGATGTGGTCTCCGCCTCGTCGAGCGCGTGACGCGGACGGGTTGGAACGGGCCGACGTCGACGATCCGGCTGATCGGCGTCGTGCGCGAGGCGCTCGGCGACGACCCCGAGCGTCGCGCGCGACTCGATGCGTGCGAAAGGTCGCTCCTCGAGGAGGCGCTCGGCGAACTCCCCCCGCGCGAGGATCTAGCGCGCCGTGATGCGGTGGTCGCTGGCGCGGATGGAGCCGACCCGCATGCCGCGGCATGGGCCGCATGGCGCGATGATCGATGGCGACGGGAGGAGACCGCGCTTCGCAGAGGTACGCCAGATTTGGGCCCTCGTGCCAGCGACCTCGAGGGCCACCGGATGCGCCTCGTCCTCGAGTCGATCGACGGTGCCGCGAACGAGCCGCGGCTCCAGCGGATCGTGGCCATGCGGTACGCGACCGTCCTCGGGCGCCTGCGGCAGACACCGTTCGCGGACCAGTTTCATCCCTGATTCGCGCGCATCCAACGCTGTCGCATGGCGGAAAGGTCCGCGGCCGCGCATGATGCGCGCGGAGTTTCGCGCGCCATGGATCAACGAGCTCAACCACTCATTCTCGCACTGGACTGTGGCACCACGAGCGTGCGCGCGATCGTCTTCGCCGGCGACGAAGTTCTCGCGAGTGCGCAGCGGGAGTTCACGCAGTTTTTCCCTGCGCCCGGCCTCGTCGAGCACGATGCAGAGGAAATCTGGGCCGCGCTCCTCGCGTGCATGAAAGATGCGGTCCACTCGGCGCGCGTCGGGGTACATGTCGGGGCACATGTCGGGGCACATGTCGGGGCACATGTCGAGGCACCTGCGATTGCCGCGATTGGTATCACGAACCAACGCGAGACGATCGTCGTGTGGGATCGGGCCACTGGTCAGCCGATCCATCGCGCCATCGTCTGGCAAGATCGACGCACGGCGCCCGTCATGGATGCGCTGCGCGCGGCCGGCCACGAAGAACGCGTGCGTGAAGCCACGGGCTTGACGCTCGATCCGTACTTCAGCGCCTCGAAGCTCGCGTGGATCCTCGACGCGGTGGACGGTGCCCGCGCGCGTGCAGAACGCGGAGAACTCGCGGCAGGCACGATCGACTCGTGGGTCTTGTGGAATCTCACGAAGGGTCGCACGCATGCGACGGACGCATCGAACGCCTCGCGCACGATGCTTGCGCGCGTCGGTGGTCCGAATGGCGCCGCGTGGGATGACGCACTCTGCGAGCTCTTTCAAGTACCCCGCGCGGTCCTGCCCGAAATCGTCGACAGCGCGGGCGAACTCGGTGTTGTCGATGCTTCGATCCTCGGCGCATCGACCCTCGATACGTCAAATCGAGCCGCGGCGATTCCCGTCACTGGCATCGCTGGCGATCAGCAATCGGCGCTCTTCGGCCAAGGCGCGCACGCGATGGGCGATGCGAAGTGCACCTTTGGAACAGGTTGCTTTCTCCTCGCCAACGCAGGTGAGACGAAGCCGACGCCGCCGAAAGGACTACTTGCCACCGTTGCATGGCGTATCGCGGGAAGAACGATGTACGCGGTCGAAGGCAGCGTCTTTGTCGGCGGAAGCGCGGTGCAGTGGCTGCGCGATGGGTTGCGATTCTTTGAACGTGCGGTCGAAGTGAACGCGCTCGCCGCGAGCGTTGCGGATACGGGCGGCGTGGTCGTTGTTCCGGCGTTCGCAGGGCTCGGTGCGCCGCATTGGGATGCGTCGGCGCGCGGCGCGATTTTGGGTCTCACGCGTGGTGCGACGAGTGCACACATTGCGCGCGCGACGCTCGAGGGTGTCGCGCATGAAGTGGTTGATCTCATCGACGCTATTCGTGCTGGCGGCGTTGAACTCCACGCGTTGCGCGTCGATGGCGGCGCTGCTGCGAGCGACTTCCTCATGCAATCTTGCGCTGATTTCTCACAACTCGCGATGGAGCGGCCGAAGACGTTGGAGACAACGGCACTTGGCGCGGCGAGACTTGCACGGGTGGGGCTTGCACAGGTTGGACTCGCGCAGACGGCGCTCGCTCACGCGCCGACGCCAGGGCAACCTGGCGAGAATCTGAGCGCGGTCAGCACGATTCCGGGCGGCCTCGACCGCCGCTTCGAGCCAGTGCTTGGCGCCGCGGAGCTCGCCCGCGCGCGTGCACGGTGGAACCGCGCAGTCGATACCGTACGGTTCTTCGGGAGTCCTGTATGAAGCGACCATTTGAACGTGCTGCACAACTCGCCTCATTGAAAGCGCTTGAATTCGAAGTGCTTGTCGTTGGCGGTGGTGCAACTGGCCTCGGCATCGCGGTGGATGCCGCGTCGCGTGGCTATCGCACCGCGCTGATTGAAGCGCATGACTTTGCAAAGGCAACGAGTTCGCGCAGCACGAAGTTGGTCCACGGCGGCGTGCGTTACCTCGCGGAGATGCACTTCTCACTCGTGACCGAGGCACTCGAAGAACGCGCGATTCTCTGCGAAAACGCGCCACATCTCGTGCATGACCTCGCGTTCATCGTTCCAAAGTACCACTGGTGGGAAGGGCCGTTCTACGGCACAGGTCTCAAGCTCTACGACGCGCTCGCGGGGAAGCGGAATCTCGGCAAGAGTCGTTCACTCACCCGCGAAGAGACGATTTGCGCGATTCCTGGTGTCCGTGAAGATGGGCTTCTCGGCGGCATCGAATACCACGATGCGCAGTTCGATGATGCGCGCATGGCGCTCGCGCTTGCCAAGACGGCGACGGATCGCGGCGCGAGCGTCGCGAATCGTGTGCGTTGCGTTGGGCTCGTCAAGGAAGACGGACAAGTCGTTGGCGCCGAAGTGCGCGATGAAGAGTCTGGCGAGACGTTCCGTATTCGTGCGTCGATCGTGGTGAACGCGACAGGCGTCTTCGCAGACAGCCTTCGTCGCATGGATGACCCACAAGCGAAGACAAGTTTGGAGCCTTCGCGCGGCACGCATCTCATTCTGCCGCGGCGTTTCTTGCCCGCCGATCACGCGATCATGGTGCCGCACACCGATGACGGCCGCGTGCTGTTCGTGATCCCATGGCACGGCCGCACGCTTGTCGGGACGACCGATACCGAAGTCAAAGAAGCCGAACTCGAACCGCGGGCAACGAGCGAAGACATCGACTTCATTCTGCGTAATGCTGGGCGATATCTCGCCGCGGAACCAACGCACGCCGACATTTTGAGCGTGTTTGCAGGGCTTCGTCCGCTGGCGCGTCCGTCGGATGAGACGAGTTCTAAGAAGGTTTCGCGCGAGCATTCGATTGAAGTTGCGCAGTCGGGTTTGGTGACCGTGACGGGCGGCAAGTGGACGACGTATCGACGCATGGCAGAAGAAGCCGTTGAAGTGGTCGCGGAGACGGCGGGGCTCGAAGTGCGTGGATGTGCGACGGAAACGCTGCGCTTACACGGCTACGACACCGAGGCGGGGCTCGAAGCGGGGCTTCCAGATCCGCGACGCATGTACGGTTCCGATCGCGCAGAACTCGAGAAGATCGAGCGTGCGGATCGGTTCCATGCAGCGCCGATGCACGCGTCGCTTCCGGTCACGCAGTCGGAGGTAATCTTCGCCGCGCGCAGTGAAATGGCGCGCAGCGTCGAAGATGTTCTCGCACGTCGTACGCGCTCGCTTCTCCTTGATGCTCGCGCTGCGATGGAAATCGCCGATGAAACGGCGCGGCTCCTCGGACGTGAACTCGAATGGTCCGACGCACAGTGCGCGGCGAGTGCGGCGGAGTTCCGCGAAGTTGCGCGCGGATATCTCCCTGCGTGATACGCTCTGTGCATGGACGCGAAACTCTTCTCGAACGCGCGCAGTGTGTTTTTCGCGCTGATGGCGTTTCCTGTGATGTGCAGCACCAGCGCGGCCTTCGCGCAGGGCGCGAACGGTGGCGGAGGTTCGGCGCCTGCGACGACGCCTGCGGGGAATTCAGAGACCCCGTGGCCCATCGTGCTCGGTACGCGCGCGGCCGCGCTTGAACGAAGTTGGCCGATCGTCGATCAGGTTGTGCTTGTGCCAGACGGTCGGACGTACCTCGACGAACTCTCGCGTTGGACAGAAACGACACGTTGGCCTGTCCTCTTTGAAGACGACGTGTACGCGCCACTCTTTGTGCGCGGGTTTAAACCTGCGCGCGTGGTGCGGCGTGCGTCGGTTGGCGCGATGCCGGAAGCCCGTGCGGATCGTGAGAAACTCATCGCAACGTCTGCCGCGGAAGCGATCAAGGATGGCGCGGTCGACATCGTTGCTGCGTGCGGAGCACGTGGATTTGCGCCGCCGATGGTCGTGCTCGCGAGCGCGGATGATTCCGCATGGCCCGCGGCTGCGGCGCTCGCGGCCGGACGCGGCGCTCCGATTCATTGGACGAACGATGACTTTGGCCGCGTCAACGACAAGATGAACTCCGCGACGTTCGTGCAACTCGCAACTGAACTCGAGCGTGCCGCCGATCGCACGGGGCTTCCATGGCAAGGTCTTGGCGATGCGATCGATGCATTCGTTGTTTGCCGCGAAATCGCTTGGAAATGCGACCCTGATCTTCCCGAGGCGCTCAAAGTCAACATCCCGAGCGGGCCGTTTCCCACCGCGCCAGGACAACCCGTTGCAACGCTCAACACCCTCGGCCGACATCGCGATGGCATGTGGTGGGCGATGGGTTCCGGCATCGTCGGAAGCGAGGCGCGCAGCGCGTACGTGGCAATGGCTTCGCTCTTCGCGCCGCGTGAAAGCGCATGGCTCTTCCACACCTACGACGCGGGAAATGGCTGGAACGACTACGACACTGCGAAAGCGGTCGAGCCGCTCGAATCGCAGGGCATGGTGGTGCAATCGTGGGGCCGCGATCAATCGACCCTCGACGGTTGGCGGCGCATTCTCATGGGTGGCTTCGGTTCCGATGTGCTCTTCGTGAACTCGCACGGAGTCGCCACGCAGTTTGGCTTGGCCGCAGGCGGAACAGCAACTGCGCGCGATGTCCCCGTCTTCGATCGCCCGTCGATGGTGCACTTCCTGCACTCATTTAGTTTGGAGTTCCCTGCAAACGACGAGTGCATCGGTGGCGCGTTCCTCGACGCGGGCGCGTACGCGTATTTCGGCTCGGTCTACGAACCACTCTTGATGGCGTTCATTCCGCCCGAACTCCTCGTCCAGCGCGCCGACGCGATGATTCCATTCGCGATCGCGGCGCGCCAATTTGAAGGACCACTCGCGCGTCCGTGGCGCACGATGAGTTACGGCGATCCGCTCGCGTTGCTCGCGTCGAAGAAAAAGATCGGCGCGAAACGCGTTGCTCCAACGGAGGACACGGCGGCGTCGCTGCGCGATGAGGCAGTGTTGTTCCTCAAGGAGTGGAGAGAGTCGAAAGACGCGACGAAACTCGCGGCCGCAATGAAGTCGCTGGAGCTCGCGGGCGAAGATGAACGCGTTCGACAAGCGTGGAAGATCGCGAGTGCGAGCGAAGGCGCGAAGGATGCGGCGCCTTATGCACTCGGAGCGCTCTTTCGCGCGCGAGATCTCGACAACTTCGCAGTGGCCTACGCGATGACGTCGAAGCCGAATCGCGTCGCGCGTCAGATGCTTTGGCAACTGGCTCTTCCGCGACTTACGACGATCATGGACCCGCGCATCGTGGCGTTGCTCGCGCGCGATCCGCGCGGAACTGATCCTTCCCTCGATTTGCTCATGTTGAAGCCTGCGGGGCAACGCCTCTTGGGTGACGACGGTTGGCGCGCCGCGATGGATCGACTTGCCCGCGAAACGCAGAATGAAACCGCGCGCGGGAAAATCGAAGCGTTGCGCTGAGCGTTACGAGCCCGCAGGAGCTGACGGTGTCGCGGCAGGCGCGGCGGGTGAGGCTGGCTGCGAAGGTGCGCGCGGAGCCGCGCGTCGCGCGAGTGTTCCACGTGCACGTTGGATCGTGTCTTCTGCGTCGGGTTCGCAATCCTTCGCTTCGTTCAGTTGCGCGTTGGCTCGTGCATCCTCACGCGCTGCAAGCGCCGCTTTCACGTCGTCAGCCACCGCGCATGCGAGGCCAGCGAGCCCTTGCGGCGTTGGATGAAGTTC
>JAIXVI010000019.1 GCA_027483065.1 Planctomycetaceae bacterium
CATCGGCGGCGATGCCGGTGCCTGGCAGGGCTTCGGCCTCGATGAAGGTCTTCAGGACCGGCGCGACCTTGAGCGCGCCCACCTCGACATGGGTCATGCCCGTACTCCCCGTTGTTTTCTTTAAGGGGGTGTTTGTGGCGGAGGGGGGGCGGTTTGTCGAGTGGCGGGGTTAGGACGGTTCGTCCGGGAGCTTGATCCTGGCCAGGCGGGCAGCGCGGGTGTCTAGCGCGGCGCGGGCATCGGCGTGGACGATCTCGCTTAGGACCTCGGCCTTGCACAGCAGATCGGTACCGATGGAGTCGGCGCCCTCGACCTCCATGAGGGTTCGTTCGAGCTTGTAGCCGACGGTGCCCTCGGGCCAAGCGTGGACATAGGCTTCGGGGATGGCACCTTCGTGTTCGCGCTCGAAGCGGTATCGATACGCGTGGATTTGCTCACGGCGCCATTCCATCCACTGATCTAGCCTATATGACTTCTCTTCCTCGTCCACGCCGTCGAAGGAAGGTTCCGCGCCGAGACGCGCGTCGTTCCATTCGGGACCGACCCAATCGGACAATCTGCCATTATCGGGTAGGTCGAGGTAGCGTTGGCTGGCGTCATCGGTCAAAAGCAGGCAGCGGACAGGGCACCAGTCCTTGGCAGTTAGGGGGCGTCCGAAGAGCGGGACTTCCCACCCAGCGCCCTCAGTCAGCGGCACATCAACGCTGCTGCGCCACCAGCCGTTGGTGACAAACGTATCAACCACTTTGCCGCGGCGGCCGGCGATGCGGTGCGACCAGCGAATGCTCCGACGCCGTTGTTTCTCTTGGTCGGGGTCCGTCTGCCTCAGGCGTTGTTGCTGCTCGAAGTCCCCGCGAAGAAACAGATCGAAGTGACCTTTCTCTTTCTCACGTGGCTCTGGTTCGGTCAGCCATGGATGGAAGTAGTGTCCATCCAGCGTACGGACGAGGCAGATCGTTACCGCCAGCCGGGGTGTTAGTGACGCGCCGACCGGGTAGATTCCTAGCCGAAGTTCGGCCATGGTGGTGATTGTGGCTTCCCAAGCCTCGCCCGGAAGAAAGACGGGGGCCGGCCGCCGAGGGGAGCCTTGCGGTTCCAGCGGAAACACCACCTGCTCCAAGAAAACTTCGCCCAGCAGGACATTGGGCGATGCGGCCAAAAGCAGGCGACGTGGGTCCAGGTTGAGCGTGTCGAGTTCGACGATCTCGCCCGACGAAATGGTCGGCCACTCCCGCGGATCGCGCGCGGGACCCGCGATGCGGGGAAGCAGGAAGCGGAGGAGACCGGTCCTCTCCTCACCCCGTTGCCATGCCAAGTTCTCCCAGGTCCAGGCTTCTTCCTGGGGATGATCGCGCCGCGGGTAGCGAGCGATCAGTCGGAACGTGTCGTGCAACTTTGTGCGCTGCGCTATGCGGTCGGCGAGGCGTTCGAGGTGGCGGATGACTGGGGCGCGAAGGTCGTCTTCCAGCGGGTCTGGCGGGGTGATCGGTGCGGCGCTGGCGAGACTGGTGCCTTGTACAAGCTCGATCAGGACCGCGTCCTGGTCGGCGCCCATGACTTGCGCGGCAGCCTCGGCGATGCGGACGTACTCCCGCGGCTTCTTGGCAAGTTCCGCGCTCTGGCGCTCGCGCTTACTGCCCTCTTTGGCGGGGTCGAGCGCGAAGCGGTACAGAACCTTAGTGGAGTCCTCATCCTTGTGAGTGGGCCGCCACCTCTTCACGACATCGCGGCGTTTGATGCCCTGGCGCTCCGCTTGGGTAAGCAAGCGGTCGAGGTTCTCGGCGACCAGTTCCCTGTCGCGGGCAGAGGGGAAATGCTTGGTCATGCGCAGGATCTCGATGCGTTCGAGAAGCGCTTCGTCGCGCGCTTGGCGCTCAGCATTGACGCTCGCGCGGCGCTGCGCAGCGGCGGAGGCGTTTAGCGGGATGACGTTGTCGTTGTCGATCATCAGCGGCCTCCACGCTTGGTGTAGCGCCGGGCCCGGCGGCGGGTGGGGTGCAACAGCGTGACGACGGAGCCGTCTTCCGCTGTGAGGCAGCAGATGCGGCGGGCGCGGTCGAGCAGATGGGGGCGGATGCCTTCCCGGCGCGCTTCGTTGGCTGCCTGAAGGGAGAGCGTCAGGGCGGTCAAGCCGCCTCCGACAGGGACTTCCATATCCGCCCATTCATGCACCAGCAGCGCCACGGTGGGGGTGATGCCGCGCTGGCGGGTCCGCCTGCGGGCGTGGGCAGAGAGATACCGTTCGGTGGGATCTAGCGACCTCGTGCGGTCCATCGCAGCCTCCTGTTCGTAGCTGGCGCGACCCTCCCACGGACGCGGCTTCCCGGTCATTCCCAAAGAGAGAATTTTAGTAGAAAATTTCCGAGAAGAATTTTTGCGAAGAATTTTGGGAACATTGGTTACGAATGGTCCCTGCGCTGCCGACTGCCATGACCCGGTAGGGACGGATCAGCCCCTTGTCTTCTTCCAGGCTTCGTATTCGGCGAGCGTGGCCTCGTTCGGGGGATAGGTGCCGGGGAGCGGGGCGCCGGCGTCGATCTTGGCGAGGAGGAATTCCTCCAGGGCTTCCTGGGCGGCGGCGTCTTGCGCGACGGCGTCGGCGAGGTGGGCGGGGAGGACGACGA
>JAIXVI010000183.1 GCA_027483065.1 Planctomycetaceae bacterium
AGGAGTTCATCAAACGTTTCCGGCGTATCAGCGATATCGAAGTTGCGCTGCGAAACGCTGAATTGGCCGAAGACGCCTGAGTCGGTGCCGAGGCCGACACCGAAGTTCACGCTACCGGTGTTGCGCTCTTTGACTTCAGTCAAGACGTCGCGCACTTCACTGCGAACGATCGCGTCGGTTGCGACGGCCTTGGCATCGGCGGCGCGGGCCTCGCCAGTGGCAGCGTTCGCGGCATTTGCGGCGTCGGCTTGCGCCTGCGCACTTGCATTCGTGCCTGAGTTCGGGTTTGCGCCGGCTTCGGTCGTTCCAGTCGCGCTCGGCGTGTCAAGCGCATCTTGCTCTTCCGGGCGCGCGCGTTGCACCGTGATGCGCACGTCGTTGAACAGTTGCGAACTGCGGACGCGCCGCTCCGAGTTGTCGATTTCGCGGCCGTCGAGCACGCGACCTGGCTGAATGCGCACAAGGCGACGAATGACTTTGTCTTTCGTCAGGAAGTTGCCTTGCACATTGACAAGTCCCGTGATGGTGCGCGGACCCTCGCGAATGCTGACCAAGAGATCGACGAGTGGTTCTTCGCCGACGCGCACCGTGCGATCGTTCATGACCGCATCGACGTGGCCGAGCAGGAAGTACGCGTCACGGACGCTCGCGAGGCTCTTGTCGATCTTGTAGCGCGAGTAAATGTCGCCTTCATGGATGAAGAGCAACGCCTCGATCTGCTCGGTGGTGAGCACGCCGAGCGGCTTGGGGCCTTCCGCACCGAGGCCTTCGATCACCACGTTGCGCAGGCGATAGCGTCGGCCTTCGCTCACGACGAAGACGATCTTCGCTTCCTTCGAATCCGACGAAATCTCAATGCGTCGATCGACGCGCACGTCGACAAAACCGCGGTCCTTGTAGAACTTGTCGAGCTTCGCAACGTCGTCGATGAGGCGCTCTTCGTCGAGTTCGCCCTTGCCGAAGAGCGGGAAAGCCGTACGCGACTTGATCTCCGCGGAGAGTTCATCGGCGTTGAAGGCTTGGTTCCCGACGAAGAGGATTTCCTTCACCTTGACGCGCGGGCCTTCGACGATGCGAAGAATGAGAATCCCCGAGTCTTTCAGGAGATTTTCATCGACCGTCACTTCGGCGAGGTAGTGGCCGCGCTGTCGATAGAGCTCTTTGATCCGCGTGACGGACTGTTCGAGCAGGAAGTCGTCGCGCGGCCCGCCCGCGTAGAGCGGAATGGCCTTGCGCAGATCTTGATCGGAGATCAGTTTGTTGCCGACGACCTGCAAATCGCGCACGATCGGCTGTTCGGTGAGCACGTACGTGAGTTCGATCGAACCATCGGGAAGCACCTTCGCAACTGCATCGACGGTGTCAAACTGCCCGAGACGATAGAGCGTTGAGACGTCGTTGCGAACGGCTTGCGCTTCGAACGGCTGCCCCGCAGCGACGCGAATGTTGTTGAGGATCTCGCGCTCAGTGACGCGGTCGAGGCCCTTGAAGATGACCTTCGCGATCGGTCGATCGGCGAGCGTTTCGTCATCGATCGCGATCTGCGCGCGCGCCGATTGGGCGACGCCGCCAGCCAAGGCGATGGAGATCGCGAGTGAGGCCAAAAGTCGGAGTGGGTGACGGGTGGCAGATGGTGCCAACGCACACGACGCACGGGAAATCATGCGCGGGGCTTGCGCCCCGAAGTGGGTTTCGTTGGTCGATGTGCGGCCGCACTCCGGCATTCGGCGCAGAATAGCGAATCCTCGATTTTCGCGTGTTGGTTTGCTTCGACGTGCCGTAGCGAGGGCGGATCGGGACGGGTACTCTCCGCGCCATGACGACCGCCACAGAGCTCAAGCGCACGCCGTTCCACGCCCTTCACCTCGACCATAAGGCCAAGATGGTGGAGTACGCGGGCTACGACATGCCGATCTCCTACGGATCGATCATCGACGAGCACAAGTGGTGCCGCGCGAGCGCTGGTTTCTTCGATGTTTCGCACATGGGCCGCCTTCGCTTCAGCGGTCGTCACGCGCGCAAGTTCCTTGATCACGTGTGCACGCGTCAAATCTGCGGCATGCAAGCGGGCATGGTGCGCTACTCGTTGGTGTGCAATGACCAAGGCGGTGTGCGCGACGACGTGCTCGTGTACTGCGTCGATGAAGACGAGTACTTGATGGTCTGCAACGCAGCAAATCGTCACAAGTTGCTCAAGCATTTCGCCGAGCGCAAGGGGCAATTTGCCTTCAAACTCGAGGACGAAACCGAATCGACCGCGATGGTCGCGATTCAAGGGCCGAAGGCGATGGACATCATCGCCCGCATGTCGAGCACGATTCCAACGATGAAGCGCTATCGCTTCATGGTGAAGAATCTCGTCGTCATCAAGCTGCTCGTCTCGCGCACGGGTTACACCGGCGAAGACGGTGTGGAGGTCATTCTTCCATCGAGCATGGCGAAACTCGCGCTCGGCATGGTGTTGAAGGACATGGGCGGCGATTCGAGCGTCGTGAAGCCCGTGGGCCTCGGCGCGCGCGACACGCTGCGCATGGAAGCGGGAATGCCGCTCTACGGCCACGAAATCACCGAGGAAATCGATCCTGTGTCGGCGGGCCTCGAGTTCGCGATCAAGTTCGACAAGGGCCTGACCGGCGGCCCCGATGACGAGCGCACGGGCACCTTCATTGGTCAGGAAGCGCTTCGAAAGATCAAGGCGGATGGCCCGGCGAAGCGACTTGTTGGTCTTGCGATCGAAGGTCGCCGTTCGCCGCGCCAAGGGATGCAACTCCTGTCGGGCGGTCAAGTCGTCGGCGAGGTCACCAGTGGCTGCATTTCGCCGTCGCTCGATCGCGCGATCGCGATGGCGTACGTGAAGTCGTCACTCGCCGCCGAGGGCACGGCGCTCGAGCTCGATCTCGCGGGCAAGGGGACGACGCCTGCGGTCGTTGCGAAGTTGCCGTTCGTCAGCAACGTTTGATTGCGGTCGGACGAGCGCGAAGCGCGAGAGAATGATGTCGTTCAAAGAGCGACGTTTCGTGTGGCATCACCTTTGGTGATGGCGAGGCGTTGCTGAGAGGCGAGATTCAGTGGACTTCACTCAGGTGTGCCCCGTGTAATCGTAACTCAAGCCACTACCCTTCTGCTTCGCAGAAGGGTAGTGCCACACGGAACGACGCGCGACTCCAACATCGATTGCTCAGGCTTCGCTGCGCTCCGCCTTCGGAATGACGCGCTCAAGCTGCCTAACACAACTCCCCGCGCAAGCGCGGGGAGTCGTTCATCTTTCTCCGTATCCGGAGTTTGTCCGGGGAGGAGTCGTTAGCCGATGCGCGCATCGCGGCGCAGGATCGGAATGGGTCGTGGTGAAGTGCGGCGCGTGTCGTTGTTGCTCTCCAGGCGCGGATCGTGACGCAAGTCGTGGCGTGGATCTTGGCGTGGATCTTGGCGTGGATCTTGGCGAGGAACTTCACGCCGTGCGAGTCGTGACGCGCCGACATCCTCGTCCGTCTCCTGCATCAGCGAACGCAAGAACCGAAGCGGGCGATCGTCGGTGATCTTCTGCTGCAGACGTCGGAGCGCTTCGACTTCAATCTGTCGCACGCGCTCGCGCGTCAATCCGACCTCGCGGCCGATTTGCTTGAGCGTGAGCGGCTCCTTGCCCTCAAGGCCGTAGCGGAGGCGAATCACGCGCGCGTCGCGTTCATCGATCTGCTCGAGAAGCTGCAGCACAAGGCGGAATTCTTCGCGCTTCGTGACCGCTTCTTCAGGCTTGCCGTTGCGGTGATCTTCGAAGAGTTCGTGCAGATCTGGGCCGTCGCCGTGCTCGTTCGAAGGCGACTGGCTCGGCGCGTTGTACGCCTTCACAGCGCGACGAACAACCACAAGTTTGCGCACTGGAATCTTGAGATCGTCCGCGAGTTCTTGCGTCGACGGCTGCCGGCCAAGTTGCTCTTCAAGTCGACGCGACGCCTCTTTGCAGCGGGCGATCAGATCGACCATGTAGGCCGGAATGTGGATTGGCTGCACGGCGTTGATCAGCGTGCGCTTGATCGCCTGCTTGATCCACCACGAGGCATACGTCGAGAAGCGCGCGCCCTGCGCGGGGTCGAATCCTTCCACCGCGCGAATCAGGCCAATATTGCCTTCTTCAATGAGATCCGACAGCGACAGGCCACGGTTCACGTAGTTCTTCGAGATCGAAATGACCAGGCGCAAATTTGCGCGGATCATCCGATCCTTCGAAGAAAAGCAATTGTCGTTGATGATCTTCCAACCAAGATCCTTCTCCTCCTCAGCATTGAGAAGGGGCACCTCGTTGATTTGGCGCAGGTAAAGCTGGAGATCTGACTGCAATGAAGAACGACCCATGTGAACCTCTGGATGGGAGCTACGCTCCGGGGACGAACACATGTGACCCAAGATTGCCTCGAGCGGTGCAGAACAACGCTGCATCGCGCGATGAAGCAGTTCAGTCCGCACGTTGGTCGACGTCGAAAGCTGTCAGATCAGGAAACACGCCGCGGGGCACGCAGCACGATTCGAGTTGCGCAACTCAACACAGAACAGCGCAACGCGAAACGCATGACGCGTCCGCTTCGGACTTCCTTCCTTGATCGCTCCCTTGACGCCGCACTTCCGTGTGGGCGGAACTCTCCGTGCGCTCCCGCGGGGCCCAAACTCAGGCTCCCGTTGAGCGCACTCAACCTTAGGACACAACCTCCGTTCGGTGCGTCGGCTCAGCCTAGCCGACGCTTGACAGCATATACAGAGCATGGAAGAGGTTGTGTTCGAATTACGAGGAGTGGTACGAACTTTCCGTTTGGATGGGCCGATGTCAGAGGGGAAATCTCAGCGTCGGCCGCGCATTCTCTTGCCTCTTCGATCCTGATTCGTCAGCCTCAACCTCGGCCATCACCTCGACCATCACCTCGACCATCACCTCGACCATCACCTCGGGCATCACCTCGACCTTTACCCGAGCCTTGTTCCTGCTCCTGAAACCCCATACGTCGCCTCTCGGTCCATGGACCTCGATCTTGAACAGTTTCTGCGCGACTTTCCGTATGAGGCGGGGCGGCTGAACGCCAGGATCGTCCGTGTCGCAGACGGGCGCGAGGTGGTTCAGGTGCGCGTCGAGATGGGGGTCTTACAGATGGAAGCGGAAGGGCGGCCAGACCGTCGGCCGTCGGTCTTCGCGCGGCTTCGCGATCGCGCACGGCAGCACCGCGGACGCCTTGGGAGCGGCGAGGCTGCGGAGCTTCGCCTCGAGCTTGTGCAGCACCAACAGCGAGCGATCGCGTTCCTTGCCATTGGAGAGCCGAAGCGCGCGCTCGCCGACGCTGATCACGTCTTAGCTGGCGCGTCACTGCTTGCCGAGGCCGCCACCAATCTCGAAGGGGAGTGGGCTGAGGGCGCAAGGTTCTCGGCCATTGTCCTTCGCACGAGAGCCGCCGCCGCCATGCTTGCGATCGGCGGTCGGGGTCGTGAAGCAGGGGCGTTGATCGATGCTGGTCTCGAGATGCTTCGCGACGCGGCCGACCGCGCGGGCATCGGCGACCAGTTTGATCGTCTAGGAGACGTCACCGCGCTTCGCGCGCTGCGCGACACGCTTGTACCGCAACTTCCACCGGCGCAGCGCTCCGAATTGGAAGGGCGGCTTCGCGCGGCGATTCAGAGTGAGAACTTCGAGCTCGCCGCGATCCTGCGCGACGAGTTGCGGCTCTTGTGAGTGACTTCGTCGTGACGTGAGAGCGACATCACAGCAACATCGCGGCCACATCACGGCCACGTCAGCGCGCCTTACTGCGAGTTCGGCGCGCCCTGCATTTCGACGTAGACCGTCTTCTCTTCACCGTTGCGGATGAAGACGGCCTGCACCTTGTCACCAACCTCGTGGGTGCGAAGTTCGTCGACGAACTCTGCGCGGGTCGCGATGTCCTTCTTGTTCCACTTGATGATGCGGTCGCCCTTTTGAATGCCGGCCTTCTCAGCGCTGCCATCCTTGGTGACGTCGACCACTTCGAGTCCGCCATCCTCAAGTTCGCGGGTGCGCATGCCGGCACGCACACGCATCGGCTGCGCGCGCATTGGGCCTGCGGTCGTGTCGAGTTCGAATCGCTCGGGGCGACGCGCCATATCCGACGCGAGCGCTTGCCAAAGCTTGATCGCTTCGACCGACGCCTCGCGATCGATGAGTTCCGACACATCGCGTGACGTGTGATAGTCGTCGTGGAAGTCGGCAATGATCGCGAAGAGAATCGGGACGCCCGCCTGTTGGAAACTCGCGTGGTCGCTGCCGCCGCCCGAGCGCTCGCCGCGCACGATCGTCAGCGGGCTCTTCGCGTAAATCGGCGCAGCCCATTCCTGCATGCCCTTCGCACTCGATTCTGTCACGGAAAGACGGCCATCCTTAATGCGGCCGATCATGTCGAAGTTCATCATCAGGACGGTGTCCTTGATGGGGTAGATCGGATTGTCGACGTAGTAACGGCTTCCGTTGAGGCCGCTTTCTTCGGCGGAGAAGCCGATGAACACGATCGTGCGCAGCGGGGTTTCAGCGGGAAGCGTGTCGTACTCCTTCTTCAAGAGGTCGCCGAGAAGAATGACGCCCGCGGAGCCCGACGCGTTGTCGTCGGCACCCGGGTGCAGTTTGCCAGGGCCTTCACGCGAACCGAAGTCGCCTTGACCGAGGTGGTCGAGGTGACCGCCGATCACAATGACTTCCTTCGCGAGCGCGCCGCGGCCAGGAAGCACGCCGACGACGTTTTCCGCGAGCACTGGCTTCTCTTCGATGCGGCCGGCGATCGAGACCTTCGAACCGGTCAGGTCGAAACTCTTCGGTTGATCGGCGGGCGGGTTGTCTGCGAGTTTGCGCAAGTCCATCAACGAGCGCTTGCCGTCGCACGCGGCGACGAGTTTCTCTGCCGCTGCGGTCGACATCATGAAGACGGGCGCGTCGGCCATCGCGCGGCCGCCGCCAGCGGTGGTGAGGCTATCGATGCGGGGATCATTGGCGCCGGGCGTATTCACCACGATGATCGCGGCGGGCTTGCGCTTCGCAACCGCGCCGATCTTGCCAGCGAAACCTGCGCGGCCCGACCAGCCTTCACCCTCGGACCAAAGCGACTTGCCCTGCTCGTTCATGGGTTCGAAGCGGAAGACGAGCGCGATCTTGCCTTCGAGCGAGTGGTCGTCGGCGAAGCTCGAATAACCCTCGGGGCCATCTTCGATGCCGTAACCAACGAACGCGATTTCGCCTTCTGCCGAGCCCGACTTGCCGAGGCTCGTCAGTTTGAAGTCGGTGCCCGCGGTGAACGCGAGTTCGTTGCCACAAAGAGCCGTGATGCGCTCCTCCACAACTTCGCGCTTTCCGCCGAGCGAAAACGGTTGGCGATAGGTCTTCGAACCACCTTCGGACGGCTGGAATCCAGGCTCGAGTCCCGCTTTGCGGAACTGATCTTCCATGTACTCCATCGCGCGTTCCATGCCACGGGTTCCGGGGAGGCGACCCTCCATCCACGGGCTTGCGAGGATGGTGAGGTGCTCGTTGAAGCTCTGGACGAGCGGATCTGCAGCACCGATCGCCTTGTGAATCTGAGGACGCTCCGTCGGCGCCGGGACATTGTCCGCGGGCGCGCTTGGGGTTGTGTTGGTGGTTTCGGTGGAAGTTCCCGTCGCACTCTCGGTTGCACTCTCGGTCGACTTCGCGGTTCCTTCGCTCGTGTCCTGTGCAAACGTCGAGGGAACAGCGACAATCACCGCCGATGCGACGAATGTGCGAACCCATCCACCGACCGAGAGCGAGAGAAGTGAGCGCGTCTGCGGACAATCGTTCGTGTGCATGGTTTTGGCCTTTGAATGGCGCGAGTCAGACGGGGCTGGCTTCGCGGTTTGTTCCCCGATTCGTATCCCGATTCGAATCCCGAATCGTGATGCGTGCCGGGCGCGCGGCGGGACATTGTTTCGCGCTTGGTCTAGCAATCGCGAGCGCGGAGCGAATTTTTACCACGTCGGCGGATGCCGCGACGGCTGAACGCGCATCTTTCGCCGTGATTGCTGAACGGCATCCGCAAGATGGCCCGCACGTCGACCTTCGTTTTCGCGTCGACCGCGCCGAATTCGTGATCGAAGCGTCGATGAATCTGGTCTTTCTCGACTGGATGATCGATACGTCGCGCGAGGACCCCGAACGGATCGACGACAGCGAACTCCCCGAGATCGCGGCGCGCCTCGAACGGTACTTCGCACAGCAAATGCCCGTTCGTATCGATGGAATCGTGGTTCCGCCGGCCATTCGAGCCGTGCAGGTGAACGCGCCGGATGAGTCGCTGCTTCCGCTCTTTCCGATCAGCGGTTGGAAGGGGCTCCGCAAGATCTTCTTCAACCTCGCCTACCCGCTGAAGGCCGCACCCGACGAGATTTCGCTCGCGTGGCCCGCGTACCCGCCAGATTTGCTCTCGCCGCTGCCGCAGAAGCCGCCGCTTGAGATCGCGACCGAATGGACCGCGGATGGCTTGCGTTCGTCGGTGCTTTTCACGCGCGCAGAGCCGGGGTTCACGTGGCGGCGGCCGTCGGGGGAGCTCTCTTCGCGGCTTGAGAAAGTCCCAACGCCGTCGGCGCCCACGCCGTTGGTGCCGCCGTACGCAACGCTCGCGATTGGGCTCTTCGTCGTCGCGTTCGGCGCGGCAGCGCTTGCGAAACGTCCGCCGGTCGTTGCTCTGGGGACAGGTGTGCTCGCGGCGGTCGTGGTGATCATGGTGCGGCCCGCGGGGCCGGCGTTCCTCGCGCTTGGGACGAGAGCGCCCGCGCAACTTGACCCCGCTGAAGCAACGCGCATTTTCACCGCGCTTCAAACGAATCTCTACCGCGCATTCGACTACGAAGCCGAGAGTTCGATCTACGACGCGCTCGCGGAGAGCGTCGATGGAGAGTTGCTTGAAGAGACGTATCTCTCGGTGCGCCGCGCGCTCGTGATGGAAGAGGAGGGCGGCGCGATGAGTCGCGTGGTGAGCGTGCGGCCGATCGCGACAAGCGTTGTCTCACAAGGCGAAATCGAAGACGCGGGTGTCGCGGCGCGGGCGTTCACCGTCGATGCGACGTGGCAGGTGGATGGACGCGTGACCCACTGGGGACATGCCCACGATCGCACGAACGAATACGAAGGGCGATTCACCGTCGCGGCATCCGCGAACGGTTGGCGTATCCACGACGCCGAAATCACGCGACAAGAACGCGTGGACGGCGCGGAGAGCGACGCGGAGACGGTCGTTCCACCGATTCCCGCCGAGGACGAAGAGTTGTAGCGGCTGCCGCTGACGAGCGCGGAGCGAAGCGAAGCGCGAGAAGAGGATGTCATGCGAAGCGTGACGTTTCGTGTGGCATCACCTCTGGTGATGGCGAGAATCAGGGTTCGCGGTGACTCCCAAGTGTCGATTTGAATCGTTGCGTGCGTGCGTAGCTCAAGCCACTACCTCCTGCTTCGCAGGGGGGTAGTGCCACACGACACGATGCGCGACTCCGACGTCGACCGCTCAGGCTTCACTGCGTTCC
>JAIXVI010000276.1 GCA_027483065.1 Planctomycetaceae bacterium
GAATTCGCGAAGGCGAAGTGGCTTCCGGAGGACTTCGTGACGCAGATGGCGTTGCTGGGTACTGGCGAGTTTGAAGCGGGGGAACCGGACGCTGCGCGCAAGACGCTCGATGAAGCGGTCGCGTACTTCCAGACCAACCGCGACAGCATCGTCGACATTTTCCGCGGCCCACCGCTTCGTTTGGTTGCCAAGGGCTACGCAACGCTTGGTGATCAAGCCAAGGCGCGCGAGATCTTCGCGCTTGCGATCAACGAAGGTGCCATCAATGGAAACGCACGGCCTCGCGCGGAGGATCTTGCGGCCGCATGCGCGGATCTCGCGACGACGGGCATCGAGCCAGGCGAGGAACTCTGGGCGCGCATGGCGGAGATTCGCGCGGGCTTGCGCGCGCCATGGTGAGTTGGCCATGGTGAGTTTGCCATGTTGAGTTTGTCATGTTGAGTTTGTCATGGTGATGGCTTCGCGTCGTGTGACATGGCGTCAGGGACGGCCGTCAGCTTTCGTGAACGGCCACCAGTCATGACGCTCCATGAAGATTCTGTGAAGCCGCCAAGCCGTGAAGTACGCCGCGGAGCGGGTTCCGTGGCCATGGGACAGCCTGCGACTTGACACAGTCTTTACACAAGACAAACGTTCTCAGCAACATTGTTTTGAAGTCGACTCGTACCTTCCGCGACCTTCGATGATCGAAGGAGCGCGCGGCTCCGATCTTCCGCGGTTCCTAAGAGTTATCGGGTGTCTCCGGCCCGACCATGCAAAATCTTCGAACACCTTGGGCAGCGCTTGGCGTCGCCGCTTGCGTGGCGTGCGTCTCGACGGTCGCGCATGCGCAAGATGCAGGGACGTTGCGTGGCTTCGTGACCGACCGCGATTTCGGCGGCCCTGTCGTGGGTGCGACCGTGACGGTGGTCGAAAACGGCATGCGCACGACGACCGCGGCCGATGGCGCTTACTCGCTCTCGCTGCCGCCTGGTCGCTACACCGTGATCATCAGCCGAGACGGGTTCAGCCGACAGGTCCGCCCGGACGTTGTGGTGACTGGCCTTCAGTTGACCGATCTCGATGCAGAAATGCAGGGCGAGTATGAGGACATGGACGAATTCATCGTCCAAGAACTCGAACTCGGCGGTTCCGAGGCGGCGTTGCTCACGATGCGCCTTGACAGCCCGCAGCTCCTTGACTCAGTTGGCGCGGACATCATCAGTAAGGCCGGTGCAAGCGATGCGGCAGCGGCGCTTCTCCTCGTGCCCGGTGCGTCGGTGCAAGAAGGTCGCTACGCAGTCGTGCGCGGTCTGCCCGATCGTTACGTTGCGGCCCTTCTTGATGGCGTGCGCTTGCCGACGTCGGACGCAGAGCGTCGCGCCGTGCAGCTCGATCAGTTCCCGAGCGCGGTCATCCAGAGCCTGCAGGTCAGCAAGACCTTCACGCCCGACCAACAAGGCGACTCGTCGGGCGGCGCGATCAACATCGATCTCAAGGATCTCCCCGATCAGCCGTTCTTCCAGTTGAAGGGCCAGGTCGGTACGAACTCCCAGGTGCAAGGTGCAGGGGACAAGTTCCTTACGTACCAAGGTGCTGACATCCCAGTTTGGGGCGGCAACGCCGGTCGCAACATCCCAACGGATCTGATTGGCCAGTCGTGGCCGAATGCAACTGGTACCGAAGAGACGAGTAATCCTGCGATCGATTACAAGTGGTCGGCGGCGGGCGGCGGTTCGTGGGAAGTCGATGACGGCATCAAGGTTGGTGCCTTCGCGAGCTTCTTCTACGAGACCGACAGTTCGTACTTCGACAACGGCGTCGAGGACTCGTGGGTCATCGACCCGCAACTCGGCACGATTCCCGAGCCAAGTCTCGGCGACCCGACGCAAGTCACGAGTAATCCGAACTTCCAGTCGAGTTTGCTCGATGTCACGCAGGGTTCACAAAGCATCCAGTGGGGCGGACTCGCGTCGGTCGGCGTGGAAACCGAGCGGAACAAACTCGGCTTGACCTACTTCTACTCGCGCACGGCGACGAGTACGGCGACGCTCGCGGAAAACACGCGCGGCAAGCAGTATTGGTGCACCGAGGACTACGAAGACTACTGGTCGACGATCGTCGGGTATCCGATTGATCTTCCGGCGGAGTACGACCCGAACGATCCAAATAGTGCGGCCAACAACGAGTTGTTGCAGGCATCGCCCTACCAGCGCCTTGAGACGTTGACCTACACCGAAACTTCGGTCGAATCGACGATCTTGAAGGGCGAGCACAAACTCGGCTCAGAAGACGGCGAACTCTTCAAGGTTCCGATCCTCGACTGGACCGCATCTGCTTCGACTGCGAAGTGGGATCAACCCGACAAGACGCAGTTTGCAAGCGTGTGGTGGCCACCGACGAACGCGATCGATCCATCGCTTCCAGGCATTTGGATTCCGCTTGTTCCTGCGGAAAACGCCAACCTTGGTTGGGTGCAGCACATTTGGCAGTCGGTTGAGGAGACGAGCAATCAGCTTGCCGCGAACCTCAAGTTGCCGTTCTTGATGGACAACGACCGCGAGGGCTTCTTCAAGACCGGTATGTTCATCGACCAAGTCGAGCGAACCTACACACAGGAGACGTTCTCCAACAACCAGTTGACCGATCCGAATCCGTTCTATGTCGGAGGATGGGATCAACCGTGGAGCGAAGTCTTCCCAGACGAAGATCACCCGATCTACGAGTCGACGTACGACATCGACTACGACGGTCAGCAGAACATCGGCGCGTTCTACATGA
>JAIXVI010000038.1 GCA_027483065.1 Planctomycetaceae bacterium
CCCGCGGTTGAACCGGTGTTGACATGGTCGACGAGACGGTTCGCAACGAACACGCCGATCCCCTGCTGTGCTTCGGCGGTCGAGCCACCGATATGCGCAGTCAGAATCACGTTCGGAATTCCGCGGAGTGGCGTATCGAACGGCTCCTTGTTCGAATTCGGCTCGGCGGGAAATACGTCGACCGCCGCGCCCGCGAGATGCCCCGCACGCAGACTCGCAGCGAGCGCCTCGAGGTCGACAATGTGACCGCGCGAAAGATTGACGAGCACCGAACCTGGGCGCATTTTGCGGAGTTCGCGCTCACCGATGAGATGCGTGTTCTCGCGGCGTCCATCGACATGCAAACTCACGACGTCCGACTTCGCCAGAAGTTCCGCAAGGTTTTTCGCACGCCGCGCGTTTCCAAGCGGCATGACTTCCGCGACATCGTGATAGAGAACCTGCATGCCCATCGCCTCGGCAAGCACTGAAAGCTGCGAACCGATGTGGCCGTAGCCCACGATTCCGATGGTCTTTCCGCGAACTTCGCGGCATCCCTGCGCGCTCTTGCGCCAACCGCCCGCGTGCAAAATGCGATCCGATTCGATCGCGCGACGGAAGATCATCACAATCTCACCAATCGCGAGTTCGACGACGCTTCGCGTGTTGGAGTACGGCGCGTTGAAGACGGCAACGCCACGCGCACCGGCCGCCGCGAGGTCAACTTGCTCCGTCCCGATGCAGAAGCAACCGACGGCGAGCAGGCGATCTGCGGCGGCGAGCGCCTTCTCCGTCACGCGAGTTTTCGAGCGAATTCCAAGAAGCGACACGCCCTTCAACGCACGCGCGAGTTCCGCTTCGGGGAGCGCATCGGAAAGTGACTCGACCTTGTAGCCCTCGTCGGCGAGTCGCGCGGCGGCATCGGCGTGAATGTTCTCTAAGAGCAGCGCGACCATGCGCGACTTGGGATAACTCGGGGCGCCCGGCAAGCCGTAAATCCACAGGAGTTCGTCCACGCTGCGCACGACGCGATCGGCGCGCGCAACAACACTTTCGCGCTCGATGTTCTCGCAGTACGCGACAAACTCGCGCGCGGCGCCTTCATCGCGAATCTCGCAATCGGTCGCGCCATCACCAACGGCCACGACGAGCGCGCCGTCGCGATCAAGCTTGAGCGCACGCACGGCAGCAGGTTTTCCCTTCGGTCGTGCGAGCGGCGATGCGGTGTCGTAGCCAGTGCAGACGCCGTCCTTCGACCAACGCAGTTCGTTCGCAATGACGTGGTCGGCGGCGATACCGAGTTCTGCGCAGACTGGCACGACGTAATCGCGGAAACCAGAACTCACGACCCAAATCCGTGAAGCGTTCTTCTTCACCTCCGCGCGGTGGCGGCGGAAACTTGGCGCAAGCCGCTTCTTCAGGAGTTTCACCACTTCCACAACATGTGCCTTCGTGATCGTGAGCATCGCGAAACGACGGCGCAGTGATTCGTCGATCCCGATGCGGCCTTCCATGCCGTCGCGGGTGATGCCTTCGATCGCGAGGACTTTCGCGTCGCGATCGGGGTCATCCGCAAGCGCGAGGCGTGCGATTTCGTCAAGGCCTTCGGCTGCGACGATGGTCGAGTCGAAGTCGAGGATGAGATTCACGGGTCCGATTGCTGCCATACGGCGCTAGGTATCGGCTCGACGCGGCGTACGCAACAGGGAAAGCCCTACAGGGAAAGACCTGCAGGGAAAGACCTGCGGCGTGGGAAAGCGACTGCACGCGGGCGTGTCGCTTCATGCATCGCGCGCGACGTCAGCGGAGGATGCTGTACACAAGCGCCCCGAGTCCGGCCAGAACCACGAGAGCGCAGAACGCGACCCACGCGCCGCGGGCGGGACACCACGCGCCGCGGGCGGGACACCACGCGCCGCGGGCGGGAAACCACGCGCCGCGGGCGGGAAACCACACGCCGCGCGCCCACCCGACTCCCTCACGAGGCGAACGCGGTCCCTTCGCAAGGTTCGCGAGGCCGTCCACGATGAGCGAAAGCGCGTCAAGCATCAGATTTTCAGCATGCGCTGCTTTCGTTACGCAAGAATGCCGCGCACCAACTCGCCCTTCACGTCGGTCAGGCGATAGTCACGGCCCTGCGCGCGATAGACGAGTTTCTTGTGGTCAAGACCAAGGAGGTGCAGCATCGTCGCGTGCAGATCGTGCACTTCGACCGGGTTCTCGACGATGTTGTACGAGTAATCGTCGGTCTTGCCCCACGTGATGCCCGGCTTGATGCCGCCGCCCGCGGCCCACACACTGAAGGATCGCGGATGGTGATCGCGGCCATAGTTGTCGCGCGAGAGTTGACCTTGCGAATAGACTGTGCGGCCGAATTCGCCAGCCCACAAGACGAGCGTGTCGTCGAGCAAGCCACGGCGCTTGAGATCTTTGATGAGCGCGGCCTGCGGCTGATCGACGGCCTTCGCCTGTGCACTGAGTTCGCCGGGAAGATTGCCGTGTTGATCCCAACCGCGCATGTACAACTGAATGAATCGCACGTCACGCTCAGCGAGGCGCCGCGCGAGCAAGCAATTCGCCGCGAATGAGCCGGGCTTGTGGACGTCTGGTCCGTACATCTCGAGCGTGGCGGCGTCTTCGTCAGAGAAGTCGGTGAGTTCGGGCACCGACATCTGCATGCGATAGGCCATTTCGTGCTGCGCGATGCGCGCGCGCACTTCGGGATCGAGGCTTTCGTTGAACTCCTCTTCGTTGAGTTGCCCGACGAGATCGAGCATGCGACGACGATCTTCGCGCGTGACGCCCTCAGGGTCGCGCAAATAGAGCACCGGATCGCGGCCCGAGCGCAGACGACAACCTTGGTGTTCGCTTGGCAAGAAGCCGCTGCCCCAGAAGCGTGCGCTCAGCGCCTGCATGTTGCCGATTCCTTGCGTGATCATCACGACGAAACTCGGCAGATTCGCGTTCATGCTGCCGAGGCCGTAACTCATCCACGAGCCGAAACTCGGGCGGCCTGGCTGCTCTGAACCGGTTTGGAAGAACGTGATGCCAGGCTCGTGATTGATCGCCTGCGTGTGCATCGAGCGAATGAGGCAGATGTCACCGGCGACGCCGCCGGTGTGCGGCAGGAGTTCCGAGAGATAGACGCCGTCTTCGTTGTTGGCGTAGCGATCGAAGCGGAACTTCGTTGGTGCCACTGGGAAGCGCGATTGACCGCTGGTCATCGTGGTGATGCGTTGCCCGTTTCGGATCGAGTCTGGCAGATCCTCGTTGAATCGCTTCACGAGATCGGGCTTGTAGTCGTAGAGATCGAGCTGGCTCGGCGCACCTTCCATGTGGAGATAGATGACGCGCTTCGCCTTCGGCGCGAAGTGTGGGCCAGGCATGAACGCGGGCGCGCCTGCGGGCGTTCCGTCGGCGGCGAGCAAGGGCGATGGCGACGCCGCGGCGTTCGCCGCGCGGCCCGCGAGCAGTTGCGCGAGCGCGACTCCGCCGAGGCCCGCGCCGAGTGTCGACGTGAACTTCGAACCGAGCGTTCCGAAGAATCGGCGACGGGTCATGTTGAGGAGGTATTCCTCGAGTCCGTCGGCGGGCGTTGCGCTGATCTTTGGCTTTGACATTGGTGACTCCCAAGATGGCGCCCGAAGACGCCACGCCAGACTTCCGCCTCAATCCTTCACAATCATCGCGTCGCTCGACAGCACGGCGTTCGCGAGCAATGTCCACGCCGCGACTTCGGACGCGGGGAATTCGGTCGTTCGTGGTGCTGCGCCAACCGCAAGCAACTGCGCTGCCGCGTCGGGCGCGGCGACGTATCGACGACGATTCTCTTCAAGTGTTGCCGCCATACGCGCGAGTGCCGCGTCGCTTGGTTGCGTACCCGTGGCGCGTCGGAAGAGAAGCGCCAAGCGCTCCGTGTCGTCGTTCGCTTCACGCAAGGTGCGCTCGGCAGTTGCGCGCGCAGCCTCGACGAATTGCGGGTCGTTCCACAAGACGAGTGCTTGCAGCGGCGTGTTCGTCACGAGACGTTTCGTCGTGCAGAACTCGCGCGTCGGCGCGTCGAGCGTCAGCATCGTTGGCGGCGGCGCCGCGCGCTTCCAATAGGTGTACATGCTGCGCCGCCAGATGTCGTCGCCCATCCCCTGTTCGTAGACGCGCGTGTTCGATTGGAGCATGGCAACTTCTTGCCACAAACCGTCGGGTTGATACGGCTTCACGCTCGCGCCGCCGGCGCTTTCTTTGAGAAGTCCTGCGACATAGAGCGCCGAATCGCGAATCTGTTCGGCGGCAAGACGTTGACGCGGGAAGTACGTGAGCAGGCGGTTGCCTGGATCGGCCGCCGCGATCTCGGGGCGCACGCGCGAACTCTGGCGATACGTCGCGCTCGTCACGATGTCACGAAGCAACTTGTGGTAATCCCAACCGCCGTCGCGGAAGGAAACCGCGAGATAATCAAGGAGTTCTGGGTGCGTCGGCCACTCGCCTTGCAGGCCGAAATCGTCGCTCGTACGGACGATGCCCGCGCCGAAGAGCTGTTCCCACGCGCGATTCACGATCACGCGTGCGGTGAGCGGGTTCGCATCCGACACCATCCATTGCGCGAGGCCAAGGCGCGACTTCGGCATGTCGGCGCCAAGTGTGCCGAGCACGGCGGGCACCGCGCGTTCGACGCGGCGATTCATGTCGGGTTGGTCGTACGCGCCGCGCATGTGGACGTAGGTTTCGCGCGGCGTCGCCATCTCCTTCATGACCATCGTGCGCGGGGTGCCTTCGAGAAGCTTTCGCCGCTCGCCCTCGATGCGATCGATCTCGCCTTGCGCCGCGATGTAGGTTGGGGAGAAGCGCACGCGCCATGCGTTGCGTGCGGCGTCGCTTGCTTCTGCGCGGACGCGACCTTCGCCTGCAACAAGCGCGAGCATTTCTGGCGCAAAGACGTCTGCGGCGCGATCGGCGCGGTGGTAGAAGCCCGCCTGTCCGCCGGTATTCACGACCTTACAAACGAGGAAATTCTCGCCGGGAACAAGATCAATCGAGATGCGCTCTTGATCGGGCGCGACCGCGCGGGCGGTGCGTGCCTCGTGCACCAACTTGCCGTTGAGATAGACCTGCAAACCGTCGTCGGAACCAAGCGAAAGATCGAGTTTGCGCGCCGTCGGCGAGTAGATCTGTCGCGCGACGTACTCGGCACCAACCGACGCAGCGAGCCCAACGGGCGATGCTTCGACCACGCCAGGCGCGTAGCGCCAACCGTCTTCTTGGTCCTTCAACTTGAAGCGCGCACGACGATCAAACTGCGCACTCTTCTCGGGGCCGTACGTCATGTCGTACGCCGCCGCGGGTTCGCCGAAGAACGGACCCGCGATGTACCAACCGCTGCGTGCGTCGGGGAGCCGCGCGAGTGACTCGTTCGACGCCTGCATCGGCGTCATGCGTACGCGGCCAAAGATGTGACGCGCGTACGGTGATTGATAGCTGAGTGTGACTCGGAGTTCAGTGCCGCCTTCGAAGCCGAAGGCCTTCGCCGCGGCAAAGAGCGCGGTGCGCTGGCCACCAACCTCGTGGCCGCGCACGGCCCACTGACGACCCTCGTTCTTCGAGAGTGCATTGACGACGCGATAGTCGCCGTTTTCTTGCTCGTAATCGGCCCACGCCCACACGAGTTCGACCGACTCGCGACGCGTCGGATCGGCGACCGAAATCGCTTCGACCGCAATGTGGTCGAGGACAGCGTTGCCATTCTCCGCGCGACCGACGCGGCCGCCCGCGAGCGACGGATCGGTGAGCGCTTCGAAGAGGAGTACGCGCAAATCGGTGGCATCGGTGCGCAGGACGATCGTGTGGACGTCGTCGGCGGGATTCGTGCCGCTCGCGAGCACCGAACCGTCAGGCTGCGCGGTGAGCGTTGCACCTTGTGCGCTCTTCGCCTCCGTGACCGTGGCGGGCATCGCCGCAAAGCCAGCGCGGACGCCCGCGACGAACGCGTCGAGTTCTGCGCGCTCGGTTTCGCCTGCCCGCGTTTGCTGTTCGCGCGCGACTTTCTCCGCTTCCGCGAGGATCGAGAGGCGTGATTCCGTGTCCTTGCGCGGCACTTCGATGTAGGGTTCGAAGGCGCGATTTGGATCGGGCGCTTGCGAGTAGATCCCTGGCTCTTCGTTCGAGTTGAAGAACGCGATCAGCGAGTAGAAATCTTCCGTCGTGATCGGATCGAACTTGTGATCGTGGCAACGCGCGCAGCCGACCGAAAGGCCGAGGAACGCCGAACCGGTCGTATTCACGCGATCGGACGCGTACTCAAGGAGGTACTCCTCGTTGATCGCGCCGCCTTCGTCGGTGGTCACGTGCGCGCGATTGAACCCGCTCGCGATGACTTGATCAGTCGTTGCGTTTGGAATCAGGTCGCCCGCGAGTTGCTCGACGATGAATTGGTCGTAGGGCTTGTTTTCGCGGAAGGCTTGGATCACCCAATCGCGCCAGAGCCACATTTGGCGGCCCGCATCCATGTGAATGCCCGACGTGTCGGCGTAGCGCGCGATATCGAGCCACGGCACAGAGAGGCGCTCGGCAGTGCGCGTTGCGTAGGGCTCTTCGGTGAAGAGGCGATTCACAAGTCGTTCGTAGCGGTCCGCGCGCGTGTCGGCGATGTAGGCGTCGGTCTCGCTCGGCGTTGGCGGCAGACCCGTGAGATCGAGGTAGACGCGGCGCACGAGGTCTTCGGGCGCGGCTTCCGGACTCGGTTCGACGCGCACCTGCTCCAAGCGCGCGAGCACGAAGCGATCGATGTCGCCGCGCGCCCATGAGGCCGCGGTCGGCTTGCCTACTTCAGGCAACGCGGGCGACTTCGGTGGCGTGAAAGCCCAGTGAGACTCGTACGGCGCACCTTCTTCGATCCAACGACGAATCAGCGCCTTCTCGCTCTCTGTGATCGCGCGCTTACCGCTCTCGGGTGTCGGCATCACGCGCGATGGGTCGTGATCGTTGATGCGCTTCCAAAGGTCGCTTGCTTCAGGGTCACCTGGAACGATCGCGGCACCGTTCTTCCGAGCGGCCGTTGCCTCTTCGAAGCTGTCGAGGCGAAGACCAGCCTGCTGGTGCGCGCGGTCGGGACCGTGGCAGAGGAAACAGCGATCCGACAAGATCGGCCGAATGTCGCGGCCGTACCGAATCGGCCCGGCATCGGCTGCGAGCGTGATCGGCGTCACCTCTCGGCTGGACGACCCACGCGGTGCATCTTGGCTGAGAAGTGCGCCCTGCCGGTCCGAGTTGGCTGCGCGAGTGGTGCGCGAGGATGCAGATCGTTCGCTGTTCACGTCGCCTTCGGGTTTCGAAGGACGAGCAACAAGAAGCGAACCTGCAGCCGCCGCTGCGACGATCACCGCGAGTACGAACGGGGTCCGGGAGGATGGCACGCATCGAGTCTAACCCATGACGGAAAGGTGCCAACGCCCACGACCACCTTCTTCAAAGATTGGGTGAGGTCGCATGCGCAAATGGGGTTCGACACGGCGTTGATGCACCTGCGCCGTTGAAGGTCGAGGGTGGGCGTTTGCGGGATGAGTTGGAGGCGAGTTCGAGCGATGAGTCGGAGCGATGAATTTGGCCGAGGGTGTCGATCGTTGATTTTAAGCGTTGATTTTAAGCGTTGATTTCGAGCATTGATTTCGAGCGGGGCGCTCGACCGACACGCTCACCCAGACGGAACGGGGTCCGACGCGTATGAAGGACTCGATCGGAGTTCCCGCTTGTTATCAGGCGTGAATGCGAAGACGCTTCTTTCGCAACCCGGGCTCGAAGCACCCAAATCGACGAATTCGGGCGACTTGCGCGCAGAGAACCGAACAACCTGTCTCTTCCCTCGTGGTGGCTAAGGCCACTCGGCTTGGCTCGAGTGACACGCTCGGGCGGACGGCCGGAAAAGGGATCTGGGCATTACCCCCAGTCTGGTGAGCGCGGAGGCGGAACCGCTGCGTGAAACCAGGTGCTGAAAAAGAGCGTGTCCGAGCGATTCGGCTCTGTGCATGCGAGAACTGACCTTGGCTTCGGCCACGGGCAAGCTCGCGAGCGCGGGGCCGAGTTCCGTTTTGGGGTGGGCAAGTGCGGCGGGCACAACTCGCGCTTCAAACGAACTTCGACCCCACCGCGGCCGAGAGTTCTTCGACGACCTCGACAACTTCCCCTCGGTCGACGAAGAGTAACTTCGCTTTCGCAGACCCCTTGGAGAGCGACCAGAGATCCTCGACCGCGGCGCAGTAGGAGAGCATCTGCGCGCGATAGCCAATGAGTTTCTCGCGAAGCAACTCGTCGGTCGCCCCAACAGCCCCCGTCTTGTAGTCGAGAATCGTCGCGCGCACGACACAACCAGTTGTATCGCGATGGAGAACGAGACGGTCGATACGCCCTGCGATGACCGCTCCGCCTGATCCAGCTTCCGAGCCCTCGAGCAGAAATGGAAACTCGTTGCGGACCTCATCCGTCGGCGCGACACGCAACGACTCAGCGATCGAACCATCGTGGCCAACACCTTGCACGAATTGAAGAAGCAACTGCGTGGCTGCTTGTTGCATCGAGAGCGGCACGGGCGCACCCTTTTCGATGGACGCACGTTCTGCGGCGCGTGCCACCAACTCATCGACACGTGCCGAGTCAGGTGCTGACGCTGCGACCAGATCTTCGATCGATCGAATCTCTCGGAAACATTCGTGGATGAGTACGCCTCGCAGAGGAATGTCTTCGTTGGAGAATGGGTCGTCGGACCAAAGTCCCGAGACTTCATGCGACGAAGGAGGGCGCGCTCGACTCTGTGTTTGCTCCACGATTTCAACGAGCGGCAACGGCGGCATCATCGACTCAACGCGTGATCCTTCGATCGGTCCAACGACCTCGGAGGTCGCACGCACATCCTTGGTGGTAGGCTTTGGGAGGCCCGCGTATTCGACCGACCAAAATGGCCCATCTTGGTCGTGCGCCGCCTGCGCACGTGCCGTACCGAAAGATGCGGCGTTCGAGAGCGCGTCTGGAGCATCCACTGCGCGCGCAAGCGCCACAGCGATCAATTTCGCAGCGGTGGGCAACTTCCCGCCCGGATCATTCGACACCACGAGATGGAGGCCGCGGCGGGCCCGCGTCACAGCGACGTAGAAAAGTGAGAGATCGTCAAGCAGGCGTCGACGCCGTTCATCGCGCTCGAGCACGGCAACTTCAGGGACCCACTTGCGAAGTTCCTCACTCCCAAGCGGCCCGACAAGTTGTGGCGGACGCGTCGGGTCAGTTGCAACCGAAGCCCAATCCGTTGGAGTCGCGCCCCAAGAGTCATCGAGTGATGCGAGAACAACCTCATCAAACTCGAGGCCCTTCGATGCGTGGACCGTCATCACGCGAATGCGATCGGCTGAACTCGCGTCGGCCTCGTCATCAGCGATTGCATCGAGGAATCCTGCGAGCCGCGCCGGCGGTTCCGCTGCGAGATCCTCCGCAATCGCAACCATGCGCTCGAGTCGCCCACGATCACGGGCGGAGAGCCCCCCGTCGACTCCATCGCACACGCTCAAGCGATCGATGAACTCGCGAAGGATGTTCGCGAGCCCTTCGTCCGCGATACGTCGGCGCATCTCGATCGCGAAACGCGTCGCTTCTGCACGGGCGACGTTCGTGCGATCCATCTCCTCGACACGAAGCGCAACGTCTTCAAGCGGCTGAAGCCCCGTGATTTTTGCGAGTGGACCTCGCGAAACTAGGAAGTGAGCGATGCGATCGGCGGGCTGATCGATGAGCCGAAGGATCTGAATGACACCAACCACGGCCGGAGAGTCGAGCAGCGTAGCCCGGCCCTCATCACTCGCTGGAACGCGCTGGGCGCGGAGCGCTTCGACGACGTCGTTCGCGACGCGGTTCGTACGAACAAGGATCCCAATCGTGCGTTCAGGATGCGCGCGATGCAGAGACGCCGCAACCTTCGCCGCGCGCTCCGCCGCAGTGACCGCGGGTGATGCGGGCGTCGCAGGCAACCCAGGCGCGGATGCTTCGCTCGAGCAAGCCGTCGAGGCCGCTGAACTCTCTGATTTCGAGCGCTCGCTCGCCTTTGAAGGCTTCCCATCGCCTAGTTCGTCTGGCTCGCCGTAGGCGTACGCGTGAATATGCCCCTCAAGCGACAGATCCGCCGACTCGTGCCGCTCGAAGCGCCACTCCGCGAGAGCGCGCGTGAAAGCACTACCCGTGACCTCTTGGGGCAAACCTTCACGCGTGATGAAGTCACCGATCGAGAGAAGCGGTTGCCTGTGCGACTCATCGTCAACGAGCGGCAGCACATCAATGGCGAGATTCGCGAACACGCGATTCACGAAGTCCATGAGGAGCTTCGATGAGCGATAGCTCTTGCGGAGCGGCGCATCGGCATCGAGCGCCGATTCGTATCTCCGCTCCATCTCGGCGATCAGACCCGGTGTGCCGCCTCGCCATCCGTAGATCGACTGCTTGGGATCGCCGACGACGAGGAAGCGGCCACGCCCCTTCAAAGAGGATGTCTTTGCACTCGCCCCTAACACTCGACTGTCGCTCGAATCAACGCCGAGAACATCTTCGATCAAAGGCCGAAGCGCGGCGAACTGTTCGGCACTCGTGTCCTGCGCTTCATCGATCGCGAGGTCCACGATTTCAGAGCCGATGGCGCGCCGCAGCGCGTCGGGATCAGCAACGCGAGAGCCAGCTCGTTGCGCTGCGCGTGCGACACCGAGCCCTACGTCTCCGAAGGTGAAGAGCCCACGCTCTGATTGAAGTTCAGCGAGCGCCTGATCTGCGAGCGGCATGACCGTACGTGCACCTTGCATACGGTCACGAATCTGCGCGATCAGCCCCGCACGAAGATGCGGTTTGATCACGACAAACGCATCAATCCACTCCGTCGGTGGCGCGTAGCTATCGAAGGGCTCGTTTCGATCAAGCCTTTCGAGAATCCCCTGTTCTGCAAGCTTTCGGAAATCCTTCGCCTCAAGACACTCGAGCACAACACGATGCGCGTTTGCCCATTTCACGCGAGGCTTTGGCGCCTTTTTATCCGCAGTTCGCGGAATCTCGAGGTTTCGCCATTGGTCGCACGCGCGTCGATAGTTCGCATCCGCGTCCGTCCCAACAACATCGTTGCCTTGCGGAATCCTCGTGATCCATCCCCACGCACGGTCGACACCCGCCTCACCGTCGATGGCGGAGGCACGATAGTGATCAAGCACGCTGACCGAACGACCTCCGATGAGCGATGCGATCGAGTCGACAACCGATGTTTTCGGCGCGCCCGACTCAAGCAATGCGATCAAATGCGCGGCCCTCGGATCGGCGAGCACGCGCGCTGCGGCTTCTGATCGCAGCGTTTCAATCTCGCGATCCTCGCCCATCGTCCAGTCGGGTGGTAGTCCGACTTCCTCCGGCATGGCACTCGCGATGCGATGGAAGTAACCATCAATGGTGCCGACCTGCATGCGATGAAGATCGCAACAAAGTGCTTCGAGAACTGCGAGGTAGTCTTCAGCGCTCGCGACTCCCACGACAGCTTCAAATGTC
Source organism: Planctomycetaceae bacterium (assembly GCA_027483065.1). Classification (GTDB taxonomy): domain Bacteria; phylum Planctomycetota; class Phycisphaerae; order Phycisphaerales; family SM1A02; genus QWPT01. The sequence goes on from JAIXVI010000038.1 coordinate 11,527, forward strand.
TTTCGCGCCTTCGCGCCCGCTTCAGATGTCTCTGCACCTTGGGCCGCGTGGGTCAGAATGCGTGCGAGAATTTCGCCTGCGGCCTTTCGTGTGAAGGTGACCGCGAGAATCGCTGATGGCCGCGGGGTACGACCCGCACGAAGTTCGTCGAAACACCACGCAAGCACGCGATTTGCAAGCGTCCACGTCTTTCCGGATCCGGCATTCGCGACGAGGATCGAGCGTTTCGGAGGTTGCGCAGCGGAAGCAGTTAATGATTCAGAAGTCATGCCTCACCTCCGCCAGACGAGGCATTGCTCGTCTCTCCCCCACCGGCTTCGCTGTCACCAACACCAGCGAGTGACTCCAGTCCCTGTGCTTTCAGCGCCTGTGCCCTGAGTCCCAATCCCCAAACTGCCGCCAACGGATCATCGGGCGGGAACGGAGTGCGCTTGGCCGGAGCAAACTCTCCACGCAAGACACCGTCCACCACACGCCTTGCTTCGTCAAACGCAGCATCAAACTCGCTCGACGCGCACTCAAGCATTCGGAAACCACTCCGCTCAGCGCTTGCCGCGAGATTGATGTAACCAAGACCGTTCGACTGCACTTGAATCGGCTGCGATGTCTCCACTTTCCCCTCGGCGAGGAGGTAGCAGTACAACGGCAACTGCAGATCCTTCCATGTGCGCGAGCCAATTTTCCGACCCTTGAGGTGGGTCGCAGCGGGTGCCGAACCCACGGAACCCGTCTTGTAGTCAAGCGCACGCCACGCGCCCGTTTCGATGTGCTGATCGACGCGGTCGATGCGCCCAACAAGACGCAGCGCGCGCGCGGGGCCGCTCGTGCTCGCTCCAGCCGCCGCGAGCAGCGGGCCCGTCGTTTCATCGAATGAGAGTTCAACGAAACGCACGTGCCAACCCTGCTCGGCTTCCTTGGCTTGCAGCACTGCAAACCTTCGGAGCCGCGCGCGCAGGATCTCAAGTTGGACACGTACCGCCGCCGCTGGTTGCGCAGGAAGAAGTTGAGCGACCGCTGTGTCGAGGTGCGCCAGTACCGAGCGTTCAATCGTGGCTCGATCGGTTGTCGGCCGAGATTGCGTCGCCTCTTCCTCACCCCAACTCTCTACCGCCTTATGCAGAAGATTGCCGAAACCGCGCGCGTCAAGTTCTACGGCACTCTCATCCAACGATTCGAGGCGAAGCCTTGGATCACGCTGCAGTTGGAAGAGATAAGGACACTTGAGATAGGTTGCAAAGGCCGTCACCGAAATCGACTCGAAGACGCTCCCCTCGACTTTCGGTCGCACCGGAAACTCGACTGAGCGCTGCAACACTTCCACGGCTGGCTTGCGCTCTCGCTCCGCTGGAAAGAGCCGAGCAACGCGGGCTGGAAGTGCCGCGCGCTCCACGCGAAGAAGAAATCGCGAAGGGCGAAGCGGGTCTCCAGACGCAGACCGCCGAGCGGCGACAAACTGGACACTCGCAGGCAGTCCAATGGCCCGACGCGCGATCGCGCGCCGCAAGATGCCATCGAGAATCCAAGCATCGCGCGCGGCTCGCCGTTCGCTCGAGAGAAGCCCTAGTTTTCGACGAATTGCGTCGGGAATCAAAGCATCGGCGACCTCGCCCTCGGGAACGGCGCCGTCAGAGAATCCAGCGAGCACAAGATGCGGCTCGTCTGCCACGCCTGCATCAAGCCAGCGCACGATCGAGACACCGAACTCTCGACCCTCACCGCGAATCTCCGTTCGATCCACAGCTGCGCGGATCAAACGAACGACTTCGGCACAATCGATGGCGGTCGCAAACGCCGCAGGTACGTCTGCCAATTCTCCGAACACGCGGTCGAGCGCCGCGATCGAGCGCGCGCGCTCGTTTGCAAACGCGCCGCTTGCATTTTCACCGACGACCGTTTGAAGATACGAACGAATCACCGAAGCCCATGCGGCGATGGGTCGTGCTGTGAAGAGCGGCGCGACTTGCGCCTCCACCTTGTCGCGGATCGCGCGGAACCCCGCCGCTCCGCGGGCGCCAGAGACCTTGTCGCGCCATGATTCGGCAAGTGTTTCCACGCGATAGCGGGCAACGCTGTACTCATCACCTTCGCTCGCAAGCGCACGGCTCACATCGGGGTGACGGATGTACGCCGAAAACGCCTCGAGGCTCTCGTCTCCCAGAAGCGCCTCGAGACGCGCAAGCAGTGTGCCCAACCGCGTCGCAGAGAAGACACGCGACTCAACACGCGCAGCGTTGCTCCCGGCCTCGCCAAGCGCTGTCTCGATCGCGCGGCGCGTGTCGTCGTCGGCAGCCATGACCGCGATCTCATCGCTGCGACGCGGCGCGGGAATCGCTCGTATCGCTTCGACCGCCTCTTCGGCCGCATCACGCGGCCCCTCACCGACACGAATGGCGTCATGTGCAATGACATCGGTACCAAAGACATGCGATGCCCATCGAGCACGCTGCGGAAATCCCTCATCATCGAGCTCATCATCGAGCTCGTCATCGAGCTCGTCATCGCGGAGCGAGTTGGAACTCGCAACCACCGACTCCACGCTTCGATCTGGTGCCCATGCGCGCACTGCATGAACGCAAACCTCAATCGCGACTCCACGCGCTTCCAGCGCGCGGAAGAGCGCACGATGCACCGGTTCAGGATCTGCGAAGAGAATGACAACACGATCGAAACCGACATTATTGAGGCCGTTGGACGCAGCGAGCCTCGCCGCGGGCTTGGCCTCTGAAGATGAAAACATCGGTGCCGACATGGTCGTCGCGGCTTCGGCCAGCAACGCATCACGGAGCGCGTCGTCGCGGTCACAGACACCAGCCGCCGCGAGAAGTTCGTTCCGCACTCCTGCGCACGCCTCAAGTGCGCGCCAATGCTCGACGAGTTGAGCCTCGCCAAATTCGCCATCGCTCGCTACACGATTGCTCGCTTTCTGATCGCCGAACGCAACTGCAGCGAGTGATTCCATCGCCACTCGCACCGAGGCAAACGTGTGCATCGCGGATGCGACTTCGGCGGAGAGCTTCGCCAGTCGCTTCGCTACACGCGGTCGGAGCCGATTTGGGAGTTCGGGCGGACTTCCGAAGGCCGCTGCGACTTTGGCGCAAAGCGCAGGATCGGTCGCTGCGATCTGTTCGATCGATTCCCGCCAACTCGCTTCGGCGCCGATCCGCGAGAGCAATGGCTTCGTCGGAGCGATGAACCGTCCAAACAGCATCAGCGGCGTGACAATCGAGGGTGCCTCAAGCACCGAGGACGCACCACGAGCCCGATCGAGCAACCTGCGCTCGACTGCGCGCGCGAGGCGGCCGGCAGGAACCACGAGCAAGGTCTTTCCAAGATTGAACGACTCACCCGCGGCGTTTGGACGCGTCAGGACGTCCACCAACGCTTGTGACAGCGGAAGAGTTGGATCAAGTTCATGAATCGCACGCATGCCGTCACCTACTTCACGTCCATTGAGAATTCACCTGCACCCCGAAACGCTCCCATCACCGAGCCTCGCAAACTTCGAAACGAGTACGGCGTCACCCCGATACTCAGCACGCGACCGCCACAGCGCGCCTTTGAAAATTCCTTTGCACGCATGGAAAACTGACACAGCCGCTTCGCAACTCTTTTCCAAATCCCTCTCCATGCTCGATTGCTTCGCCGTCCACCTCAACGCGGCGGCGCGAATATACAGAGGAAGATTCCACACTCGACGAATGACGGCAGAATTTCCGCCGCAATTTCTTTGCGACGAAAAACGTTCGAAATCACATGGTCGGATGGTTGCGCGCTCGCCACGCACCATCGTGTCACATGAGCGCCCGAGGACGTCGTTGCCCATGTGTCGATCATGGGTTGATCATGGGTCGATCATGCGTCGGCCGTGCACAACGCAACGTCCTCACGACCTGAGCTTGGCCGCGGTATCCATCTCGCGAACGCATCGAGAACGCATCGAGTACCCATCGAGAGCACATCGACGGCCTCGGACGCACCTCAATCCCGATACTTCAATCCCGATACTTCACGTGGCATGCTTTGCAATTCGCGCCGACCGCAGCCATCGCAGATTTGAGACGCGCACGCTCCTCGTCGGTCAGTGCTGTCTCACCAACCGACGCGGGATTTGAAGTCCCCGACGCGCCACCCGCAGCGCCACCCGACGTTGGCGCCTTCGATCCACCCTTCGGTGACGCGCCAATCTTGAGTTGCACAAGCGCCTCCTCAAGCGCACTCGACTTCGCTGCGCCATCGACAAGAAGTGCCGCGAAGTCCTTGCTTCCTGCATCATCAAGCGACTTCAAAGACGCGTCATCCACAAGGATGCGCAGGAGATCCGCGAGTTTCCCCGCGTCTGCGGCGGGCGCGAGATCCGGGTGATCCGCCGGCACCTTCCAACCGTTCTTCTCAACCAGTTTCAATCGATCGAACGCTTCATCGATCACGACCATCGCCGCAACCATCGAATCCGGCTTGGTGATCTCCGGAAAATCAGCGCGTGCGGCGTCGATCGCGGCGGCCATCATCGGTGCCGCCTTCGCGGTGCACGCCCACAGCCCCTTGTAACTCTCCGCCGTCTGCGAAACCTTCATGCGCTCCGCCGCCGTCGCATTACTCATCCAACCAAGCGAGACCCCAATCGTCCCTGCGGCACCCGCGCTGCGATGCTTGCCGTGATGGCAGTGGATGTAGATCGGTTTCGGAAGATCGCGCACCGCGCGCACGAGTTCAGCCTTGCGCACGTCATCGAACCCGTCGTATCCAATCGGGAGATGCACGTACCGGAGGCCGCGCTTCCGCGCCCCCTCGACATCGGGAATCGCGCCGTCAACCGAAATGACCGTCTTGAAGCCAAGTTTGGCGAGGGAATCGAGGCCCGCGTCGCCTTCCGGCGCGCTGCCCGACACGAATCCGTCGTGAAAGGCGACGAGGTTGTGAATACCGGGGAAATCAACGGGCGACGGAGCAGAAGCAACCGGCATGGCGGCGGGATCCGGTGATTTCGCTTGAGCGCCGTGGTCATCACCACCCGCGGTGGCGGCAGTGGAGACGACGAATCCAGTCGCGAGGAAACAACCAACGGCAAAGACAAGTCCAAAGCAGCGATGTGTGTTCATCGGGGACGACATAGGCGCGGAGTCTAGCCCCGCCAAACGAGCCGCTCTCTCCCCTCACGATGCCTCACGATGCCTCCCGATCGCCGCGCACGCGTGCTATCCTCCGCCCCGCGGCGGCGCTCGTCTGCTGCGTTTCACGACAGGACACCACCCATGAGCGGCATCACCGAACCGACCGGCTACAACCACGAAGAAGCGGCCTTCAAGAAGCAAGAGATGGAGCAACTCGCGAAGATTCGCGCCGAGCTCGACGCGAAGCGCAAGGCTGCGGAGTCGGGTGCTGCGAAGGCCTCCCACTGGATGTGCTGCCCGAAGTGCGGCGGCAAGATGGCCGAGAAGAAGTTTGAGAACGTCATGGTCGATGTCTGCGGCTCGTGCGGCGGCATCTACTTCGACGCGGGCGAACTCGACATGCTGATCAAGCACGAGAAGGCTGGCGCAGGCGTCTTGGGCAAGCTCTTCGGACGCTGATCACGCCGCGGCTTCCGTTCAGGTCATCCGGGGTGACCAGTGTTCCGGCCTATGGCCGCGTGCTTCACCGTCACTGCGTCGCGCCGTTGTTCACGCCGCCCCCGCCGGCCGATATCTCACGCGATTCTCGATCCTGATCGCTGCTTCCGTCTTGGAAGCGTGCAGGGCCGTGGCATGATGAGCCTTCCATGCCTTTGCCAGCGATCGCGTTGTTCACCGCCGCCCTTCCCATGCTGCCCGCGCCGCCGGCGCCCGCGTTTCTTCGCGTGGAAGTCGACGGTGCCATCGTTGGCTTCGATCTGAAGCCGGTGCCCGAGTTCGAAGACGCGCTCGTTGAGATCCGTGGCCGCAACGGAGTGGAACTCACGACGACGCGCAAACTCGGCGTGCGCGCCTTGCAGGGCTCGACCGGTGAACTCGCGCTCGCTGCCACACTTTGCGATGGCACGTTGCGCGCACAGATCGTCGATCACCGCGACGGCTCGCTTCATGAAGTACCCGAGACCGCGCTCGTCACACTTGGCCGGAACGGTTCGCGCCGTGCGAGCGCGACGCCCATCCTGAGCAGCACCCGACAAGCGTCGGCGGGCATCGCCTGCGGTACCGAGTGCGAACAGGGCATTCCGCACGGCATGGAAGTCCGCGAGGACGCAGGTGAGGGCGCGGGCGACGGTGCGGACAATAGAGCAGATGAGGGCGGCATTGCGGGATCTTCCTGCCGTCGACAGTGCGTGTTCCTCGTCGATAGCGACGCGCTCTTCTTCCAAACCTACGGCCCCGCACCTGCGAACACCACCGCCGCGATCGTGCAGACCATCAACACGGTCGATCTCGTGTACGAGAAGCACGTCGGCGTGTCGTTTGCGACGAGCGCGATCATCGTGCGCACCGACCCAGCGACCGATCCCTACGCAGGCCTCACGGCCGCGGGCTCCGTGCTTGACCGCGCGCGCATCGAGTGGACGAATACCACGCTCTACGAGCGCGATCTCGTCCACATGTTTAGTGGCACTGGCTACTCCGACGGCATCGCAGGCGTCGCGTGGGTAGGTGTCGTGTGCAATCAGTACGGCGTAGGCATGACGCGTTTCGCCGATGCGAACGTGATGTGCCACGAAGTCGGTCACAACTTCGCAGCGCCCCACTGCGCCGATGAACCGTGCGACACGATGTGCGGCGGTTGCCTCCTAATGGGCCCGAACGACAAGAACATCATGACCTCGCATCGCAACGCGGTTGGGTGTTTGTCGGAAGATCCCGCGGTGGAAGGCCCGATTCCGCCAGACGCGCAGATGGATCGCTTCTCTGTCGCGGGTGGTTCGTCGGGCGCGGAACTCGATGTGCTCGCAAACGACACCGACTATTCGTGCGAAGCGCTCTCGATCAACGCATTCGATGCAACAACCGCGCGCGGCGGCACCGTCACACTCGTCGGCACGGGCGCCACGGTGCGGCTTCGTTACACGCCGGCCGCAGGTTTCTTCGGAAGCGACACGTTCAACTACACGCTGCGCGATGCAGGTGGACTC
>JAIXVI010000180.1 GCA_027483065.1 Planctomycetaceae bacterium
ATGGCAGAGGCGATCGCAGGCGGCGACGCGAAGTTCCTCGCGACACTTCCCGAGATCGGGAAGCGCACCGCCGAAAGCACGATCGTCGAACTCAAGGGCAAACTCGATCCGTTCCTCAAAGATCCAACGGCGAGTAAACGCGCGGCCGCGGCCGTATCAGCGATCACCGCGCCCGTCGCGCTCACTGGTCCAGCGGCCGATGCAGAAGAAGTGCTTGTCGCGCTCGGCGAACCGCGCGCGCAAGCACGTGAGAAGATTGAACGCGTGCTCGCTGCCGCACAGGCAAGCGGCGTTGAACTCGCGGCCGATGAGATCGTGACGCGCACGTTGCGCTCGCGAGGTGTTTCGTGATGTGTGCGTTTCCTGATCCGCACGCGCATCGATACTCCGCGATCATCGCGGGCGGAAGCGGCACGCGGCTTTGGCCATTTTCTCGACGCGCGCGGCCGAAACAACTCATTCCTGTCGCCGGCGGTCTTTCGCTTCTCGAACTCGCATGGCGCCGCGTCGACGGCGCGATTCCCGCATCGCGGCGGATCGTGTGCGCGACTGAATCGTTCCGAATTGCGATGAGTGAGGTACTCGCCGAATTGTCGCAGGAGAATTTTCTCGGTGAGCCCGTCGGCCGCGACACACTCGCCGCCGTTGGGCTTGTCGCGAACGTGCTCGCTGCGCGTGACCCTCGTGCGGTTGTCGCGATTCTGACAGCTGATCACATCATCGAACCCGCCGACGTGTTTCGCGCGCGTCTTGAACATGCGTTTCAAGTGATTGATGCGCAGACAGAGAAACTCATCACGTTCGGTATCGCGCCAACGCACGCGGCGACTGGCTACGGATACATCGAACAGGGTACGGCGCTACCGCAACTCGATCGGGTGTTTGAAGTCGCGCGCTTCCACGAAAAGCCCGACGCGGCGCGCGCGCAGGTGTATCTCGCGCAGGGCAATTTCGTGTGGAATTCCGGCATGTTCGTCTTCGCAGCCGCTTCGATGCGCGACGCGATTGCCCGACATGATCCCACATGCGCTGCAGGACTCGCCGCGATCGCCGCGGCGTACGACACACCTTCACGCGCCGACACACTCGCGCGCGTGTATCCCACGCTTCCGAAACGATCGATCGATGTTGCAGTGATGGAGCCCGAAGCTGCGCGCGGAAACGTGCGCGTACTTCCGCTTGAAGGGCTCGCCTGGCTCGATGTCGGAAGTTGGACGAGTTTCGCAGAGACCGTTGCTGCGGATGATGCGGAGAATCGTTCGAATGCGCATTGGTGTGATCTTGGAAGCCGCGGAATGACCGTGATTTCTGATGATCCCGCGCACTTGATCGCGACGGTTGGTTGCAGCGATCTCATCGTCGTCCATACGAAAGACGCCACGCTTGTTTGTCCGCGCGGCGAAGCTGAGCGCGTCAAAGCGCTTGCTGAACGCGTGCCCGAGGAGTGGCGGTAAACCAGAATCATGCGTTACCTCGCGATTGATCTTGGAGACAAGCGAACTGGCTTTGCGTCGGGCGATGATGTCGTTGGCATCGTGCAACCACTGTTGGTCGCTGAGGCCGCAACACGCGCGCTGCAACTGAAAGCGTCGCTGCGCATGATCGATGAGTTCGGGCCGAATCGCATTGTGATTGGGCTTCCTTTCAACATGGATGGCACGGAAGGCCCGCGCGCGAAACTTGTGCGCGAGTTTGCCGCAGAACTCGCTGCGCAGTTGCCGCGATTTCCGCGTGTCGAGATTGCATTCCAAGATGAGCGCCTTTCGAGTTTCGCGGCCGAAGAACGACTCGCGCGTACGGGTCGCACGCATGGCGAGAAAAAAGCACTCCGTGATGCGCTCGCTGCCTGCGCGATTCTTGAAGACCATTTGCGCGTCTTGCGCGGCGAGACGCGTGATGTGGGTGATGCGAACGACAGCGACGACGGCGGTGACGACGCATGACCCCGCGCACGACGCTCACCGATGAACAGCGCGCTGTGGTCGAAGCGCCTGACGACGAGCATCTGACTGTGCTCGCTGTCGCGGGCAGCGGAAAGACGACGACGATGGTGCATCGACTCGCGGAACTCGCCGCGCGCGGTGTGAAACCGTCGCAGATGCGCGCGGTGATGTTCAACAAAGCGGCGCAACGTTCGTTCGAAGCACGACTCGCCGCGCAACTCGCACCGATTGGCGTTTCGGGGACAGAACTGCGTGTGCAAACATGGCACGCGCTTGCGTATGGCATTGTGCGTCATCTTGAGTCGACAGGCGCAATCCCCCGAATGCCACTCGTTGTTGAGTCAGGCGAGATTCTCCGCACGCTTGGCGATGCGATTCGTGAAGAATTCGCCGATCGAAATGAGCATCCTGAAGAGGATGATGGACGCGATGCGGAGTCGTGCCTTGAAGCGATCCGCGAATGGAAATCGATGCTCGTTGCGCCGAAAGATGCGGGCCACGCGGACGACGATTTCCTCGTCGCCACGTATTCGCGCTTCGAGAAACTGCGCGCCGCACGAGGCTTTCGCACCTTCGACGATCTCGTCGTCGACGCCGTGCGCGCGCTCGAATCCGATGAGGCGCGATACGGTCTCGCGAATCGATTCGAACATCTCATCGTGGACGAGTTTCAAGATGCCGATCATGCGCAGTTTCGCTTGCTTGAGTTGCTCGCGGGATCACGCGCACGCGTCACGGTCGTTGGCGACGACGATCAAACGATCCACGAATGGCGTGGAGCGCGCAGCGCGTTCATTCGCGGCGAGTTCGCAAAGCGCTTCACCGCGCATCCCCACCACGCGTTCACGCTCTCGACGAGTTTTCGATTTGGGCCAGATCTCGCGGCTGCGGCCGAGCGCGCGATTGCCGCTGGTGCAGGCCGCGTCGCGAAGCGCATCATCGCCGCCGACGCTGAGCAAGAGTCGCGACTTGTCGCGATTTCCGCGTCGGGCAAGTCTCCTGCGGCGCTCGATCCTCTCGTTGATCGTTTGAAAGATCTTCAAGCGCAAGGGACACCCGCGTCTGACATCGTTGTCCTCGGGCGCTCATGGGCGCAACTTCTTGCGTTCGAGTGGCGCATGTTGGCTGCTGGCATTTCATTCACGATGGATGAGCACGCCGCGTTTGCGAACGACCCATCGCTCTCGCTGCTCCTTTCGTATGCACGCGCGGTTCGCACGATGCGCGTTCCGATGGATGAAGTGCTCGCCCAGAATGCGGGCCGCATTCTCAATCGACCGTTCCGCGGGCTCTCACGGAAAGGCCTTGATTTCGTGCTGAAAGATGCGACACGCGAAGGACTCACGCTCGGCGACCTCTGTTTCGACGACGACCTCCACAAGATGGCGGGGTTTCACGGTGGCGCCCGCATCGAATTGAA
>JAIXVI010000063.1 GCA_027483065.1 Planctomycetaceae bacterium
AAGGCGCAGGCAGCGCACGGCCTGCGCTCACGGATCTTCCACTGGCGCGACCAGAACGCGGCCGAGGCGGACCTCGTGGTCGACCTCGGCGGAAAGCTCACAGTGATCGAAGTGAAGAGCGCGATGACGGTGCACCAGGACTGGGCGCGTTCGCTCGAGCGGATGACGAGCGCGCTACCCGCAGGCACGCCAGTCGAGCGCGTGATCGTGCACGGCGGCGGCGAAGACATGCCGCCACTGAAGGGCACGACGCTCGTCCCGTGGTCGCGAGCGGCGGAGTTCGCGACGCGCGTGTTCGCCGAGGGCGCGGGGAATCCGCCGGGGGTGAAGCCAGCGACGAAGCCAGTGAAAGCGACGTTGGCTGCGAAGACATCTTCGCCCGCGAAGCAAAGCGCCCCACCAAAGAAGGCGGAGCGCGGAGCGAAGGTCGCGAAAACGGCGAAGGCCACAAGATCAACGAAGTCGGCGAAGTCGGCGAGGAAACCGCGGCGCGCGTAGTACGCGTTACGGACAGGCGCCCCAACTGGAGAGCACGATCGACAGATCCACGCCGTTCACAGTGCCGTCGCCGTTGATGTCGGATGCCGGGTACTTCGGGCTTGGCGTGCCCCAATTCGCAAGCACGATCGCGAGGTCAATCGCGTCGGCGAAACCGGAGTCGTCGATGTCGCCGAGGCAGGGTGATGGGAGGACATTGTCAACAACGATCGACGCGCCTGCCTCAAGGACTCCGTCGGTGTTTTGTGCTGTCCCATCCGCAAGCGGATTCTTGCCCTCGAATGTCCAACTTCCCACGAGGCCCACGGCTTCGCTGGCTTGGGAATCGGTGTACTGGACAGCCATATCGCTCGCGATTTCTTGAGCCGTGCGCACACGAGACCAAATGCGCACGTTGTCCAGCGCCCCGATCATCCCTCGACCACACTGCTCGCCGAAACGCAAGTTCGTCGAGAGTTGCTGTAAATCCGTGCCCGCATCGGACTCCGTATGCACAAGCACACCGTCAGCGTAGGAGCGAACCAGGCGCTCTGAAGCGCTCCAGGTCACCGCGAAGTGGTGCCATCCCCCGGTTGGAAACGGCGCGTATGCATTGGCGACCCCACCGAGTTCGCTGACCATCAGACCGCCGCGAGTCTGAATGGTGTAGCCAGATGCCGAGCAGCCGCGTTTGGAAACCGGACGGCCTTGGGATTCCGAATCACAGCATGGAACGAGCGCTTCGGTCAGGATCCAAAACTCGATCGTCATCTCGCCAGCCTGCGCCGGAGCATTCTGAATGGCGGCGTGTGCGACGTTCATCGCACCGGTCTGGCCTAATGAGAACTTCAACACGTGGTTGTCCGCGGAAGCGGCACTGGCGACAGCAATCGCGGCCGAAGCGGCGAACGTCTTAAACACTCGGTTCTTCATCGGGTCCTCTCGCGAAACTTCGCGCGGCATGCGTGGCCTGCCGAGTTCCGTGAAACGATTCGCGGAAACTGCGGCACCGAGAGAGGATCGCGGCGCGGGGATAGCCCACGTGAGCATCAAAAAAGTCGCGAGAAAAGCGCCGATCGCGCGGAGCGAAGAGCGCGTCACGGCGCGAGGTCGCTCGTTCTCGGAGCCACGCGCGCTCGCGTGATCGACCTGCGCATGCGCGCCATCATGTCTGCGACTTTCCATGACCGCATTCGCCACGCGAGACGCAACACCCTTGCGCTGCGGATGTTGCGTCGAGCGGCGATCGACAAAGTTGAGATCAATGGCATCCATCGTTTCGTGCGCTGCTCACGCTGCGGAAGAACTTGCCGACGAGCGCGGCGTTCACCCTGTCGAGAGAAAGGCCGGAGCAGCATGCCCAACCAATCGCCTCGTCAATTTCGAGGCACCAACGGTGTTCTTTGCTCGTTTCAATCGCTCGTGCGGTCGAGGATGCGTCGGAGTTCGGCCTCGGCATCCGACTCTGGAATCCCCTCAGCGCGGAGAATTGCCAAGAGCATTCTCTCGAGGCGACGTCCCGCGCGGCGGATTTCATTGCGAATGTCGGCGGACCCGAGATTCATCACTCGTGCGATCTCGTCGTAGGAAGCACCGTCGATGAAATGGCGTCGATAGATCTCCCACGCGGTGCCGTCGCCCGACGCTTCGAGTTCCTGCGCCACACGATCGGCGGCGAGTTCGAGCATGCTCTCGGCCCACGCGCGCTCGAACACGAGGTCGGCGCGCGGCGAGACTCGGGTCTCCAGCGCGGCGAGTTCCGCGAGATCGTTCCCACCGCGAGCCGCGCGATCCGCGAGTCGCTCACGCAGCAGAAAGAACACGCCGTTCATGAGATAGCGGCGGAGCGGCAGACCACTTTCTGCGTAGCGCTCGAAGAACCCTGCGCGCGAGACCCGATGCGCGAGAAAGTCGTGGACAACATCGTCCGCGTCGAGCGACAGCGTGCGCGCGATGCTCGTCGCGCGAACGTAGGCCGCGAGCGGCTTTGCATAGTGCTCCATGACGTGACTGCGCAGTCGCTCGCGCGCCGATTCCGCCTCGACTCCGCCGAGTTCGATGGTCGCGAACTGCTCGCTGATCCAAGTTCGCGCGGTGGAGGGAAAAAGATCAGGCACGCCGGGAGAATATCGCGCGGCGTGCCTTGATTCGATGCCGTTTTGAGAGCACGAGACGCCCGCGGTACGCGTTACGGGCAGGCGCCCCAGCTGGAGAGCAGAATCGCCAAGTCGGCGGAGTCTGCGACCCCATCGTCGTTGAGATCTCCAGGACACGGCGTTCTCACCGGAGCCCCGATTGCGTGGTATCCACCACATGCGATTTCTCTCCACGCTTCGACCTTGCTCGGCGGTGTGGGATTTGTCCAGATTTCGTTCCACTGCCCCCAATGACGGACAGTCCCATCGGCAAGCAAAACCATCGTGACGTTGCCGCGGTCGCCTGAAATCTGAACAACCGGACCCAAGTCTGCCGGAACGTTCGTTTGGCCGTACTCGTTTCGACCCCAACACACGACGGTTCGATCCGATCGCAACGCGATGGAGTGCCAAGCACCGCCGACGACATCGACGACAGTGCCCAGCGTGGCGGGCACATCGCATTGACCCCAGTCATTTCGGCCCCAAGCCACAACAGTCCCATCCGCCCGCTGAGCAAGTACGAAAGCCGCGCCCCCAGCAATATGCACGACTCCCGTCAGGCTCGCGGGCACGTTCGTCTGGCCGCTGCTGTTCAACCCCCACGCGCGAACGGCACCATCGGCTTGCACCGCAAGTGTGAACTCATCCCCAACCCCGATCGCTTTCACAAATCCAAGCTTCGGAGGAACATCACACTGTCCGACATCATTTGCGCCAAAGCAGCGAACAACCCCTGCTCGATCGAGCGTCGCTGAGTGCTTGTATCCCGCCTCCAACGCGACCACCTGGCCAAGATCGGCGGGCACATTGCACTGCCCAGCCTCGTTCCAACCCCAAGCCACGACGCTGCCATCGGGTTGCAGGGCAAGGTTGTGATAGAGACCGACCGCAAGCTTCGTGCTGTTGCCGAGGCCGAGAGGCGGGTTTGCTTGCCCGAAATCGTTCCGTCCCCATCCAACCACCGCGCTCGACGCAACCGCGTTCGATGCACAGAAAGCCAACGTCGAGATTGCCACTGCACGCATCGCTGATTCCTCGGGTTTGAACTGCTTCTCCGCGAGAGGACGCCCGCGCGCGGCTAACGCCAGACAGGCCACCGCAAGCAAGAGCGGTGTGCCATGGGTGAAAAATCTGCTCCGCGGACGGGCACGATCGAAGATCGCGGCGCTCCAACCTGCGCCGAGCCCCTTCAAAGAGTCCGCATCCTCGCCTTCACACGAGCGACCAGAGACACTCTGACCAAGCCGTGTCCACTCTGCATCGGAGAGTTCTGATACGCGACCGATCCGTCCCGCGCTGCGCACGTCGCCATGCATGTTCTCGCGTGAATTCCCATGTAAAGACCGATCCCGCCCCCCACTCATCCCCCCACCAGCCTCGTCACGTCGGCGATCGCCTCATCCATATCCGCTTCGGCGACGCCCTCGAGGGCGAGGAGCCAACGCATCGCGTCGCGCACTTTCGCCTGCGCGAGGCGGGCTGCGGGGCGCGCACTTTCCTCGCGAATCCCAAGTTCGCGTGCGACCGCTTCGTACGGGAGATCGTCGATGAAATGCCGCTCAAACACGGCCCACGCGACGCCCTTTCCGGCGGCGACCAGTTCGGCGCGGGCGCGCTCGCATGCCTCGCCGAGCACGCTGCGGGCCCACGCGCGCTCGAGTTCGCGGAAGGCGCGCGCGTCGTCGGGCGCAGCAAGTGCATCGGCGCCACGTTCATAGAGCGCATCGACCGACGCGCCGTCGCGGGCCTCGCGTCGGGCGCGGGCGCGGCGCTCCTCGCGTAGGTAAAGGAGCATGCCGTTTGCAAGGAACCGCCGCAGCGGCATCGCGCTTTCAAACCACTTGACGAGGTACTCGTCGCGGGCGAGGCGACTCGCGAAGAATCCGTTGACGAGCGCCTCGGGGTCGTCGAGCCAGCCGAGGCTCGTCCCCTTCGCGTAGATCCGCAGCGGTTCGGCGTAGCGCTCCATGACCCGCGCTCGCAATGCAGCAGCGGCCGAGGCGTCGTGCGCGGCTTCACCGATCCGCGTTGCGAGCCAAGTCCACTCGGTCGACGGGAAGTGGTCGTAGGTGGCAGTGGATCGGGGCTTCATGCGACGTCTCACACTTCGTTGCTGCGCGTGTCGCATGCGAAGTTCTTGCCGAAGAGAGGCCGACGGAGGGCCGAGCGGCTTCGAACTTGCACGATTCTCCCGCGAAAGACAGGGATTGTGCCGAGTTTCAGTATCATTCGCGGCTCAATGGCTGACCCTATCCCACGCGAATTCCGCTTGCCTCTCCTGCCGCTGACCTTGACCGCGCT
>JAIXVI010000028.1 GCA_027483065.1 Planctomycetaceae bacterium
ACCAACACCCATTTCCTCGATCGACTCGTGCAATTCGCGTTCATCGGCGGATCGCTCAACGGCCTGATGGCACTCTTCAACATGCTGCCGGTGCCGCCCTTTGACGGCGCCAGCGTGCTGGCGGGTTTCTCGCGCACCTACTACACCTGGATGCACAACCCACGCGTTCAACAGTGGGGCTTCTTCATCGTGCTGATCGCGATGTTCTCGGGGATCGCGGGTCTCTGTGTGCAAGTCACAACCACCGCAGGCCTCTACTGGGCGTCGTTCTTTGCGGGCCTCGTTCGAGCATCGGCCGGCGGCGCGTGAGTTGAACTCTGCGGGAACCGAAACCAGCTGCGGCGGGTGCTTCGCGAGAGGTATCGGACTCGATCGCCGCTCGACACCGCCCGAGGTCACTCGCGCGATTGCATCGCCCTGCCGTTTCCTCTACCTTTCCCGACTCGCAACCGCGAGCCGAAGACGCCGCGCACGACGGTCACTCCCGTCCCACACGGCGTCAGAGTCTTCTTGAGTTCGTCATGAGACGAACGGGACCGAGGCTCGTCTTTGATGAAAGGGTGACGACATGGTCGTCCTCCGTATGAAGCGCATGGGCCGTGCCCATGCTCCGTTCTACCGTCTGTCCGCCATGGACAAGCGCAACCCCCGCGACGGCGCGGTGATCGAAAACCTCGGTTGGTACAACCCAGGTGCGAAGCCGGGCGCGCAGTACCAGTTCAACACCGATCGCGTGAAGTACTGGCTCTCTGTTGGCGCACAGCCCTCTGAGACCGCCGCGAACCTTCTCAAGAAGGTCGGCGTGGATCCAACTCCAGGTAAGAAGTCCTGATTGAAAGAGAAACGCCGAGCGTGATCGCGACCTCGCGAACGCCGCAGCGGTGACACTCATTCGCGTGCGACCCATGCGCATCGACGTGCTCACCATCTTCCCCGATCTCTTCACGGGATTTCTCGCAACGAGTATCCCTGCGAATGCGATTGCGGAGGGCGCCCTCTCGTGCCACGTGCACGACGTTCGGGCGCATGCGGCGAACAAGCACCACAAGGTCGACGACCGCCCGTTCGGCGGAGGTCCAGGCATGGTGATGATGTGCCAGCCCATTTTCGACGCCGTTCAGGCTGCCGAGTCGCAAGACTCGTCGCCGGACGTTCGCGCTGTGCGCGTGCTGCTCACCCCACAAGGCGAGCGACTCACGCAACCGCGCGTCGAATGGTTGGCGCAACAGCCACGCCTGCTTCTTCTCTGTGGTCACTACGAAGGCATCGACGAACGCGTGATCGAGGAACTCAATCCCCTCGAAATCTCGATTGGCGATTACGTCCTCTCCGGTGGCGAACTCGGCGCGATGGTTCTCATCGATGCCGTGGCTCGTCTGCAGCCAGGCGTCCTCGGTCACGAGGAAAGTGCGGCGGAGGATTCGTTCAGCGTGCGCACGCCGGAGGGCGCACATCTTCTCGATTGTCCGCACTACACCCGTCCCCGCGAGTGGAACGGGCGCGTCGTGCCGGATGTCCTCCTGTCGGGCGACCACGCAGCGGTCGATCGATGGCGAGACGAGCAGCGAATCGAGCGCACGCGCATGCGTCGCCCCGATCTCCTGCAGCATGATCCACTCGCGAACCCGCAACCCCTGTCGGCGGCCAACACACACAAGCCCGCCACGCATGTTGCACGAGCCACGCGGTCAAACGCGCCGAAAATCGGCGACGAACTGCACGGCCAAACCGCGCCAGAAGGCGCATGAGGATTCACTTATGGCAAAGCTCAACCGTACCGCAGTGCTCGAAGGCATCGTTGCCAGCCAACTCAAGAACAAGGCTGATCTGCCGAAGTTCTCCGTCGGCGACACGATCGACGTCCACTACAAGATCATCGAAGGTGACAAGGAGCGCATCCAAGTCTTCCAAGGCGTGCTTTTGGCGCGCACCGGACGTGGCGTGCACGAAATGATCACCGTGCGCCGCATCGTCGCCAACGAAGGCGTCGAGCGTTCGTTCCCAGTCAACTCGCCACGCTTGGCGAAGGTCGAAGTTCTCCGCCGTGGCGATGCTCGTCGCGCGAAGCTCTTCTACCTCCGCGACCGCTTCGGCAAGAGCCGTCGTCTGCGCGATCAGCGCCGCGGCCTGAAGCACGTCGCAGGCTGAGTTCGCGCAGCTGAGTTTGAAGGACTCCCTGCGCGGGAGTTCGGTTCGCGAGACGTCCGTTCGCCTCGCCGAATTGAACTTCGAGACACCAATCACACCCAACCGGCCGCTTCGGCGGTCGGTTGTGTTTTTCCTTCCACCCTTTCCTCCTACACTCCCCGCCCGATGCGCGTCACCCTCGCCAAGAGTTTCACCTTCGAAGCCGCCCACTTTCTCCCGTGCTTCCCCGATGGCCACAAGTGCCGTCGCATGCACGGGCATTCGTTCCGCGTGGAGGTCGTCGTCGAAGGCGAAATGGATCCAGCGAAGGGCTATCTCGTCGACTACGGCGACATCAAGAAGGCGATCTCGCCGGTCCACGACGCGCTCGATCACCGTTGCCTCAATGAAATCACCGGCCTCGAGAACCCAACCGCCGAAATGCTCGCGAAGTGGATTTGGGATCGCTTGAAGCCCACGCTTCCGATGCTCACGCAAGTGATCGTGTGCGAAACCTGCACGAGCCGCTGCGTCTATGAGGGGCGGTGAGATGAACGAACTCGCCGCACGCCCCGTCTACCTCTTGCACGACGCCGCCGTCCTCGCGCGCATGATCGGCGTGGAAGCCCCCTGCTGCGCGCACGTCGCGATGTCGACCTCGGGCGAAGCCACGACGTTCGCATCGTTTGTCGATGGCAATCCGCTCTCAGGCGGTTGGGCGGTCGATACCGAGTCGCCAGGCTCGCGCATCGTGTCGTGGAGCGGCACGCTTGCAGAGGATCACGCGTTCGGCGACGAACCGCGGACTTGGATGCGTGCTGGCCAAGAGCGATTTACCGCGTTTCTTGATGAGATCGCGCCTGCACTCCACCACCATCGCCGCACGCTTTGCTTCCGACCACACCATCGCCATGTCTTGAGCGACGTGCATTCGTCGGTCAAAATGCTTCGCGACCGCGCGGGTGGCCCGTTTGAGGTGCTGCTTTCGCCCGCGGACCTCGTCGCGCCAAGCATGCTCCGCGACGCGGAAGACCACCTCGTCCGCATGTTCGCCCACCTCGGGCCCGTGGCAGCGGGCGTCCTGCTCGCGGATGTCCGCGACGGCGCAAACACCGCAGAATCGGGCCTTTTCGACGTGGTTCCGTTCGGCCAAGGCCGCCTTCCCGCGCCGTTGATGGCACGCCTCATCGCGGAGTATGTCCCGCCAACCACGCCCCTCGTGCTCTTGCCCGGCGAACTCGACGCGCAGCGCGCGTTGCTCGGTCTGTGACGGTCGCGCAGGCGACTTCGCACAAATCCACACAACCCCGCCGCGTACGCACAGAAACTTCACATGTGATTTGCCGAGGTTCTCGGCGGGGGTAGACTCCCCTCTCAAGCGGAACGGATGCCGCGATCCCGGTCTCGCGCACGCCCCGATGGCGCCTGCGTGAGATCTCCCCGACAGGAGTCCTCATGTCAGCGCTCACGAGTGGAGTTGCGAACGGAGTCCTCGGAAATCCCAGCGTCGGTCTCGACGCGAAGGTTCTTGTTCTCAATCGCTTTTACAGCGCTATTCGCGTCATCGACGCGCGTCGCGCCTTTGTCTTGCTCGCGAAAGAGATCGCCGAAGTCATCGCGGTCGAAGATGGCTCGTACGTCTCGTACCCATTTTCGACGTGGACAGAACTCTCGGAGTTTCGCCGCGAGTTCGAATTGAACCAACACGATTGGGTGCGCACGTCGCGCCTATCGATTGCGGTTCCGAAGATCGTGCGCGTGCTCGGCTACGACCGATTGCCGCGCGAGCAGGTCAAACTCAACCGCCGCAACATCTACGCACGCGACGGGAATCTCTGCCAATACTGCGGCAAGACGTTCGCAACGAAGGAGCTCACGCTCGATCACGTCAAACCGCGCGTCCAAGGCGGCGGCAATGCGTGGACGAATCTTGTCTGCGCATGCGTGAAATGCAACGCGCGCAAAGGCGGCCGAACGCCCGAGCAAGCGGGCATGCGACTCATTCGCACACCGATCAAGCCGAAGCGCAACCCTGCGATTTCAGTGCGACTCGGAAGCCCCAAGTACGAGTCGTGGAAGGCGTTCCTCGACGAGGCGTACTGGACGGTTGAACTCTCCGAAGATTGATGCGCGCTGGCGTTCTTCAAGACGTCCGCATCGCGTGTAAAGAAGGGCGGTTTCCTTGCGGGAAACCGCCTTTTTCGTTCTGGCGACCTGTAGCATCGCTCCCACCACGCGCCAAGGAGCATTGCCATGTCGAAGAAGAAGCGGAAGAAAGATCCCTCATCCAAAACGCAAGCGGACGTTGAGATCTCAACCACGGTCGCAGCCGAGACCGCCGATTCGACCAGCGAGTCCTCTGAGCCCAAGTTGAGTAAGAAAGAGCGCAAGGCTGCAGTAAAGGCTGCAGTAAAGGCTGCAGAGAAGGCCGCAGAGAAGGCTCCGAAGCCAGTGAAGGCCTCCAAGTCTGCGAAGAATGCGAAGCCGGAGAAGTCAGAGAAGTCGAAGAAGACTTCGAGTTCTGATTCCTCCGCTCAAGCACCCTCCATGCCGAAGTTCAAGCATCTTCGTAAGAAGAAACTCTCGAGCGGCAAGGGCGCGACCCCGCGCGAGGTCGGCGAATCACTCGTGGCCCTGTTCAACGCAGGGAAAGCCGATGAAGCGGAGAAGACGTGGTATCACCGCAAGATCGAATCGATCGAGGGTGATGGAAGCGTGTTCGACGGCCTGAAGGGTGTTGCTGAAAAGAGCGCGTGGTGGTGCACGGAGAACAAGATCATTGAAGCGAAGGCCGATGGACCTTTCGTGTGCGCCACGGGTTTCACCGTGATTTTCACGATGAAGATTGAGCGCACCGACGGTACGAACATGGAGTTCCGCGAAGCGGGCGTCTACACCGTCGAGAAGGGCCGCATCGTCCGCGAGCAGTTCATGTATTGAGCGCTCGCGACGTGGTTTGAGCGCTCGCAACCTGCTTCGCAACTTGCTCGCTCTGGCCGGCTCCCCTCGGAGTGAATCCTCGGGGCCGAGACGCGTTGTTTGAGCGCTCGCAACCTGCTTCGCAACT
>JAIXVI010000111.1 GCA_027483065.1 Planctomycetaceae bacterium
TCACCGCACAAACTTCACGTAGCCCCACCAGCGCGGATCGTGCATGTCGATCTGCCATTGCGGCGTCCACACCCAGTTGTCTTCGGGCTTTCCAGCGACTTTCTCATAACGTGGCTTCGCGCTTTCCTGCGCGGCCGGTGGCTCTTGCTTGAAGTGATCGTTGATGGGCTTCTCTGCAGCCTTCGTTGCGGCCTTCGGCGCGGCTTTCCCTTCCCAGTTGTGTTGCCACTGCACGCGCGAGAAATTCACGCGCCACGTTTCGCCGTCCTTCGGAACCGCGGCGCCGCGTTGCTTCTCGCCAAACCCAGGCTTGTCCCACGCGGGCGGCTTGAACGCGTTCCACGGAATCGCCCACTCAAGCGTCCATCCCGTGTCGGTATCGGTCGGATCATCAACGCTTCCCTGCACGGCGATCGCTGTCTTCAATCCTTCCGCATTCCAACCATGCTCCGCGGGGCCATCTTCCTTGTAGCGTCGATACAAGAACAGGTCGAAAATCGTGCCGTAGACGTTCACTTCGAGTTCGTAGTACTCGCGCGTGTCGCCGTCGGGATCGATGAAGACCTCAAAGTCGTTGTCACGAAACACGATGTCGTCGTGGTTCTTCAGCGTGGCCCAAACGTGCGGGTCCTTCAACTCTGCTGCGATGTAGAAGTACTCGTTGTCCCAGAGCATCTTGGCGCGCGTCTTGTAGCGCGGCGCTGGAAGTGCAGGTCCTTGAATGTCGAGAAACTCATCGGTCCACGGCGCCAACGCCCACGCGGCGTCGTCAAGCTTTCCATCGAGTTTCGGCGCAGATTTCGCAAACTTCGCGTCGTACGACTTCGGCGCGTACAGCGGCTTCTGCGGCGTCGCGTCGCCCGCGGGCGGCGTGAATTGCGCGGGTGCGGCGGGCTTCACGTCGGGCTTTTCGGCCGGCGGCACAAGTTGCGGAGCGACCGTGGTTTGTGCCGCGAGCGCGCTGAACCATACAAAAACTGGCGCGAGAACTGGCGCGAGGACTGGCGCGAGGACTGGCGCGAGGAGAGCGGAGTGCGTCATGCGCGGAAGCGTAGCGCGAAAGATCAGAACTGCGGGAAACCCGAGAGAACTCTCTTGAACACGACGGCTCGCGAATGACAATCGCCCCGCGCGATCGGGTCGTGTGGTCACGCTTCGCGTTCCCCAATTTTCCCCAACAGAGGAGATGCAATGATCCATTCGACACAGCCTTTTTCTGTGATGCCGCAAATCTCGCGCGTGATGCGCATGCCCCTACTCGCCGCTTGCATCGCCACAGCGATTGCAACAGGCGCGGCAAACGCCGTCGATTCTCCCAACGGCGTCATCGATCCTGGATTTGAGGGAAGTGGCACCGCGTGGCAGCGAGAGTTCTACCGCGCACCAGGAGGCACCAATCAGTGCGGCATTGCCTCTGTGCAAGCGATCGCCGACGGTCGTCATGGACACGCCCGACTCTCACCGATCTACGTTTCCACCGCGTCGGGTTTGAATCAATGCTCCACGAGTTTCCCTTGCCCGCCAGATCCGAAGTTTGGCGAAACGAGCCCTGGATTTGTGCAGGGGCTGGTTTCACTGTTTCAACGCGATATCCCGATCGCGAATGGCGACTATCTCGAATTCTCCTTTGATTACCGCATCAAGGGCGCACTCGATTCGGTTGGTTGCATTCTCGGCTGCGCGAGCGATTACGCCGTGCTCGATGCACGAATCATCGGCGCACCCGGCGCCGGCGAAGCAGTGCTCGAGATCTACCACGATGGATCCGCGGACTCTGGCTGGCGTCGCGCGCGCATTGGTTACGCACGCGACTCCGTGGCGAACGACACCGTTGAAGTCCGCTTCACCTTGCTTTCGTCAGTCCTCGCCGAAGCGGGCTACGCCTACGGTGCATATGTCGACATCGACAACGTCAGCGTGGTGACTTTTGCGGGCTCCGGTTGCGACGGCGCGTGGAACTGCCCGCTCGAACCCGCGAATCCTGAGTGTCCGAAAGCCGCCGCGCCGAACTTCTTCACCAACGAAGCGTTTGTCGCCGTTCCAAACGCGAGCAACGACAGCGCTGCCGCATTTGAGTGCGAGCGCCCTTGTGGAACTGCGTGTCAGGGCGACGTCAACGGCGACGGACAGGTCGACGGTGGTGATCTCGGAGCCGTGCTCGGTTCGTGGGGCAGTTCTTGGGCGGCCGCTGATATCGATGGCGACGGAGTCGTCAACGGCGGCGACCTCGGCGCGGTTCTCGGCGCCTGGGGGCCCTGCCCGAACTGAGCAACCCGCTTGAGATCTCAGTGCGTTCATTTTGCAACTGCCGCCGTCCAAATTGGGCGGCGGCTTTGCTTTTCACCGAGTTTCCCCCACACTCCGCCCATGCTCCGAACGGATCCTCGCGCTGTCACTCTCGCTGTGCTTTCCGCGGCGTTCGCGGCGTCGCCCGCGCTCGCCGAGAAGACGCACTTCACCTACCTCTGGCATCTCGAGCAGCCGATCTACTGGCCCGATCGCCAAGCAGGAACCCAACGATACGAGCGCGCGTGGCAATCGATTCTGCGCAAGGACGCGGGCGCCACGAACCCTGAGAACGACCTCCGTTTGATCTTCGGCATCGACGATCGCGTGGCCGCGTACCAGTACCGACCGCGCGACTGCGTGAGCTCGATTTCGTGGGCAAGCGAAGCGGGCGCGCAGGTCTCGTTCTCCGGCGGACTCATCGCGAACATCCAGTCGTTTGCCGAAGCAGGCGGACAACTCGGATACTCCACGACGTGGTATTCGCCGTGGCGCGAGTCGCGCAACTGGCAGACAAACACGCCCGGCGCCGACTTCCCGCGCATGGATGTCGTGATGTTCTCGTTCCACCACGCGCTGTTGCCGTTGATTGACGGCGACGCGATTCGCAAGGAACTCGCGATCTACAAGGAGATCTACCCACAAGCGTGGGGCGCGACGCCTGCAGTTTCGAAGGGCTTCTTCCCAAGCGAAATGGCGTTTTCGACGCGCATCATTCCGTATCTCGCGGAAGCGGGCATCGATTGGACGTTTGTGTCAGGCGAGAAAATCTCACGCGCGTGCGCTGATTTCCCTGTCGTGTACGGCTCAGGCGGCATCAACTGCGATCCGCCGAACAAGGCCGATCAACTGAACCCTGCGCAGACGAACTACCGCCGCATTTCGATCTCGCGCGGCTGCGGCCCCGCCGAGGCCGTGCCGTTTGCATTCACGCCGCATCGCGCGAAGTACGTGAACCCCGAAACGGGCGTCGAGAGTTTCGTCACCGTCGTTCCCTGCTCGCAGCATCTTGGTTGGCTTGATGGGTACAACCCGATGGGCGTCGGCGAACTCGGCGCGCTCGAACCCTTCAACAACCCGAGTCGTCCGATGCTCGTCGTGCTCGCACACGACGGCGACAACGCGTGGGGCGGCGGCTACTCGTACTACATGGAGGCCGTGCCGAATTTCGTATCGACCGCGGAGGGTCAAGGGTACAAGTCGACGGTCGTGCAGAAGTATCTGAACGATCACCCCGTTCCTACGAGTGACGTCGTGCATGTCGAAGATGGCGCGTGGGTGAACGCCGACGGCGATTTCGGGAGCCCGCAATTCCTCAACTGGAATTGGCCGCCGGTGCTGGCGAACGGCGTGATCGATATCGCCAATGGCTGGGCCGAAGACGTGCGCAACTGGGCGGTCATCACGGCCGCGCAGAACTACGTCTCGACCGCCGAGCAGATTCACGCAGGCCAAGGTCTTCCCGTGCGCACGGCGCAGATCATGTCGCCGAATGCGTCGAGCCGCGCCAGCGAACGCGCGTGGCACTTCTTCCTCGGCAGTTTGAACTCGGGCTACATGTACTACGGCACGAGCCTCGACATGGAGGTCAAGCCGACCGTCGCGTGTAACGAAGCGATTGCTGAAGCGAACGCGGTGATCGGCGCGGGCACCGCCGATCAAACCGCGCCGACCATTTGGGCGCCGCAGCGGTTTCCGTGGAATCCTGGCTCCACGAATTTCGGCCCGATGTACGGCTACCAGCAGTATCAGTCGAATGGCGATTTCAAAGTGTGGACGTTTGTGCACGATGTCTCGGGCACGCAGACGGTCACGCTGAAGTATCGCCTCGATGACGATGGCCAGAATCCGCTCGCCGACAACGCGAACGAACTCTACGCGGGCGGCGCAGGCGTTGGTGCGTGGCAATCGATCACCATGACGCGCCGCGCGTTCCCCGCCGGCAACGTCTACAACAACGGCTCAATCAATTTCTTCGAGATGCCTGCGGCGATCGCGGATCAGTGGTACGCGGACATCGTCGGCGTGCGCTCAAAGCTTGTCGATTACTACGTCGAAGCCGTCGACGCGCGCGGCAACGTGCGCAAGAGCGCGATTCAACATGTGTGGGTTGGCGATGGTGCAGGGTCGGGTGGTGGTGGCGGTGGAAGTGGCGGCGGCGCGGACGCTGTGACCGTCACGCCGAGTCCGCTTGTTGCCGGCGCGAAGGCCACGATTTCCTACAACCCCGCGGGGCGCCCGCTTGCCGGCGCGTCGACGGTGAAACTCCACTACGGCTTCAACAGTTGGTCGCAGGTTGCGAACCCTGATCCAACGATGACATGGAATGCAAAGACGCAACGTTGGACCGCCACCGTGCCGTTGCTCGCAAGCGCAACGCAACTCGACTTCGTCTTCAACAACGGTGCGGGTATCTGGGACAACAACGGCGGCGCCGATTGGCACTTCACCGTGACCGGCACGCAACCACCGAATGAGTGGACGATGAATGGCGTCGTCGATGCGGATGCGGTGCTTGTTGCCCAGAACGCCGCGGGCAATCGCCGCGTGTGGGCAGGCATCAAGGGCACGACGCTTTACGTCGCGACTGAAGACGCGGGTGAAGGCGATGATGTGTTCCTTTTCGTTGGCGCGCCTGTTGGTGCACTGCGCGCGGCGCCGTGGGCGAAGTCTGGGCAAGTCGCGTCGTGGAGCGCGTTCCTCGCCGACGAAAACGACAACGACTACGAAGGTTGGTTCAACGCGCTCGGCGCGACCTTCACCGGCGCGGGCAATCCGCAGGCGTCGTCGGGGCCGAATGGCGGTGTCGTCGAAGGAACGATCGACCTCGCGGCGTACCTCGGCGCAGTACCGGCGGAAATCGCGCTGGCAGCTGGGCCGTTCGCAACGGGTAACGCCGGTGCACTCAAGAGTGCGCAACAAGCACCCGCCGCGATTGCTGTGAACGGCAACATCGAAGCGAACGAGTACGTCGTGGTTGAAACGTGCGCGATCACAGTGCCGTCGCCAGGCGCGGCCGCGGGCACGTGCTGCCCCGCTGATCTCGATGGCGATGGTCTCGTCGGCGCAGCCGACTTGAGCGCGCTCCTCAGCGCATGGGGCTCGACAGGCACAGCTGCGGGTGCCGCCGACATCGACGGCGACGGCTCCGTCGGTGCGGCCGATCTCGCGGCGCTGCTCGGTGCGTGGGGAAGTTGCTGAGAGGCCGTCCGCGA
>JAIXVI010000261.1 GCA_027483065.1 Planctomycetaceae bacterium
CAGAGTTACTTCACCGCGGGCGAGAAGGAAATCCGCGCGTGGACGATTCAGAAGGGTTTCACCGCGCCGCAAGCCGCAGGCGTGATCCACACCGACTTCGAGCGCGGGTTCATCCGTGCCGAAATCTTCACGCTCACCGACCTCGAGACGCTGCACTCTGAGAAGGCGATCCGCGAGGCTGGAAAGTTGCGCGCCGAAGGCAAGAGCTACGTGATGCAGGACGGCGACATCACGCACTTCCTGTTCAATGTTTGAGCGCTCGCGCGCGGCTCTTGCCGCGCGCTCGCTCTGGCCGGCCTCGCCGCGAGCCAAAGTCTAATGAGGGCGCGGCGGGCCGAGATGGTGTCGTGTTTGAGCGCTCGGGTTTGAGCGCTCGCAACCTGCTTCGCAACTTGCTCGCTTTGGCGTGGATCGCGCCAAAGGGAGCCGCCGCAGCGGCGACCGCGACGTATTTGAGCGCTCGCAACCTGCTTCACAACTTGCTCGCAATTCTCGCAGTGCCAAACCCCACGCAAACGCACAGAAGCCCGACCTTGCGGTCGGGCTTCTGGTCATCTTTCTGTTGTCACTCCGCCTGAATTCAGCGGCGGCGACGGCGACCACCAACAGCGACCGCGAGGCCAGCGAGCGCGATGGCGCCCGGCGCTGGGATCGTCGCGAACTGCATGTTGTCGACCGTTGGGTACACGGAGCCACCTGGCTGAGTGGCCTGGATCTGCAGGCCCGTGATGAGCGCGCCCGTCGAGTAGAAGCCCGTGTAGGCCGTCTGCGAATTGATGTAACCGATGTACGACGTGCCGTCGTTCAGCGTGAGGTACACGAACGCTGGCACAACGTTGAAGTTGATGTCGGTGGCGAAGAAGTTGCCAGCGACGCCGTCAACGCCCGCGCCGAAGTTGAAGGTCAGCGTGGTCGGATTGTTCGTCGAGAAAAGACCGGCCTGAACGAAGATTCCACCCACAGCGTCAGCGGTCCAGTTCACTGGGCCAGTCGTGCCGGAGTAGGGGCTCGCGTAGAAACCGTCCGCGATGCCGTTGAAGGTTTCGGTGAAGATCGTGGAGCCGGCAAACACCGAGTAGCCTTCCCACACGTTCTGCTGGGTAAACGTAATGATTGCGGCGCTCGCGGACGACACCGCGCTGGCACCGAGGACAATGCTGCTCAAAACAGCAAAATTGCGCATCGACTTCATGAAACACTCCCGGATGAGTGGCCGGTTGGACGCCGGCGGGACAGGACAGGTCAGGACATGACCAAGATTGGGACCAGCAACTCAGACTGCAGAGCGTTGGACGCGCCATGCAGAATGCCACACCAAAGCATCACAACCCTCGCTTGCAGTCACCTGCGCGCGAATGCCGTCCGATTCCGAAGTGATTTCTTGCGCAACGCACCATGGACCTGGTGCCTAGGCCAAAAACAACAGCGGATCTCGAAACGCTGCGGTTACAGCGCTCCCAAGATCCCGCCTCCATTCTGCAAGATGCACCGACTCTGCCTGCTTGCAAACGATTCGTGCCAAAAACGGTGAGTTTGCACTTGCTTCACGAACACTTGACCGAGCCGTCGTTCGTTCCTGCGGACGCGAGAGTTCGTAAACACCTTTCTTTCAGAAGGTTGTGTTCGATGCGACCGCGGACTCCAACTTTGCCATGTACGTTTCGTACTCCACCAAAACGCCGCCAAATTGCGCCATGTGCGCATTCTCCTCTTGGCTGTCGAGCAGTTGATACCCCCCCGCTGCGAGCCTCCGATCGAGTTCTAAGAGACAGAGTTTCGAGGCATTCGCGCCACCAACCTCCACGCGGGTGAACATGCTCTCGCCGAAGAACGCTGCGCCGATCGACACGCCATAGAGCCCCCCGACGAGGACGCCGCCGAGCCACGCTTCGACCGAATGCGCGTAGCCCGCGCGGTGAAGCTCGGTGTAGACATCAACCATGCGCGGCGTAATCCAGCAGAGGTTCTCGTCGCCACGGTCTTGGGCACAGAACTCCATCACCCGCCGAAACGCCGTGTCGACGCGCAGCTCAAACGGGCACTTCCGCGCCAAACGCGCGAGCGATCGCGGAACGTGCAAGTTCCCAATCGGCAGCACGAATCGCGGATCGCTCGTAATCCACTGGATCGCGCCATCCTCGTCGCCCATTGGGAAGTAACCGCTCGCATACGCCTCCAGAAGCGTTGCGCTGTCGAATCGACGAGCTGGGCCAAGGTGGTAGTACAACGCTCTGCTCACTTCGCCCGCGACAACACGCGGACTTGCGCGAACTGCCGATGCCCTTCCGGGCCCGAGTGGAAGCCGTAGCCCGATTCCTTCGCGCCGACCCACGGGCAGCCGTCCGCGCCGCCGCATCCTTGGTTGATGCCGACCATGCCAGCGTGAATGCGCGCCGCGACGTCCTCCGCCCGCGCGAGGTCGCGGCCGAAAACCGCGGCGCCGAGCCCGAAGGGCGTGTCGTTCGCGAGTCGCAACGCTTCGTCGACCGTGCGGAACGCTTGGACGCATGCGACCGGCCCGAACGTCTCCTCCCGCATGACATCCATCGCGTGCGTGACGTCCGCGAGGATGGTCGGCGCCACGAAGTTGCCCTCGCGTGGCTCGCCGCCTGCGATCAGCGTCGCGCCGGCGGCAACCGCGGCATCGATCTGCGCCACGACTTTCGCCTTCTGCCGCGCCGACACCATCGGGCCGACATTGACGCCCTCATCACGCGGATTTCCCTGCTTCAACGCGCGCGTCCGCTCGGCCATTTTGCGCAGGAATTCCTCGCGAATCGCCGCATCGACGTAGATGCGTTCGGTGCTCACGCAGACTTGCCCCGCGTTGCGGAAACTGTTGCGCACCGCGAACGCGGCCGCCGCGTCGAGGTCGGCATCGTCGAGCACAACAAGCGGATCTTTGCCGCCGAGTTCGAGGATCACGCGCTTCAGGCCCGGCCCCGCGTCGGCAAGAATGCGCTTCCCTGTTTCGCGCGAACCGGTGAAGACGATGAGATCGACGTCCGCGAGGACGAGCGCGCGCCCTTGCGTGCCGTCGCCGAAGACCGGCGTGAGCACGCCCGTTGGAAGGAATTCATTGAGAATCTCCGCGTACTCACAGGCGACGAGCGTGGTCTCTTCGCTCGGCTTGAGGAGCACCGCGTTCCCCGCAACAAGCGCGGGCAACACCGACTGATGCGGCATCAGAATCGGGAAGTTCCACGGCGCGATCGCGGCGCAAACGCCAAGCGGCGCGTAGCGCAAAATGCTGCGAACGCGCGCGTCTTCGCGCACGGTGTCGGCAAGCGCCGCGACGATTTCGTCGAGTTCGCCTGCAAAACCGTCGGCGCAATAGTTGGCCTCGCCGATCGCTTCAGGAAGCGGCTTCCCCATCTCGCGCGATGCGAGTTCACCGAGTCGCCGCGCTTCCGCCTTCAAACGCGCCGCCGCCGGCCGCAGTACGTCCGCGCGCTCGGCGTGCGTCAGCGCGCCCCAACCACGTTGCGCCTCGCGCGACTGGTGCACGAGTCGCGGGATCGCGTCGACCGGTGTCACCGGCACGCTTCCCACGGCCTCGCCGGTCGCGGGATCGAATGAAGTGAGTTGCAGTGGGTTCCCGGGAGGCACGTTGGAGGCAGATGACGGCAGCATGGGCGGAGCGTATCGGAGCGGGCGCGAGGTCTTGCGGGTGCTTACCTCTCGTGTGCGCCCGCAGAGAATTCTCGGACACCAATCTTCGCTCTCACTTGACCTTGGCGTTGAACGCGCTGCGCTCTTCGGTTACTCTCCGCGACCCTCCCGAGATGGGCCGTCGAGGACTGCGCACACGCGCTGGCCTCGCATGGAGCACCAAAGCGGCCTCGCCGGTGCCCCAGCCTTGGAGGAAAGGCCGCGCGCAAGAATCTCGGTCGACGACCAATCGTTCGAACCGTGAACTCGCCGCGGACGCGCTCGCCATGTTGGCGGTCGCGGCGTCGAGTGTCACCGATCCCCCGCCTTCGCGGTGGATCAACGAAGTTCGAACGAAAGGAAGTGCCCGCGAACAGCGCGTTCAGAAACATTCGAAGCAGCCGAAGACTCGCTCAGAAGAATCTCTTCTCGCGAATCTTTCCGAAAGGCTGTTTCGAGATTGGGTGACGGGCGTCGACTCCTCTCATCGCGCAAGCGCTGAGAACGTCAGAAATTGCGGCAATGCCGCCGAATGGCCCGTGGTGTAACGGTAGCACAAGTGGTTTTGGTCCACTTTGTCTTGGTTCGAATCCAAGCGGGCCAGTTCCGACGCCGTCACCCTTCTGATCGCGCATGTCAGCGTGCACTTCCTCTCTCGTCCGAACTCATCCAGATGATGAGTGCCGAGATGACCAACACCCACAACTCGAACGCTTCTGCTGCCCACGTAAACCACGGCAACACTGGTCGTGGCCTTGTCGCCGTCATTCTCGCGGCTGGCAAGGGCACGCGCATGCAGTCGGACTTGCCGAAGGTCATGCACCCAGCGGTTGGTCGCCCGATGGTGCACTGGGTGGTCGACGCCGCGCGCGCTGCGGGCGCGACCAAGATCGTGCTCGTGATCGGGCACGGCGCCGAACTCGTGCGCGAATCCTTCGCTGGGGTGAAGGATGTCGAATTCGCGCTGCAAACCGAGCAACTTGGCACTGGGCACGCCGTGATGATGGCGAAGGCGAACATCGAGAAGGACGCCGCATCGACCGACGCATTCGTCCTCTGCGGCGACGGCCCGCTGATTCGGCCCGACACCCTTGCGACGCTGCTCGATTTGCATCGCCGCGAACACGCCGCCGCCACACTCGCGACAAGCGTCATCGCCGAACCGAAGGGTTACGGCCGCATCGTGCGCGACGCCGCGGGCAAGCTCGCGAAGATCGTTGAGCAGAAGGACGCGAGCGACGCCGAGCGCGCGATCTGCGAAATCAACCCGAGTTACTACTGCTTCCGCACCGACGAACTCCTCGGCGCACTTGCGCGCGTCGGCAACAAGAACGCCAGCGGCGAGTACTACATCACCGACGTCTTCGAGATCTTGCGAAAGGACGGCCGCACCGTCGCCGCAGTCGATGCGGTTCCGCCAGAAGACGTGCTCTCGGTGAACGACCCCGTGCAACTTGCGGAAGTCGACGCGATTCTCCGCAAGCGCCACGCACGTGTTGATGGAAGCGTTGGCGGAGGTGCGCGTTGAGTTCCGCGGATCGCAACCATCTCAAGGTCTTCGGCGGATCAAGCACGCGCGAACTCACCGCGGGTGTGTGCGCGCATCTCGAACTTCCGGTTGGCCTCGGCACGGTGACGCGATTTCCCGACGGCGAAACGATGGTCAAGGTCGACGAAGACGTGCGCGGTCGCGACGTCTACGTCGTGCTCTCGACGTGTGAGCCCGTCAACGACAACTTGATGGAGCTCCTCGTCTTTATCGACTGCCTCCGTCGCGCGAGCGCGAAGCGCATCACCGCCGTGATCCCCTACTTCGGCTACGCGCGCCAAGACCGCAAAGACGAAGGTCGCGTGCCGATCACCGCGAAACTCGTGGCGAATCTCATCGTCGCCGCAGGCGTGGATCGCGTCCTCTGCATGGATCTCCACGCGGCGCAAATCCAGGGATTCTTCGATATTCCCGTCGATCACGTGAGCGCCGCGCCCGTGCTCGCCGACCACTTCCTTTCGATTCGCGAAACACTCGGCGATGTCGTTGTTGTCTCGCCCGACGTCGGCAACGTGAAGGTCGCGAACATGTTCGCGAACATCTTGCAGTGCGATCTCGCGATCATCGACAAGCGTCGTCAATCGGGTTCGAAGGTCGTCGTCAAGAACTTGATCGGCGACGTCGAAGGTCGCACCGTGCTCATGTTCGATGACATGATTTCGACCGCAGGCACCGTCTGCGAAGCGGCGAAACTCGTCGTCGAGCGCGGCGCGAAGGACGTGATTGCGGCGTGCACGCACCCCGTGCTCGTTGGCCTCGCGATGCAACGACTGCTCGAGAGCCCGATCTCGAAAGTTGTCGTCGCCGACACGATTCCTTGCGGCGCACGCACGAAGGCGCTTGAGTCGAAACTCGAAGTCCTCAGCGTGGCGAAGCTTCTCGGCGAAGCAATCCACCGCATTCACCACGATCAATCTATTTCCGCGCTCTTCCGCCATGGCGCAGGCGTCAAGCGGTAGCGCATTCCACTTTCGCTTTATTCACCCCTTTTCAGTTTCGGAGAGTTACATATGGCAAAGGAAGTCCCCACCATCGAGGCTACGCACCGCGATCGCCTCGGCAGCCGCTACTCGAAGCGTCTTCGCGCAGCGGGCCGCCTCCCAGCGGTCATTTACGGTCACGGCTCGGAGCCGCTTTCGGTGCACGTCGATGAGAAGATCGCCGTCGGCGCCCTGAAGCGCGGCCTGCACGTGATGAACCTCACCATCGGCGGCACGACCGAAACCTGCCTCGTCAAGGACCTGCAGTTCGGTTACCTCGGTGACGACGTCATCCACATGGACCTTGCGCGCGTCAACCTCGACGAAGTCGTGACGGTCACCGTCAGCCTCGAGTTCTTCGGCGCTCCAGAAGCCGCGAAGAAGTCGGGCACCGTCGTCGTCCACGAGCTCGCGGATATCCAAGTCCGTTGCAAGGTGCGCGACATCCCTGAGCACGTCCGCGTCGACATGACGACGATGACGGGCGAAACCTTCACCGCAGGCGACCTCAAGTTTGCTGCGGGCACCGAACTCGCGACCGACCCACACGCGGTCATCGTGCGCGTTCAGACCGTCAAGGAAGAAGCCGCTGCTGAAGCCGCGACCCCAGGCGCAGCAGCCGCTGCTCCAGCCGCTGCCGCTGCTGCCGAGAAGAAGGACGACAAGAAGTAAGTCGAGAAGTAAGTCGAGAAGTAAGTCACGCAATCTTCGGACACGGCGCGCATGTGTAGCGCCGTTGAGCGTGAAGCATCAAGAGTATTGTCATGAAAATCGTCGTCGGACTCGGCAACCCAGGCATCGAATACCAGCGAACCCGACACAACGTCGGCTTCGACTGCATCGATCGCTTGGCGCGTCGCGTCTGCGACCCTTCGCAAGCCGCACGCGCACGCTTTCAAGCGCTCGCGTCGGAGGGCGAAGTGGGCGGAGAGAAGGTCCTCCTTCTCAAGCCCATGACCTACATGAACCTCTCTGGCTCCACGGTTGCCGAAGCGATTCGATTCTTCAAACTCGATGCGACGCGAGATTTGCTCGTGATCGTCGACGACATCGCCCTCCCCTGCGGCGCCATTCGGCTTCGCATGGATGGCAGCGCCGGCGGACACAACGGCCTTGCCGACATTGAGTCGAAACTCGGAACCAACCGCTACTCGCGTTGCCGCATTGGCGTCGACGCACCAGGGCGGATACCGCAGCGAGACTACGTGCTCGGTCGGTTTCGCGAAGATCAACAGCCACTCGTCGACGAAGCGATCAACTTCGCCTGCGACGCAGCGGAATGTTGGATCGCTCGCGGCATGACCGAGGCCATGAACCGTTTCAATCGCCGCGCAGAAGATGCGCCGGCGAAGAAAGACGGCGGCAAGAACGACGACAAGACTGCAAGCACGGCTGCAAGCAAGACCGCGCCAGCACCGAAGACTGAAACCAACACAAACCCCATCAACAAGAACTGAAGTTGAACCCGCTGCCTCGGCAGCAACAAGATTGGAAACACAATGTCTGAAACCCGCATCAACGCCTACGAAGGCATGTTCCTCTTCCCGCAGACGGTCGCTGCCGACCTTCAGTCTGCCGCCGACCACGTCCTCGAGATCCTCTCGAAGGGCGGCGCCGAAATCGTGAGCCTCTGCAAGTGGGACGAGCGTCGCCTCGCCTACGACATCAAGGGCAACAAGCGCGGCGTGTACTTCCTCACCTACTTCAAGTGCGATGCACAGAAGCTCGCCTCGATCGAGCGCGATGCTCGACTCAGCGAAAAGCTTCTTCGTTCGATGCTCACGCGCGCCGATCACCTCACCGCTGAGCAGATGGCAGCGATGGAAGGTCGTCAGCAACTCGCGGACGAAATCGCGCTCCGCAAGACGCAACCGACGACGGAGTCAGCTCCAGAGCCAGTCGCTGCTGAGTCGGCCGAGTGATGCTCGCGCGACGCTGACATATACGACAGCGTCACACGCCCAAAACAAGAGAAGCGCCCGCAGTGATGCGGGCGCTTTTCGTTGGGCGTACTGATTGCTGATCGCGCGACTCGCGAAGCTGTTTCGCTCCGATCATTTATGCGCGGCTTGAGCTCACTTGCCTTCGAATCCACGCAAGTACACCGGATCAGTTTGTGTGAGGTCGAACAACTCAGAGATTGGGCACTCGGCGCCGCGGCGAACGGCTTCGAGTTGTTCGACAGTGACGGCTTTCGCGCGTAACAGAGCATCCAGTGCTTCGACATCGGCTGGATCTACAGTCCGCGCGCGCGCCTCTTCGACCGACTCTCGGAGTTCAGGAATAGGACGCGCGAGTTCCGCTCGCGCCTTCGCCAACACTTCTGCCGTGACGACCGGCGCGGGCCCACCGAAGAGATCGGCAAGTCGCGTACTGTCACCATCGCGTGCCGCCTGCGCGAGTGCGTACTCAAGTGCGACCAACGAGATGACCGCGCGCGCACGCGCCTGCCCGACGAAGTTCGTCGAGAGCGATGGGTGCAGCGCGAATCCCGGAATGCCGTCGCGCGCCATCTTCCGACGGCTTGGGTCGAAAACCGCTTCGAGCGATCCTTGATCGACATCCACCCGGACCAACTTCGCAAGCGACCTGATTGCGCGCAAACGCTCAGTGAGATTTGGTGATGAGGCAAGTTGTTCCGCGGCGACGGCCGCGAGGTGATAGGGACCGAGTCCATCGGCCGCTGCCATACGTTCGGCAAGCGTCGCGGGAATCTCGCCCGAGGCGACTCCACGCACGATCCTCTCAAATGCGGCAGGTTCTCCATTTCGACGCTTGTTGACCGCAGCGACTTCCCCCTCAAGACCCGCCCATGCGAAGTGGTCCGTTGAATCGGGAAGGAGCTCGCGAGAAGAATCAAAGAGGTCA
>JAIXVI010000044.1 GCA_027483065.1 Planctomycetaceae bacterium
CCACCGTAAATCGCAGGCCATGCCGCTGGTTGAAGAGACAGCAAGTGGTTCTCGACGAACGCGATCCCTGTGTACGCGATGAGCGCGGTTGCAACGGCGGCTGCAAGCGATTTCACAAGTCGGCCGCGCGCGAAGCTGTGCGCTTTCACAACGTAAAGCGCGTAAGTCGCGATGATCAGCGCTGGGAGCAACAGCATCCAGCGATTAAAGAGCAAGAGATTCGCGGTGTAGAAACTCTTTTGATAGACGATTTGTACGAAGAGAAGTGGCGCGATTCCCGCGGTGATCGCGCCGGAAACGGCCGAGGGCAGCCAATCGCGCACGGTTGTTGCGAGCACGTCGCGCGGCGCGTTCGTGCTTGGCGAGAAGCGGCCTCGAATCGCGGAACCCAACGTCCAAAGCGCTCCACCGATCGTGTAGTGCATGAAAATCGCATGCAGCGCGTAGGTCGCGATCAAGAGCACGATGTAGATCAAGGTCGACGTCGGCAGCGTTGAAAGCAGCGTGTCGACGTTTTGCGCAGCGTTTTGGGCCGCGATTGGCGCGGCGCTCGTTGCCGCACTTGTTGTCGCGTCCACCGCAGTCTGGGCAGCAGCCAGTGTTGCGATCGGATTCATCGCGCCTCCTCGCTTCCGGCGAGTTCTTGTGCGCGTGGCGCGGGATGTGGACCCGCGCGTTTGAGCGCCTCACGAATCTCGGCGAACACCGCGGGATCGCGCGATTCAGGCCACGCGGCGGGTCGATGCTTGTGCTCCCACGCGATGTACTGAACGAGCGCTTCGAGTTCTTCTGCGGTGCCCGCGAAGGGTGGCATGAAGCCTTCCGTCCACTGCAACATCGCGACGTTCAGGCGCTTCTGCTCGATCGCCCAATCGCCCATGAGTGCGTCGAGCGCATTCGCTCCGCGAATCGTGTGGCAAACCGAGCAGAGGTTGCGATAGACGAGTCGCCCTTCGCGCAACTGCTCGGTGGGGTAGTCGCTCGCGTCGCGCAGCGGGTAGGGGTCAGTCGCGAGGACGCCCGTCTCACGCAACGACGCGACTTGCGCAGGGGTGATGGCGTTTGAGTAGAGCGTTTCGCGGACGGAGTAGGGCTTGCGCGCGCCTTCGCGGATGAATTCGCCCGCGCCCGTTGCGCCGAACGCGATCGCCGCGAGAAGCGTCGCCGTCGCGCCGTTCATGTAGTTCTTCTGTCGCCACAACGCGATCACGCCGTAGCCACCGATGAGCGCCGACGAGCCCGCGGCGATATTGAAGAACATCGTCATCACCATGGAGCCGCCGAGAATCCAGCCGCGACTGTCGGCAGGCATCGCGGCGAGGTACCACGCGCCGAGGATCGGCATCGCGAGCATCGGCAGGAAGAACGGCGAGAGTTGATGCAGCAAGCGCTCGCGTTCTTCGCGGGAGAATCCCGGAAGCGCGTTGAGGACGATCGCAGCGCCGAGCGCAGCAAGGACGAGGCAGACCACGGTGCGGAAGAGAAGCGACGGCCAGAACGTCGGGTTGAAGAAACCTTCCCAAATGCTGCCTGAGGTGACCCAGCCGCCCGGCGTGAGTTGCCACGAGAGAATGCCGTTGATCCAGAACAGGCTGCCGAATCCGGCGATCGAATAGATCGCGAGGAGGGTGAGCCGCTCGCGGCCGCTGAGCCGATCGCCGTACCGGAAGAACGCGTATCCCGCGACGACTTCAATCCAGAAAAAGATCCACTCGGTGGCCCAAATCCAGTGGAACTCGTCGACCATCAGTCCGATCGTCGGTGCGGAAACTTGGATCGACGTGAGCCACATGCCGACGCCGGTGAGCGCGCCGAGGACGAAGGAGAGGAAGATCAGGACGCGGAAGACGCTGTCGATGAGGCGGCGTGCGAGCGGTTCGCGGCCCGATTGCGCGAGCCATTCAAACCAGAAGAGCAGGAAGCCGCCGCCGATGGCGAATTGCGCGAGGAAGACGTGGAAGATGCCGAGCCCTCCGATCGCCATGCCCTTCATGATGGGGCCGTAATCGTTGACGGGATACGCGGAGGGGAGGAAGTTGGGGAGCGCGGCTGGATCGGGAGCCATGCGCGGAGAGTACCGCCCCGCAGGAACACGCACACACGAACGGTGCACGGCACGTGCCGCTCAGTGCCTGGCACTGCATGGCACGTGCCGTGCACCATGCAAGTCGCCGCGCAGGTCACCCCAAACTTCGCCAACTTCACGCGTCACCGGCGCGTGGGAGTTGTCGGGCGAGCGTTCCCTCGCGACACTCGCGTCATGTCGACGCGGCAGAACGCTCAGCACGCATGGAATGCTCGTTTTGGAGTTCCTTTGGCAAAGCTCCTCTTGGTGCTGGTGTATGCCCTCTCGTTGTTTGCGCAGCTTTCGTGCACGTCGGGCAGCGCAACCGCGCGTGATGTTGCGGGCAAGGCGGACTCGAAGCAGGGCGTCGGCGCCGCGCACCCAAACATTGTGCTCATCCTGGTCGACGATCTCGGACAGCAGGACACGTCGGTGCCGATGCTGGCGGGGTGCAGCTGTGGGGGCAGGCAGTGCACGGCACGTGCCATGCAGTGCCAGGCACTGGGCGGCACGTGCCGTGCACCGTCGGGATCACCTTTGGGGACGGTGCCGTGGAAGACCCCCAACCTCGAGCGCCTCGCCGCGCGCGGTCTGCGATTCTCCGATGCCTACGCCGCCGCGCCCGTTTGCACGCCCTCACGGACCGCGATCCTCACCGGCCAATCGCCTGCCCGAACGCACATCACCTACTGGACGCTCGAAAAGGACCGCGACACGTCTTCGCGCCACGCGCGACTCGATCCGCCGGCGTGGCAAGTCAACGGTGCGCAGCCAACGGGTGCTGAACTCCCGCAACTCCTCGCAAACGCCGGCTACCGCACGATGCATGTCGGCAAAGCGCACTTCGGTGCGCGCGGCACGCCCGGCGCGGATCCACGCAACTTTGGCTTCGACGTCAACATCGCGGGCCACGCGGCCGGGGCGCCTGGTTCTTTCTTCGGAAGCGACCACTTCAAAGACGCCGCGCGCAAACAACGCGGGAAGGTCGCGCCTGCCGACGCGCCGCCGAGTGTGTGGGATGTGCCGATGCTCGAGCGTTGGTATCGCGATGAGGAAGAAGACGAAAACGTCTGGCTCGACGACGCGCTCGCGCGCGAGGCGTGTGACGCCATCACAACCGCGGTCGCAGAGCAGAGGCCCTTCTTTCTCAACTTCTGTCCGTACGGTGTTCACACGCCGATCATGGAAGACCCGCGTTTCGCGGCGGACTACCCCGAACTCGACCCAACCGAGCGCGCGTACGCCACGATGATCGCGGCCGTCGACGACGCGCTCGGACAAATCGTCGCGCGCTGCGCCGCGCTCGGCATTCTCGACAACACGATTTTCATTTTCACGTCCGACAACGGCGGGCTCTCGGCGCACGCGCGCGGTACGGCGCCCGATGGCGCGCGCGCCCACACCCACAACGCGCCGCTTCGTTCGGGCAAGGGTTCTGCCTACGAAGGCGGTCTGCGCGTGCCGTTCGTCGTCGCGGGCCCCGGTATCCCTCACGAAGAATCGCCGCGTACCGCGCCGATCATCGGCACCGATCTCTACCCAACGATTCTCTCGCTCGCGGGCGCGTCAGTTCCCGCGGGTCGTGTGATCGACGGCGTCGACCTCTCAAACTATTGGCGGGGCGGCCCCGCGCCCGCAGATCGCGCGATGCTCTTTCATCAGCCGCACGATTGGGGGCCGCAGGGGCCGGGTATCGAGCCCTTCAGCGCGGTGCGCGTTGGCGATTGGAAGTTGATTTGGTTTCACGACGTCGCGGGGGAGTCGAGTTCGTCCGCGACTGGGGATGAACGTACGCGCGATGCCGCACGCAATACCACGCGCATCGAGCTCTACAACCTCGCGAGCGACATCGGCGAGCAGCATGACCTCGCAGCGGAAGCGAACTTCGCTGCGCCGCGCTTGATGTCGATCGAAGCGCTCTCTCGCGCACTCACCGACTCGAACGCGCAACTTTCGATCGAGCGTGCGACGCGACACCCGATCTCGCCGCCGGTTTCGCCGCGCGCCACGCCGCCCGCGGCTCGCGCTTCGTCGCACAACGAGAAACGATCCAACGACTGAACCGCTGGG